>DASTNV010000179.1:0-21822 GCA_035762725.1 Lapillicoccus sp. | reverse complement strand
CAATGACACCGGCGCGATCCAGCAGAACGCCTGGGCGTTCTACCCGCTGTTCCCGTTCGTCAGCCGAGTCCTCATGGATCTCACCCGTCTGGACTTCTTCGCGGTGGGCTCCACACTGTCGCTGCTCCTCGGGTTCGTCGCCGCGGTCGCGATGGGCCTGCTGCTCCGCGACCGGCTGGGCGAGCGGTTCAGCCTGGCCACGATCGTGCTCTGGGCGAGTATGCCGGCCGCCGTCGTGCTCCAGGTGGGCTACACGGAGGCCATGGCGATGGCCCTGCTCACCCTCTTCCTCCTGGCCTTGAGCCGGGAACGCTGGCTCTGGGCCATGTCGCTCGCTGTGCTGTTAGGGCTCACCCGGCCGATCGCGGTACCCATCGCCGCGGTCACCGTGGTCGCCCTGTGGTGTCGATGGCGAGAGCGGACCGAGCGTCCGCTGGTCCCGACCGAGATCGCCGCCGGCCTCGCCGCGCTCGCCGGCTGTGTGGTGTCCGGCCTGCTCTGGCCGGTCATCGCCGGCGGCGTCACCGGACGCGCGGACGCCTACACCGCGACCATGGCGACCTGGCGTGGCAGCGGCACGATCGTCCCCTTCAAGCCGTGGCTCGATATGTCGCGGTACTACTTCGGCGAGACCTGGGGCCCGGTCTGGCTGACGGTGATCTTCGTCGTCATCGCTGTGATGGTCCTCGGTCCCTGGGCCATCCGGTTGGGACCGCAGCTGCGGACCTGGTCGCTGGCGTACCCGCTGTACCTGCTCGTCGTCCTCGACCCGTTCACGTCGATCTTCCGGTACCTCATCCCGCTGTTCCCGCTCGCGGCGGTGCTGATCGGCGCGGCGGGGTACCCACGGTGGCGGACCTGGCGACGGTGGGTGTGGGTGCGGTTCGGGGTCCTGCTCGTCGCCTTCGTCATCGGGCAGTGGTACTGGATCGACATCCTCTGGCGGTTCATCCCGCCGACCGACCTTCCCCCGTAAGTCACCCCACGAAGTTCTCCGCTTCGCTCCGATACTTCGCGGGGACCCCGACCAGGCCACCCCACGATGCAGGCTTACCGGCCCTCGAAGACCGGCTTCTCCTTGGCGAGGAACGCGTCAACAGCGGCCCGGTGGTCAGCGCTCGCGCCGGTGAGCGTCATCAGCTCGGCCTCGTGCGCCAGTGCGTCGGCGAGGTCCTGCCCCGAGCTGGCCGCCACCGCTCGGCGGATCGAGCCGTAGGCCAGCGTCGGACCGGCGGCCAGGGTGCGCGCCAGCTCGGCGACCGTTGCCTCGAACTGCTCGGCGGGCACGACCTTCGTCACCAGGCCGAGCTCGAGGCACTCGGCGCTAGGCACGGTGCGGGGCATCAGGAGCAGCTCCTTGGCCTTGGCCGTGCCGACCAACCGGGGCAGCCACCATGACGACCCGGTGTCGCAGGAGAGCGCGATGGCCGCAAAGGCGAGGTTGATCCCCGCGCCCTCGACGAGGATCCGGAAGTCGCAGGCGAAGGCCATCGAGGCGCCCGCGCCGGCGGTGACCCCGTTGAGCGCCGCGACGACCGGCTTGTTCATCGTCGCGAGCAGGGTGGCGACCTTGTTGTAGTGGTCGACCACGGTCGTCCCGAGTGCCTCGTCGCCGCGGATCAGCGAGCCGATGTGCTCCTTGAGGTCCTGCCCGACGCAGAACGCCCGACCCCGCCCGGTGAGGACGACGCAGCGGACCGTCGGGTCCGCGGCCACCTGCTCGACCACCTCGACGAGCCGGACCTTCATGGCCAGGTCCATGGCGTTCATCGCGTCCGGACGGTTGAGGACGACCGTCGCCACGCCACCGTCGACCTGGAGCTGCACCACGTCATCGGTCTCGTCGGGTCGTGACGTCGGCTGCGCGGACTCCGGGGAGGAGGTGGTCGTCATGTCCTCATTCTGGCCTGCTCGTACCGGTGACCCGATTTTCACCAGCAAACCGGCTTCGGTGATAATGGTCTCCAGCAGTTCTCAGGTGCATCTGCTCGATCCTCTCGGACCATTCTTGAAGGAAGGCCAACCATGGCGGCGATGAAGCCCAGGACGGGCGACGGACCTCTCGAGGTGACGAAGGAGGGTCGCGGGATCGTCCTGCGTATGCCGCTCGAGGGCGGTGGCCGCCTGGTCGTGGAGATGACTCCGGACGAGGCCGCGAACCTGCGCGACGCGATCCAGGGCTGCGACGGGGTTTCCTGACCTCCCATCAGCATCGAGACGCCCCCGGCCGAATGCGGCCGGGGGCGTCTCGCTGTCCTCAGCGGTTCCGTGCGGTCAGTGCTTGACGGCCACCAGCAGCCCGTCGCCGGCCGGCAGCAGCGACGCGAAGAACCGGTCGTCGTCGCGGATCGTCTTGCCGAGGTCGCGGAGCACCCGCGTCGTGTCGTCGCGAGCCGCTGGGTCGGCCACCTTGTCGTGCCAGAGCATGTTGTCGAGGATCATCACGCCGCCGGAGCGCAGCAGGCGGGCCGCCTCCTCGACGTAGGCGGGGTAGCCCTCTTTGTCGGCGTCGATGAGGACGATGTCGTAGGCGCCGTCGGTCATCCGTCCCAGCACGTCGAGCGCCGGCCCGGTGATCACCCGGGTGCGCTGGTGCGCGATGCCCGCCGACGCATACGCGTCGCGTGCGGCCCGCTGGTTCTCCGGCTCGATGTCGATCGTGGTGAGGATGCCGTCGGCGGGCATCCCCGCGAGCAGCCAGAGCCCCGAGACGCCGGCCCCGGTCCCGATCTCGACCACCGCCTTGGCCGCGGTGGCCGCCGCGATCGTCCGGAGAGCCGCGCCGCCCCCCGGGCCGATCGGGGTGCAGCCCAGCTCCTCGCCGCGGCGGCGGGCCGACTCAACGATCTCGCTTTCAGCGACGAAGTCCTCGGCGTACCCCCAGCTGGCCGCCTTCTGTGCGCTCATGAATCGACCCTACTCGGGCGAACCGGTCACTTTTGAGCACGACATCCGCCTCCGACATCAGGGTCTCGTCAGGGTCGCTCCGGATGGTTATCTGGCACCTAGGGAAGGCACAGTAAACTCATCAATTCCTCGGGAACTCTGAGGCAGACCGGTTCGTCACATGACCGGATACCTCTCGAAAGGCGTATCACGTGACCGACACCCTGACCGCACCTGCGGGCCTCAAGGATGCGGCCTCCCCTCATGACAGCAGCACGGTGAGCCCCGACGCGACCTGGACCCCGCCCACGTGGGAGGAGATCGTCCAGCAGCACTCGGCGCGGGTCTACCGCCTCGCGTACCGCCTCACCGGGAACCCCCACGACGCCGAGGACCTCACCCACGACGTCTTCATCCGGGTGTTCCGGTCCCTCAACTCCTACACTCCTGGCACGTTCGAGGGCTGGCTGCACCGGATCACGACCAACGTGTTCCTCGACAAGATGCGCCGCAAGCAGCGGATCCGGTTCGATGCCCTACCCGAGGACGCCGCGAGCCGGATGGCCAGCCGCGAGCCGGGTCCGGCGCAGACCTACGACGACACCCACTTCGACGACGACGTCCAGCGTGCGCTGGACGCGCTCCCGCCGGACTTCCGCGCGGCCGTCGTCCTCTGCGACATCGAGGGACTCTCCTACGAGGAGATCGCCGCGACGCTCGGGGTCAAGCTCGGGACCGTGCGGTCCCGTATCCACCGTGGGCGCGCCCAGCTGCGCGAGGCGCTCGCGCACCGCGCGCCGCAGCGTGAGGTGGTCCCGGCGGCCACCTCCTCCCGGCCCACCATCCGCCCCGCCGGGGTGCTGTCGGGGGCGCGCTGACCGGATGTCACGTCACCTCGGTATGCAGGTCAGCGCGTACGTCGACCATCGGCTCGACGCGCGGGCCCAGCACGCCTTCGACCAACATCTGGCGGTCTGCCTGGTCTGCCGGCATGCGGCCGACGAGGAGCGGCGGCTGCTGACGTCGCTGCGCTCGGGGCCGACCCCAGGGTTCTCGGCCGACCTGCAGTCGATGCTGCTGGCGATGGCGCAGCCCACGCCGGGCCCCACCGAGGCTCCGGCCGAGTCACGCCTCTCGTCGGACGTCCCGCCGATTCCCCGTGCGCCCGAGTCGGTGCGCCAGCTGCGGGTCCCGACCGTCGCTCCCGCGGCGCCGGCGCTGCACCGGTCGCCCCGCCGAGCCGCCGCGATCGCCGGGCTCGCCGCCGGTGCGTCCGCGGCCGCCGCCATCGGCCTGGCCGTCGCCGGACCCGGCCCGGGCGGTTCCGCCTCGCTCAGCGTGACGACTCCGCGCACCTCGGGCACCGCCACCGCAACGGCGATCCCCGCCTCCTTCGCCGGGTCGAGTTTCACCTCGTCGCCACTGCGGCAGGCGCTGCAGCGGCCGGGACGGTGAAATAGACCCCATGACCGACTCTCGACCGGACCAGGGCGGCGAGGGGCGGGCGGAGCACGAATCGCCTGCCTGGCACTCCTTCGGGGTCCCCCACGGCGGCGGACCGGAACCGGCCCCGTACACCCCCGCCATGCGCGAGCGCCCGCGCGGCGAGCTCACCCAGCCGATCGACACCTCGGCGACCCAAGAGGTCCGCCCGGAGGTCGAGCCTGCGCCGGTCGCCGAGCCGTCCCGTCCGTGGTGGACCACACCGAGCCACACCGACGCCGCTGCTGAGGCGCCCGAGCAGAGCTCGGCCACCGGACCGAGCTACCCCGCCCCGACCGGCGATCCCTATGCGTCGCCCTGGGCGCCGCACCCGGCTGACCCCAGCGGCCCCGGAAGCGGAGGGCCCGGGGGACCTGAGCCGACGCATACCGCCGCCCTGCCCGCCGGGGCGCCTCCGAGCCGAAGCCGCTCGTGGTGGTCGATGGCCGCCGTCGCCCTCGTCGCCGCGCTCATCGGCGGGGCCGTCGTGCTCGGCGGCCAGCAGCTGCTCAACCGGACCGGCAACCTCGGGTCGTCGGTCCCCGCGCCCGGTCCTGGGTCGACCGCCCGGCCGGACGGCAGCATCGCGAAGATCGCCGCCGACGCGCTCCCGAGCGTCGTGACCATCCGGATCCAGACCTCCGAGGGTGGCGGCACGGGGTCGGGCTTCGTCATCGACAACCAGGGCCACATCCTCACCAACAACCACGTGGCGACGGCCGGCGGCTCGTCCGGCACGATCACGGTCGAGCTCAACAACGGCAAGACGCTCCCGGCGACGATCGTCGGGGCGGACGCGTCCTACGACCTCGCGGTGCTCAAGATCACGGCCACCGACATCCCGGCGCTGCAGTTCGGTGCGTCCAAGGACGTCGTGGTCGGCGACGGGGTCATCGCCGTGGGCGCCCCGCTCGGCCTCGACGCCACGGTGACCAGCGGCATCGTCTCCGCCCTGAACCGGCCTGTGTCAGCCGGTGACGGCAACGACCAGAGCTTCATCAACGCCATCCAGACCGATGCGGCGATCAATCCCGGCAACTCCGGTGGGCCGCTGCTCGACATGAACGGCAAGGTCATCGGCGTGAACTCGGCGATCGCCCGGATCCCCGGCACCTCGTCGGACTCCAGCGGCGGCAACATCGGGGTCGGGTTCGCGATCCCCAGCGACCAGGCGTCCAAGACCGCGCAGCAGCTGATCACCACCGGCAAGGCGGACCACCCGGCCCTGGGTGTGCGCGTCGACCGCAGCTACACCGGCGACGGTGCCAAGCTCGCGTCCGGTGGGGTCCAGGCCGGCAGCGCGGCGGCGCAGGCGGGTCTCCAGGACGGCGACGTCATCACCGAGTTCGAGGGCAAGAAGGTGACGGACGCCGACGCGTTGATTGTCGCGATCCGAGCCCGCAGCGTGGGTGACACCGTCTCGATGAAGGTCCAGCGCGGCAACCAGACCGTGGATGTCAGGATGACCCTGCAGTCGGCATCGAGCTGAGGGTAGGAGGTACGCGATGTTGGACGTCAACGGCTGGGAGCTGATCGTCCTCGTCATCGTCGGCATCCTCGTCCTCGGACCGGAACGACTGCCGGAGTATGCAGGCAAGCTCGCCAACATGGTCCGCCAGGTCCGCAACCTCGCGACCAACGCCCGGAGTCAGCTGAAGGACCAGATGGGGCCGGAGTTCGACGACGTCGACTGGCGTCAGTTCGACCCGCGCCAGTACGACCCGCGCCGGATCGTCCGCGAGGCGTTGCTGGACGACCCCCCGCCGGCCGCCGACGCGGAGCCGGAGAAGCCCCAGTCCGGGGTGATGGCTCCGGTACCCCAGCCGTTCCACGACCCGGCCAAGCCGACGCCCTGGGACAGCGACGCCACCTGACGCCGGGGCGGGTCAGCGGCCTGCTGGAGTGAGGCCGAGCGACCGACCGGCCAGGCCACGGGCTCGCACCGACAGCTGCCGCGCCACCGCGCGCAGCGCGACCGCCGCAGCGGAGTCAGGCTCGCCGAGCACGACCGGCGTCCCCGAGTCGCCGCCCTCGCGGAGCCGGGTGTCGAGCGGAATCTGCCCGAGCAGCGGCACGCTGGCGCCCACCGACCGGGTCAGCGAGTCGGCCACCTCCTGGCCGCCGCCGGACCCGAAGATCTCGGTGCGCGTGCCGTCCGGCAGCTCCAGCCATGACATGTTCTCGACCACGCCGACCAGTCGCTGGTGAGTCTGCAGTGCGATGGCGCCGGCCCGCTCCGCCACCTCGGCCGCCGCCTGCTGTGGCGTCGTCACGACGAGGATCTCGGCCGACGGGATGAGCTGGGCCACCGAGATGGCGATGTCACCCGTTCCGGGCGGCAGATCGAGCAGCAGCACATCGAGGTCGCCCCAGAACACGTCGCCGAGGAACTGCTGGAGCGCCCGGTGCAGCATCGGCCCGCGCCACACGACCGGCTGGTTGCCCGGCACGAACATCCCGATCGAGATGACCTTCACGTCGTGCGCGATCGGCGGAAGGATCATGTCGTCCACCTGGGTCGGCCGCTGCGTGACCCCGAGCATCCGCGGCACGGAGAACCCGTACACGTCCGCGTCGACGACACCCACCCGCAGGCCCGACGCCGCCATCGACGCCGCGAGGTTGACGGTGACCGACGACTTGCCGACGCCGCCCTTGCCGGAGGCGACCGCATACACGCGGGTCAGTGAGCCGGGGCGCGCGAAGGGGATCTCGCGCTCGGCCTGGCCGCCGCGGAGCTGGGTGCGCAGCGCAGCCCGCTGCTCCTCGCTCATCACATCGAGGGTCACGTCGACCGCGGCGACACCCTCGATGGCCGACAGCGCCGCCGTGACATCGCGGGTCAACGTGTCCTTCATCGGGCAGCCGGCCACGGTGAGGTAGATCGCGGCCGCCACCCGGCCGGAGTCGTCGACATCGACGGACTTGACCATGCCGAGCTCGGTGATCGGCTTGCGGATCTCGGGGTCGTTGACCCGCGAGAGCGCGGTCAGGAGGGCGTCACGGGACGGCAGTACAGCGGTTGACACACCATCCATCGTATGCGGCGCGTCGCCGCACTCCGGATTGGCCTAGTGCCCTGCGGGCATGAACTCGTCCATGTCCTCGAGCTCCTTGCCCTTCGTCTCTCGCACCCACTTGATGACGAAGAACAGCGACAGCAGCGCACACAACGCGTAGAAGCCGTAGGCCATGGCCAGCGAGATGTCCTTCATGGTGGGGAAGCTCACGGTGATGAGCCAGTTGGCCACCCACTGGGCCATCGCGGCGACCGACAGGGCCGCGGCCCGGATCTTGTTCGGGAACGACTCGCCGAGCAGCACCCAGACCACCGGACCCCACGACATGCCGAACGCCACGACGTAGACGTTGGCGGCGATGAGCGCCGCGGGACCCTGCCAGCCCTCCAGATCCGGGGACACGGCTCCGCTGGCGTCGGTCACCGTCTTGGCGATCCCGAACACGAACGCCATGCAGGACAGCGTGATGGTCATCCCGATCGACCCGATGATCAGCAGCGGCTTGCGGCCGAACCGGTCGACCGTGGCGATGGCGATGAGGGTCGTGACGATGTTGACGATCGCCGTGATGACGGTGATCTTGAACGAGTCGGACTCGCTGAACCCGACGGCCTCCCAGAGGATGTTCGAGTAGTAGAAGATCACGTTGATCCCGACGAACTGCTGGAACACCGACAGCAGGATGCCCACCCAGACGATCGGTAGGAGGCCGCCCGTCGGCTTCTTCAGGTCGCGCCACGACGGCTTGTGATCGGACTCGAGGGAGTGCTGGATCCGGCGGATCCGGACCTCCATGCCGGCCGACCCGAGCATGGTTGTGAGGACCTTGCGGGCCTCCGGGACGCGGAGGTTGGCGATGAGGTACCGCGGCGACTCGGGGATGGTCAGCGACAGCAGCCCGTACAGCAGCGCCGGCAGGGCCATCGCGAGGAACATCCAGCGCCAGGCCGGCAGGCCCCAGATCACCTCGGTCGAGCCGCCCGCCGCTGTAGCGAACAGGTAGTCGACGAGCAGCGAGATGAAGATGCCGGTGACGATGGCCAGCTGTTGCAGGGAGCCGAGGCGTCCGCGGAGGCTGGCCGGCGCGATCTCGGCGATGTACGCCGGCGCGATGACCGAGGCGATGCCGACACCGAGACCGCCGACGATCCGGAAGAAGATGAGCAGCTCGATGTTCGGGGCGAAGCCGGCGCCGAATGCGCTGATGAGGAAGAGGATTGCCGCGATCTGCATGACCCGCAGCCGTCCGAAGCGGTCGGCGATGCGTCCGGCCGACAGGGCACCGACGGCCGCGCCGAGGAGCGCCGAGGCGACGGCGAACCCGAGCGGACCCGAGTCGACGTTGAACACCTGACCGATGGCGCTGACCGCGCCGTTGATGACGGCGCTGTCGTACCCGAAGAGGAAGCCGCCGAGTGCGGCGACGGTGGCGACCTTGATGGACGCTCCCGTGTGGAACTGTTCCTCCGGTGTGGTCAGCTCGCCATCGCCGGCTTGCGCACTCGTCTCAGACATGGAGCCCCGTCCTCACGCCATCGTTGGTGCCGGAAGGTAACGAGGCTCATTGTGTACCCGACATATCCGAAGTCAATTGAGCGGAAGGGAAAAGTTCACGGGGCGGGATCAGCGCCGGGCGTCGTCCTCCGCGGCGGACACGCGGGCCGGAGCCATGCCGCGCTCCTCCATCTCGTCGAGCAGCTGGCGGAGCTCCGAGCGGACGAAGTCACGAGTTGCCGTGTCGCGCAATGCGATTCGCAGGGCCGCGACCTCTCGCGTCAGGAACTCGGTATCGGCGAGGTTCCGCTCGTCGCGGGCCCGGTCCTGTTCGAGGGCGACGCGGTCGCGGTCGGCCTGCCGGTTCTGCGCGAGGAGGATGAGCGGAGCCGCATACGACGCCTGCAGCGACAGGATGAGGGTGAGGAGGGTGAAGTTCGTCGCCCGCGGGTCGAACTGGATCGACGGGTCGGCGAAGGTGTTCCACGCCAGCCACACCGCGACGAAGATCGTCATTCCGAAGAGGAACTGCGCAGTCCCCATCCACCGCGCGAACCCCTCGCTCCACCGGCCGAAGGTCTCCTGGGAGAAGGACGGCGTCGGCACGAACCGCCGCCGGAACTCCTGCGGCTGGTCCAGGCGCGGCACGTCGGACGACCGACGGCGGGGGCCGAAGCGGTCAGAGCGGTCAGCCACGGGTCACCTCTGGAGTGCTGACCGCCGTTCGTGGATGCTGGTGGTCCTCGTGACGGTCCTCGCGCCAGTCCTCGGGGAGGATGTGGTCGAGGACGTCGTCGACGGTGACCGCACCGAGGAACCGGCCCTCCCGGTCGACGACCGGCACGGCGACGAGGTTGTAGGTCGCCAACATCCGAGTGACCTGTTCGAGCGGTGCGTCGACCGGCATCGGCTCGATTCCCTTGTCCACCACGGAACCCACCGACGAGTGCGGTGGTTCGCGGAGCAGCCGCTGGATGTGGACCACCCCGATGAACCGGCCGGTCGGTGTCTCCAGCGGCGGCCGGCAGACGAAGACGGTGGAGGCCAGGGCGGGCGCCAGCTCCTCGCGGCGCACGACGGCCAGCGCCTCGGCGATCGTCGCCTCGGGCCCGAGGATGACCGGCTCGGTGGTCATCAGGCCGCCCGCCGTCTTCTCGTCGTAGGCCAGCAGCCGCCGGAGCGGGGCAGCCTCCTCCGGCTCCATCAGCCGGAGCAGCTGCTCCTGGCGGTCGGTGTCCAGCTCGGCGAGGAGGTCGGCGGCGTCGTCCGGTTGCATCGCCTCGAGGACGTCGGCGGCGCGCTCGGTGTCGAGGCTCGCGAGGATCTCGACCTGGTCGTCCTCGGGCAGCTCCTCGAGGATGTCGGCGAGCTTGTCGTCGTCGAGAGCGGCGGCCACCTCCGCCCGCCGCTGCGGCGTGAGGTCGTGGATGACCTCGGCGAGGTCGGCGACGCGAAGGTCCTCGTAGTTCTCCAGCAGCTTCGCCGCGCTCTGGTCGCCGGAGTGGACCTGGAGCCCGGTCACGTCCTCGATGTCGGCGAGCACCGTCTCCCCGCGGCGGCGCAGGTGCAGCCCACGGCCGCCCGAGACCGACTCCTTGCGGCAGAAGACCTTGGTGACGTTCCAGTTCCGGCCGCGCGCCTCCATGGCGATGTCCTCGACGGTGCCCGGGAACGAGCCGTCCGAGGTGTGCACGGTGACGCTGCGTTCCAGGAGCTCCGCGAGTACCAGCGTCTCGCTCGGCCGCTGCTCGAACCGGCGCATGTTCACCAGCCCGGTGGTGATGACCTGGCCGGCGTCCAGCGACGTCACCCGCGTCATGGGGACGAACACCCGGCGTCGTCCGGGAACCTCCGCGACCAGCCCGATGACCCGCGGCCGCGTCGTCGTCGAGCCGAACGTCACGACGACGTCGCGCACCCGACCTACGGGGTCTCCCAACGGGTCGAAGACGCGCAGACCAGCCAGTCTGGCGACGAAGACACGGGGAGCCGGAGCCACGGCCCCAGGCTATCCGCCTGGTCCCCTGAGTCCCTTCAGCCTCAGCGGGTTCCGCGCCGCCGTTTCGGCCGTCCTCCGAGGTGCCACGGACGCCACTGGGCCGTCGTTGCGCGCGACGGCGGCGGGGGAGCGGCACCCGAGCTGTCCGCATACGAACCGGGGGCCTCGAGCGGGTTCCCGAACGGGGTCAGCGCGGTGACGGCGCACTCGGCGCGCCACCGTTCGACGACGTCGTCGACCGCGTTGAGCCGACCGGCCTGGAGCGCGGCGACCGCGGACTGCCACTCGGCCTGGGTGTCGGTGAGGACGCGAGCGCGCGCCTTGACGCGCAGCAGCCGCCCGCCGGTGTCCTGGCTGCGCAGGACGAGGACGACCTCCTCGGGCAGCCATGGGAGGTGCTGCTCGCCCGGTCCGTTGACGACGTAGGCGTTCGGCGCCACCCAGGCGTGCCAGACCGGCCACGCGCGATCGCCCGGGACCTCGATCCAGATGATCCCAGACTTCGTCATCGCCTCGCCGACGAGGGCAGTGACGTTGGTGGCGGGAGCCTCGCTCACGATTTCACCCTAGAGGACTGCGGGTGACCGCCGTCATAACCGCCGGTGTACGCCCGCTGCTACCTTCGCCCGGTGCGCAGCCCCAAGGACTTCTTCGCACCGTTGGCGGTCGGAGCCCCGGCGCCGCTGCGCGAGGTCCCGGCCACGCCGTCCCGGGTGATCCACTTCCTCGACCCGAGCAACGAGAAGATGACCGCCAAGGTGCCGTCGATGGTCGGCACGGTCGACGTCCTCCTCGGCAACCTCGAGGACGGTGTCAAGGCCGACCGCAAGGAGGCAGCCCGGGCGGGGCTGGTCCGGCTGGGCCAGGAGGTCGACTTCGGACCGACGCAGTTCTGGACCCGGTTGAACTCGCTGGACTCCCCGTGGTTCCTCGACGACGTCACAACCATCGTCCCTGCGATCGGCGCGAAGCTCGACGTCGTCATGGTGCCCAAGGTCGAGGGCGCCGAGGACATCCACTACGTCGACCGGCTGTTGGCTCAGCTCGAGGCGAAGGCGCGGCTGACCCGGCCGATCCTCGTCCACGCCATCCTCGAGACCGCGCGCGGCGTCGCGAACGTCGAGGAGATCTGCACCGCGTCGCCCCGGATGCAGGGTTTGTCCCTTGGTCCCGCCGACCTCGCCGCATCGCGGCGGATGAAGACGACCCGGGTCGGTGGCGGCCATCCGGGGTACGTGGTCCGCGCCGACCCGTCGCCGGACACGCCCGACGCGCCGCGGGCCACGGTGCAGCAGGACCTCTGGCACTACACGCTGGCGCGGATGGTCGACGCGTGCGTCGCCGCCGGCATCTACCCGTACTACGGCCCGTTCGGCGACATCGGCGACCCCGTCGGGTGTGAGGACCAGTTCCGCGCGGCGTTCATCCTCGGCTGCGTCGGCGCGTGGTCGCTGCACCCGAGCCAGATCGCCATCGCCAAGCGGGTGTTCAGCCCGTCGGCGGAGGACATCGCTCACGCCCGCCGGGTGGTCGAGGCCATGGGCGACGGCACCGGCGCGGTCATGCTGGACGGCCGGATGGAGGACGACGCGAGCCTCAAGCAGTGCCGGGTGCTGCTCGATCTCGCCGACCAGCTCGCGGCGCTGGACCCCGAGGTCGGTCGGTGAGCGAGGTCCGTCCCCGCCGGTCGGTGCTCTACCTGCCGGCCTCCAACGAGCGCGCCCTGGAGAAAGCCAAGACCTTGCCGGTCGACGGGCTGATCTTCGACCTGGAGGACGCGGTCGCTCCTGATACGAAGGCCAGCGCACGCGAACTGGCTTGTGCCGCAGCGGTTTCCGGCGCATACGGTATGCGTGAGCTCACCATCCGCATCAACGGGCTCGGTACGCCGTGGCACGACGACGACCTCGCCGCCGCGTGCGGGGCGGGTCCGGACGGCATCGTCGTGCCCAAGGTGGGCAGCGCGGACGAGGTGCGAACGCTGGTTGGCGCGATGGAGGCGGCCGGCGCCCCCGAGCGGACGGCGCTCTGGGCGATGATCGAGACGCCCCGGGCGATTCTCGAGGCGGCGGCGATCGGCTCCGCCTCGGACCGCTTGACCGTCTTCGTCCTGGGCACCAACGACCTCGTCAAGGAGCTGGGAACGCTCACCGTGCCCGGCCGGGCGCCGGTCTACACAGCGCTTTCGCTGGCGCTGCTCGGTGCGCGGGCCGCCGGCGTCGCCGTCCTCGACGGCGTCTACAACGACGTCCGCGACCCCGAGGGGTTCGAGGCGGAGTGCCGGCAGGGCCGCGAGCTGGGCTTCGACGGCAAGACGCTGATCCACCCTGGACAGGTCGAGACGGCGAACCGGGTGTTCGCCCCGAGCGACGAGGACGTCGAGACGGCCCGGCGCACGATCGCGGCGTTCGAGGCGGCCCGCGCCGAGGGCCGTGCGGTGGCGACGCTCGACGGCCGGCTCATCGAAAGCCTGCACGTCGAGATCGCCCAGCGCACCGTCGCCATGAGCGAGGCGGTGGCGGTCAGTCCGGGCGCGAACGGTCGGGAATCCGACCGCTGACGCCCGGACTCACCTACCAGCGGGACGTCGCCGCCCCGATGAGGTCGCCGAGCAGCTCGCCGGTGTCGACCTCGTAACCGCGCCGGGTGAACCAGTCGGTCATGTTCCGCACGTCCCGCTCGAGGAACTCGAACCCGTGCGGGTTGCCGATGATGTCGACGATCTGTGGCCAGTCGATGACGACCAGCCGGTCCTCGTGGAGCAGGACGTTGTACGGCGACAGGTCACCGTGCGCCCATCCGTGGAGAGCCAGCCGCGTCATCGCCTCGCGCAGCTGCTCGAACAGCTCGGGCAGCAGCTCGGGGTCGGGCCGGGTCTGAGCGAGCCGGGGCGCCGCCTCGCTGCCGGTGCCGACGAACTCCATGAGGATCTCGGTCTCCTGCAGCTGCACCGGATAGGGCACGGGAAGCCCCATCGACCACAGCTTGCCGAGGACGTCGAACTCGGTCATCGCCCACTGTCCGGCGATGACCGCCTTGCCGAACTCGGTGCGCCGGCCCATCGCCCGGGTCTCCCGACTGCGCCGGACGCGCCGGCCCTCGAGGTACCCGGCGTCGCGGTGGAACAGCCGTCGGTCATGTCCGCGATACCGCTTCGCGGCCATGATGACGTCCTGGTTCGAGTCGCCGGGCACCCACCGTTGGAGCAGGTGGACGTCCGCTTCCTTCCCAGTCTTGAGAACGCCGAGGTCGGCGTCGACCGCGCCGAGCGCGGTGATGACCCAGTCGGGTCGAGGTTTCGGGCCGTGCATCGACCCGTCCCACGACGACCACCGCTCGCCTTCCGGCGGGGCGTCGGGATTGGTGTCAACGGCGAAGCTGTCGGGCTCCCAGCCGTCGGTGAGAAAGTTCGTCACTGCGGTTCTCCATGAGTCTGAGGGACAGGGCGCGCGAAGCACCCACGACGGTCGTGAACATCTCGGCCCTCCTCGGACTCGTGGTGAACGGGTCGGCGTACAGCCGCCCGGGCGAACGTCGACAGGATGACGGAGAGCGCGGTGGCGCGGCAACCGGTTTTTATTCGGAGCGCGCCGCACGTATCGGAATGCCGGGTTCCGCCTCCAGGTAAGCGGCAGAATGTCCGAACTCGCCACCCGAGGTCGCGCCGGGGGTGCACCCTTGGTGTCCAGATGGCCGTGGGGGGCTTCCACCTGTGCTGCGGCATCTCTGGGAGGCGAATGTGGCGACGACGTCGTTCGTCGGCGGCCGGCTTCGAGTGACGTCCTCCGACGCCTACATCGCCTCCACTTCCCGCACGCGCTCCATCGACCTCGCAACATCCGGTGACGTCGATGCCCTAATCGTCAATACCCTGCGGCGCAATGGTTTTGACGAGGTCCACCGCGTGGTCGTCGCGCCTGACCGTTCGAAGTCGCGGGACGTCGGCGCCGGTCAGGGCACCGCGGTCTCGCTCGCCCTCGACGTGGCGAACGAGGAGGACGCGGTCGTCCTGCTCGAGCACGAGGGCTGTTACACGTGGCTGCGTCCCCGACACGAGTCGTCGCGCGACCCGCTCGTACCAGGCCGGGTCGCCGTCTTCGAGTTCGTCGTGCCGCCGACGACAGCGAGTCGCGACCTCGGCTACCCCGGTGACCTTCCACCAGGGGCGGCCCGCGCGACGGTGCTCTCGTATGCGACTGGGCTCCTCGGGGCCGCGGCGATCAAGGCGCTCGAGCTCCAGGTCGACCCCGGACTCGTCCACATCGCTGCCGTCGATCCCGCCCAGTGGGTCCACGTCGAGTCCCTCGAGGGGGCCGGCCTCTCGCCGACCCGCAACAACCGGGTGCTCCTCTTCGTTCACGGCACCTTCGACTCGACGGTCGGCGCATACTCGGCTCTTGCCGCCACCGAGCCCGGACGCGAGTTCCTGACCCAGGCGCTCGAGGACTACGACGCGGTCCTCGGCTTCGACCACCGGACGCTCAGCGAGGATCCGCTCGAGAACGCTCGCGAACTCGCCGCGCTGCTGACCCCGTTCCGGGGCCGGCAGGTGACCATCGACATGGTCTGCCACAGCCGCGGCGGCCTCACCGCGCGCAGCTTCGTGGAGTCCGTCCTGCCCGGTCTGGCCTGGCGTGGCCAGGTCGACCGGGTGGTGTTCGTCGGCGCGACCAACGCCGGCACGCACTTCGCGGACGCGACCCGGTGGGCCGATCTCGCCGACCTCTACACCAACCTCGTCGCCGCGAACGCGCGCGCCATCGCTGCGCTTCCGGGCGGGGGCCCGGTCGCCGCCCTCGTGGTCGATGCGGTGCGTGGGATCGGTGCGCTCGTGCGCTGGCTCGCGTCGTTCGCCACCGACCCGTACAGCGTGCCGGGGATCGCGGCGATGGTCCCGGAGGGTCCGTTCGTCACCGACCTCAACGGTGACCAGCACGGCCAGCCGCGGCCGGGGACACCGTGGTTCGTCGTGTCGTCGGACTTCGAGGTGACCGTCGACGACCATCCGCCGGAGCTCCCGGCCGCGGTCGTCGCCCGACTCGTCGACGGCGTCGTCGACCAGGTGATCACCGGTCCCAACGACCTCGTCGTCGACGTCGAGTCGATGAGCGCCATCGACCTGCCGCACGGTGGCGGCTACGTGCGCGACGCTCTCGCCCTGCCGACGAACTCGACGGTGTACCACACGAACTACTTCACCCAAGAGTCCGTATGCGCCGCGCTGCTGGCCTGGCTGGTCGGCCGGGTCGACCACCTCGACGGGGAGGAGCGGGCCGCGCCGGTGCCCGAGACCGGAGCCGGGGAGACCGACGCCGAGGGCGGTGGCTCGCGCGGTCCGTCGCGCGGCCCACGACCGGTGGCGCCGCCTCCGCTGGAACCGGAGCCGCCGCCGCTGCCGGAGGTCGAGCCGCCCCCCACCACGGGCGCGGAACCGGAGGAGCCGGTCGAGTCGGTCGAGCCACCCCCGGCTCCTCCTCCGCCGCCGCCTTCGCCCCGTCCTCGGCCGGAGATCGCCCGCCCGCCGGCGGTCAAGGCGACCTTCGCCGCGGAGCTGCCGCAGCAGGCCCCGGTGGGAGTGACGACGACTCTGCGGGTGCGCGTGTCCCGTTCGGCGCTGGTGGCGTCCGAGGGCGCCGCGTCCGCGACGACAGTCCTTCCCGTCCAGGTCGACCGGCCCATCGACGTGCAGGTCATCCCGAGCAAGAACGTCGAGCTCGAGGGCGCCGACGTCGACGCGATGCTGCTGCCGCCCGGCGGCGGATGGTCCGAACTCCAGTTCGCCGTGCACGCAGTTGCGCCGGGTCCGGTGCGCCTCAAGGTGTTGGCCCGGCAGGGGCGAGAGCTGCTGGGCAGCGTCACCCTGGAGGCGGAGGCCGTCGACCCGAACGACCTGTCCGGCGGCGCCCAAGCCCTCACCCGCGCCCAGGTCGAGGTCGCCTCGGCGACGTCACCGGTCCTCGCGGACGTGGCCTGGCTGGAGATCGCCCAGGTGGAGGCCGGTGGGCAGACCCGGTTCCAGTACGCGCTGCGGCTGCCCGGGAGCAGTGAACGGATCACCGGGACGTCACCTCCGATCCACGACGCGGACGAGTTCGTCGGCAACCTGTTCCGCGAGGTGCAGCAGCTCTGGTTCGACAACTCCGACAAGCCGGCCAAGTACCTCGCGGACCTCCAGGACCTCGGCTCGTCGCTGTTCGAACAGCTCTTTCCCCAGCAGCTGCAGGACGTCCTGTGGGAGAACCGCGACAACCTCGACAACCTCTTCCTTCTCGCCGACGAGCCGTTCATCCCCTGGGAGCTCGTCCACCTCAAGCCGCCGATCGGCCCACGGCAGAAGGCTCCTCGCTTCCTCGGCCAGCTCGGACTGGTGCGCTGGCAGTTCACCCCGTTCCCGCCACAGCCGCAGCTGCAGGCCCGGGCCGGCAAGGTGTTCGCCGTCATT
This sequence comes from Lapillicoccus sp., assembly GCA_035762725.1. GTDB lineage: Bacteria > Actinomycetota > Actinomycetes > Actinomycetales > Dermatophilaceae > Lapillicoccus. The sequence goes on along the minus strand of DASTNV010000179.1, from coordinate 4,499 downwards.
CCGGACTACGAGGACCCCACGCTCGACCTGTCCGAGGTGCAGGCCGAGGCCCAGTACCTCACGACCACGTTCGAGGCGACCTCCGTCAAGGCCACGGAGCAGAAGGTCCGTCAGCTGCTCCGTCGGCGGGGTGGCTTCGACCTGCTCCACTTCAGCGGTCACGGGCTGGCCGACCAGGGCACCATCGGCGAGGCGAAGATCGTCCTGGCCGGCCGCACCGTCGGTGGCGCGCTCGTGTCCGACTACCTGACGTCGACCACGGTGGCCGAGAACGCCAAGCTCGCGAACCGTTCTGGTGCAGGGCCGCTGGTGGTCCTCAACGCCTGTCAGGTCGGCCGGTCGGGACAGCAGCTCAGCAGTCTCGGCGGTTTCGCCCGGGCCTTCCTCGAGGCGGGTGCGTCGGCCTTCGTCTCGTGCCTCTGGTCGGTGAACCAGACCCCGGCTCGGATCTTCGTCGAGACCTTCTACGGGCGGCTCCTCGACGGCGACACCGTCGCGACCGCCGCGCTCACCGCGCGCGAGGCGGCCCGCGGTTCCGGCGACGCCACCTGGCTGGCCTACGTCATCTATGCCCGACCGGACGCCGTCCTCGTCCGGACCTGACCCACATACTCCCGCTCCACCCGCACACCCAACCCACCACCCACGAAAGGTCCGGAACCCATGGCTGCACAGGCTTTGTGCGTCGGCATCAACGAGTTCAAGAACTTGCCGAACGCCAACTGGCTCAACGGTTGCGTCAACGACGCCAACGACATGTCGGCGATGCTGCGGACCCGAGGGTTCACGCGGCGCAACGTCACGGTCCTCACCGACGCGGACGCCACCAAGGCGAACGTCATGGCGAAGCTCACCGAGATCTTCGGAAAGGTCAAGGCCGGCAAGCTCGACCACGTCGTGTTCTCGTTCTCCAGCCACGGAACCCAGGTCCCGGACCAGAACGGCGACGAGACGGTCGACCACGTCGACGAGGCGTTCGCCTGCTACGACATCCGCAGCGCGGGCAACGACTGGGACCGCGACACCGTCATCGTCGACGACGAGCTGAACGCCCTGCTCTCCGACCTGCCGAAGAACGTTCTGGTCGAGGTGTTTCTCGACACCTGCCACAGCGGGACCGGCCTGAAGGACCTGCTGCCTGGCCAGAAGGCACGGTTCCTCCCGCCGCCCACCCGGCGGGGTATGCAGCGGCTCGCGCCCAAGTCGGACCCCAAGGGCCTCCAGGATCTGGTCAAGAGCACTCCCGCGGCCAGCCGGGCCGTCCTCTTCGCCGGTTGCAAGGCCGACCAGACCTCGGCCGACGCGTACTTCGACGGCCGCTACAGCGGCGCGTTCACCTACTACTTCCTCAAGGCGCTGACCGCTGATGGCGCGGCCAGCCGGACCGCGCTGCTCAACTCGACCAGCGCGAGCCTGCGGGCCGGCGACTTCACCCAACGAGCCCAGCTGGAGGCGTCGCCCAAGGCGAAGCGCGCCGGGCTGGGCGCCCTCGCCTAGGGGGCGTGATGGCCGAGTTCTGTCCGGGCTACCCGGCACCGTTCGACGCCCTGGTGGCGGACTACCCGGGCGAGGAGGTCTATCCCAACGCGGACTTCCGGACCGAGTGGGGACCGATCTTCCATCGCGGGCGGCTGGACGGCAGCGCGCGCGTCGTCGTGCTCGGGCAGGACCCGGCCACTCACGAGTCGATCAGCCGGCGGATCCTTGTCGGCGAGGCCGGTCAGCGGGTGCAGGGCCTGCTGGCCAAGCTGGGGATCACCCGCAGCTACGTCATGGTCAACACGTTCCTCTACAGCGTGTACGGCCAGGGCGGTGGCAACCGGCACGACGACGACGAGGCCATTGCGGCATACCGGAACGCCTGGCTGGACGCCCTGCTCGTGGGCACGGGAGCGACCGCAGTGATCTCGTTGGGGCAGCTGGCCGACGGGGCGTACCAGCAGTGGGTGACCACCCAACCCGAGGCGGCCGCCCGCCTGCACCACGCGCCGCTGCGGCACCCGACGTACCCCGAGAGCGCCTCGCGGTCCGGCACCAAGACGCTGGCCCAGACGACGGAGATCCTGCTGTCCGACTGGAACGCCCACCTCGACGGGCTCCGGGCACACGTGGTGGGTGACGAGCCGGCACCCGCTTCGACGTACGGAACCGGTTGGCAGCAGGGCGATCTCGTCCGAATCCCCGAGGCCGACCTGCCGCCCGGGTCGCCGGACTGGTGGTACGACCTCGCCGCGTGGGCGACCCGGACCGGCGCCGACACCCAGACGAAGCGCGCGACGATCAGCGTCGTCGTGCCGAGACGCGCCCGGCTCTGGCCGGTCCTGGAGGCCTGACATGGCGAGCGGAACCTTCGAACGCGCATACAAGCAAGGCGTCCCGGAGAAGGTGGGCCCACCGCCGAGCCGTCCGCGGGCCTTGCCCCCGAGGCCGTTCGCCTTGCACGGCGCGGTGATCACGCCGGACGGCGCATGGTCGAGCGGGTACGTCACCGTGGCCAACGGCACGATCGCGGCCGTCGCCAAGAAGAAGCCGACCGACGTCCAGGTCGTCGAGACCGACGGGGTGATCCTGCCGGGCCTCATCGACCTGCACGGCCACCCGGACTTCAACGTGTTCGCCGCCTGGGAACCGCCGAAGCTCTACGGGAACCGGTACCGCTGGCGGGGGAGCGCGCCGTACAAGGCGCTGGTCCGGGAGCCGCAGAACACCATCCTCAGCACCCTGCCGCCGCAGACCCAAAGCCGGTATGCGGAGGTGCGCGCCCTCGCCGGCGGCACCACAGCGATCCAGGGGTCGTCCGCCGCGAGCACGACGACCAAGGCAGAACCGTTGGTACGCAACGTGGATCTCTGGATCTTTGGCGACCACAAGGCGCGGGCGATGATCGACCTGCCATCGGGGTCCTCCCGCGACCTCCCGCGGCTCAAGAAGATCGTCGCGGACATCGGGACCGGCGACGTCAACGCGTTCTACCTGCACCTCTGCGAGGGGATGCGCGGTGACGAGCGGAGCGCGAACGAGTTCCAGGCGTTCCTCGCCTCGGGCGCGGCGACGCCGGCCACCAACGTGATCCACGGGACTGCGCTGTCCGAGGCCGACCTGCACACGCTCGCCGACGCGGGCTGCCGGCTCGTGTGGTCGCCGCAGTCGAACCTGCGGCTCTACGGCCAGACCACCCTGGCGGGCGCGGCCAAGGCGGCGGGTATGCCGGTGGCGCTGGGCGCCGACTGGTTGCCGTCGGGCTCGACCAGCCTGCTGGGGGAGATGAAGGTGGCCCGGCGACAGCTGGCCCTCGAAGGGCACCCCATCGCCGCGGCGGACCTCGTGGCCATGGTGACGTCGGTGGCCGCGTCGGTCGCCGGGCTGTCGGACCACCTCGGGGCCCTCGCAGAGGGCCGGCCGGCCGACGTGCTGGTGCTCGAACGGCACCACACCGACCCGTACGAGAGCGTCTGCCTCGCCGACCCGTCATGGGTCGAGCTGGTCTCCATCGGCGGCGACATCACGTATGCGCGCGAGGACTGGTTCGGTCAGCTGTCCGGCAACGCGACGTCCCCGACCATCGAGTCGCTGATCGCCTGGGGCAAGCCGATGCGGCTGGACAACGGGTTCCAGTCGTCGGCGTCGTCGCCGACCCCGTCGCTGTCGACGATCCGCGGACTGCTCACCGAGACCTACCCCGCGGTCGGGCCGATCTACGCCTGAGGGTTCGAGGTGGCTTCGCTCTGCAGCGGTTCCGACGCGAAGAGGTTGAGCCCGATCCGCTCCGACAGGTACTTGGTCACGAGCTGGCCGCGGACGCTGTTCCCGGCCGCGTCCAAGGGAGGCGAGAAGGTGGCGAGAGCGCCCTTGCCCGGAGCCACGGTGACGATGCCGCCGCTGACGCCGCTCTTGCCGGGGACCCCGACCTCGTAGAGCCAGTCGCCGGACAGCTCGTAGAGGCCCGCGGTGGCCATGACGGCCAGCGCCCGCCGGCAGACGCCGGACGCGACGACGCGTTCGCCCGACTGGGGGTTCACCCCGCCGTCCGCGAGCGTGGCTCCCATGACCGCGAGATCGTGGACGGTCACCTCGAGAGAGCACTGCCGCGTGTAGAGGTCGGTGGCCTGGTCGGGGTCGAAGTACACCTTGCCGTAGCTGTGCAGCAGGTGCGCGATGCCCTGGTTGCGCATGTTCGAGGCGGACTCAGAGGCGTACACCTCCTCGTTCACGCTGAGCGGCCGCCCGGCGAAGGCCGAGAGTCCCCGGACGATCCGGTCCCACTTCTCGTCCGCCGTGGCGCCGTTGACCAGGCTCGTCGCGGCGATCGCGCCGGCGTTGACCAGTGGGTTCATCGTCCTGGCGGCGTTCAGCTCCACGGCCAGCAGCGAGTTGAAGGGCATGCCGGTGCTGTTCGCGCCGAGCTGGAGTCGGGCCCTGTCGTACCCCACGTCCTCGCAGACGAGAGCGAAGACGAATGGCTTCGAGACGCTCTGGATCGAGAACCGGACATCCACGTC
>DASTNV010000178.1:0-3564 GCA_035762725.1 Lapillicoccus sp. | reverse complement strand
GGAGACGAGCGCTCCGAGCGTGTCGAACACCGCCTGACCCCAGGGGCCCATCTTCTCCGCCTCCGTACCCGGGAGGTACCCGAGCTCCTGGCCGCCGACGGCATACAGGGGGCGGAACACGACGACCTTGCGGTGCTGGCGCCGTTCCATGACCGCCTCGAGACCCGCGCACAGGGCGAGCGCGGACTTGCCGGTGCCGGCTCGGCCACCGAGGCTGACGATCCCCACGTCGGGGTCGAGGAGCAGGTCGAGGGCGATCCGCTGCTCAGCGGACCGCCCGTGCAGCCCGAAGGCGTCGCGGTCGCCGCGAACCAGCCGGATCTGCTTGTCCGCGCCGACCCGGCCGAGCCCGCTGCCACGGGGCGACAGCAGGACCAGCCCCGTGTGGCACGGCAGTTCGGCCGCGGCCGGGTGCTCGACGCGACCACTCTCGTAGAGACGGTCCATCTCCTCGACGGTGACGTCGAGCTCGGCCATCCCGGTCCAGCCGGAGTCGACGGCGAGCTCCGCGCGGTACTCCTCCGCGTCGAGGCCGACCGCCGACGCCTTGACCCGCATCGGCAGGTCCTTGCTGACGACCGTGACGTCGAAGCCCTCGGCGGAGAGGTTCTTGGCGACCGACAGGATGCGAGTGTCGTTGTCCCCCAACCGAAAACCGGCCGGGAGGATCATCGGGTCGGTGTGGTTGAGCTCGACCCGTAGCGTGCCGCCGTCGTTGCCCACGGGCACGGGCCGGTCCAGCCGGCCCTCTTGGATCCGCAGGTCGTCGAGCATGCGGAGCGCCTGGCGGGCGAAGTAGCCCAGTTCTGGGTGATGCCGCTTGCCCTCCAGCTCGGTGACGACGACGACCGGGAGGACCACCTCGTGCTCCTTGAAGCGGAGCATGGCCCGCGGGTCCGACAGCAGCACCGAGGTGTCGAGGACGAAGGTCTTGGCGGGCACGTGCGGCTCCTCACGGCGCGCGGGTGAGCGCGGCCTACTCGCGATCGGGTCTGCCGGGACCGGACCCGAGGAGCGGGTGCCGGGACCGGCCCTCCGCTCGGAGCGTGAACTCCATCAACCGGGCCTCCCGCACGACCGGCGGGTGCCGGGCGTCAGGACTGACGGTACGTCCCGACTCTGGGTCCGGGGTCAACCAGGACGGGCGTGTCTCCCAACAGTTCACCGGCCGGAAACACGGGGTATGCGTGCGAGCCGCCTCAGCGGCCGAACCGGCGCTCCCGGTTGGCGTACGAGCGCAGCGCTCGAAGGAAGTCGACATGCCGGAAGTCCGGCCAGTACGCCTCGCAGAAGTAGAACTCCGACTTCGCGCTCTGCCAGAGGAGGAACCCGCCGAGCCGCTGCTCCCCCGACGTGCGGATGACGAGGTCGGGGTCCGGCTGGCCCTTCGTGTAGAGGTGCTGGGCGATCTCCTCGACGGTGATCGAGTCGGCGATCTGGTCGACCGGAGTTCCTTGGGCAGCGTGCTCGTGGATGAGCGATCGGACCGCGTCGGCGATCTCGCGGCGCCCGCCGTACCCCACGGCGACGTTGACGTGCAGCCCCTCGATCCCCCGGGTGGCCTCGGCCGACGCCTTGAGCGACTGCGCCGTCTCGGCGGGCAGCAGGTCGAGCGCCCCGATCGGGTGCAGCCGCCAGCGGCCCTCGATCGCGAGGTCGGCCACGGCGGTCTCGATGATCTTCAGGAGGGGAATGATCTCCTTCTTGCTGCGCCCCAGGTTGTCGGTCGACAACAGCCACAGGGTCACGACCTCGACCCCGGCCTCCTCGCACCAGTGCAGCAGGTCCTTGATCTTGTCGGCGCCGGCCTGGTGGCCGTCGACTGTCTCGAACCCGTTCGCCCGCGCCCACCGCCGGTTCCCGTCGAGCATGACGCCGACGTGACGGGGTACGTCCTCCGGAGCGATCTGCTTGGCCAGCCGACGTTCGTAGGCTCCGTAGAGCAGGTCGGTGAGAGGCACGAAGGCCACCGTACCCCCGGGTTCGGAGGCTCACCCGGTGCGCGAGAGGAGGGATTGTGGTAGCCCTCACTACCTACGCGTCCGTAACCTACGGTTCCGTAAGTTAGGCTGGTCGTATGCGTCACCAACCCGCTCCGCAGCCCACGCCGCCCTCTGTGGGCGATGGCGTCGTCGAAACCGTGGGCGAGACTGTGGGCGACGCTGTCGGCGACGCGGCCAGGGACCTGGTCGCCGCGGTCAAACCGCGGCTGCGCGGCTGGCTGCACGCCGCCACGTTCCCGCTGGCGCTGGTTGCGGGGATTGTCCTCAGCGTGCTGGCGCCGGAGGGCCCGCCGAAGGTCGGCGCGATCGTCTTCACGGTGACCGCGGCGCTGTTGTTCGGGACGTCGGCGGTCTACCACCGCGGCCGCTGGTCGACCCGGGTGTCAGGCGTGCTCAAGCGCCTCGACCACTCGAACATCTTCCTCATCATCGCCGGCACCTACACGCCGTTCGCCCTGTCGCTGCTGCCGGCCGACCAGGCGCGGACGCTGCTGCTCATCGTCTGGGGCGGCGCCCTGGGCGGGGTGCTGTTCCGGGTGTTCTGGGTGAACGCACCGCGCTGGCTCTACACGCCGATCTACGTGGCCCTGGGTTGGGTCGCGGTCTTCTACTTCGGGCCGTTGCTCCACTTCGGCGGCCCGGCCGTTGTCACCCTCATCACCGTCGGCGGCGTGCTCTACACGCTCGGCGCGGTCGTCTACGGCACGAAGCGGCCGAACCCGTCACCGCGCTGGTTCGGGTTCCACGAGATCTTCCACGCGTTCACCGTGCTGGCCTTCGTGGCCCACTACGTCGCGGCGTCGCTGGCGGTCTACGGGGCGGGGTCTGCGCTGTCGTCGTCCTGAGGCGGCTGCTGGTTCTCCGGGGGCTTGGTTCGCTCGGCCTCCCGCGCCTCCAGCTCGGCGACCCGCTGCTGCTCCTTGTAGGCCATCCGGCGCATCCGGCCGTTCATGTTCCGCATCAGCAGCCAGAGCGCGATGGCGAGGACGAAGAACGCGATGAACGCGCCAAGCCCGGGGCCGATCGACGTGGACGGGGTGTCCATCAGCCGCTCGTGCTCCGGAGCAGGTCGACCGCCAGCTGCGGGTCGGGCCGGGTGTCCCGGACCGGCTCGATCCCGGCCTTGCGGGCGAGCGCATCGGCCTCCTCAAGCGACCCAATACCCGCGAACAGGTCGTCCTCGGGCAGCTGCACCGGCGCATACGAGACGACAAGCTCATACTCCTCGGTGGGCCACCCCTCTCGGACGATGTCGCGCGGCGTGTGGAACCAGGCGCCATCCGGGTCGACCTGGGTGGCGTGCGCCAGCAGGGCGCGGTCGCGCAGGTCGAAGTACTCCGCACACTGGATGCGCGTGGTGACCTCGATGTCGGGCTTCTTCCACTCCTTGAGCCAGTCGCCGTAGTCGGTCTCGACGCCGCGCTCGACCATGAGGTCGTAGAGCCGCTGGATGCGCGCCTTGGTGGTGGTCCGGAGGTAGTAGAGCTTCAGCGGCTGCCACGGCTCGCCGGCCTGGGGGTATGCGTCGGGGTCGCCGGCCGCGGCGAAGGCGGACATCGAG
>DASTNV010000177.1:0-15989 GCA_035762725.1 Lapillicoccus sp. | reverse complement strand
TCGAGCGCTTCCGGATGACGCACATGTCGCAGGGGTATGCGGCAGACCACCCCGACTCGATGATGCACTCGCTCGCGTACGTCTCGTTCCAGGAGCTGGCCACCCGGGTCAGCCATCGGAACACCGGCAAGTACACCGACGACCCGATGGCCGACCGGCTCCTCGCCCGCATCGCGGCCGACGAGAACCTCCACATGATCTTCTACCGGAACCTCATGCAGGCGGCCATCGAGCTGGCGCCCGACCAGGCGATGAAGGCGATCCTCGACGTCGTCACCGGCTTCTCCATGCCCGGCGCCGACATCCCGGGCTTCCAGCGCAAGGCGGTCGAGATGGCGGTCGCCGGCATCTACGACCTGCGCTCGCACCGCGACGAGGTCGTCGCCCCGGTCCTGCGGTTCTGGAAGGTCGACGAGCTCGAGGGCCTCTCCCAGGAGGGGGAGCAGGCCCGCAGCGAGCTGGCGACGTTCATGGACGGCCTCGACAAGCAGGCCGCCCGGTTCGAGGACAAGCGCGACACCATGAAGGCGCGGATGAACATCGGTTGACCGCCCGAACGGTGGACGCCAGTTGACACCGAACCGCCGCGGGGAGCACGGTTGGGGCGTGGCCCGAGTCCTCGTACTCCACCAGCGCGTCTGAGCAGGCGACCCCGCCGACCCCCTCAGCGCGCTTCCCTTCTGTCCCCTGCGGACCGGAGGGTTTTTTGTTGATAGCCACTCCGTTCCATCGATCCGACCAACGAGTGAAAGCAGTGGACCAGTGAGCAACGGCGCGACACCGGTGCGACCCACCCCGGCAGATGTGGCCCAGCACGCCCACCCCCGCCCGCGTCCCGCGGCCCCGACCGCCGGCGTGGCGACCGCCGCCGCGCGCCCGGTAGCCCCGGCCACCGCGGCAGCGCGTCCCGCGTCGCAGCCGCCCTCCCCGGCACCACAGCAGGTCACCGGCGCGCAGGCGCTCGTCAAGTCGCTCGAGCAGCTCGGGGTCGACACCGTCTTCGGCATCCCCGGCGGCGCGATCCTCCCGGCCTACGACCCCCTGATGGACTCGCCCTCGGTGCGGCACATCCTCGTGCGGCACGAGCAGGGGGCCGGGCACGCAGCCGAGGGGTATGCGGCGGCCACCGGTCGCGTCGGCGTCTGCATGGCGACGTCGGGGCCAGGTGCCACCAACCTCGTCACGCCGTTGGCCGACGCCTACATGGACTCCATGCCGGTCGTCGCCATCACCGGTCAGGTGTCGAGCAAGGCCATCGGGACGGACGCGTTCCAGGAGGCCGACATCCGCGGTATCACCATGCCGATCACGAAGCACAACTACCTCGTCACCAACCCGGCGGAGATCCCGCGGGCGCTCGCCGAGGCCTTCCACGTCGCCGCGACCGGCCGACCCGGACCGGTGCTCGTCGACATCAGCAAGGACGCGCTTCAGGGCACGACGACGTTCTCGTGGCCCCCGCAGATCGACCTGCCGGGCTATCGACCGGTGATCCGCCCGCACAGCAAGCAGATTCGGGAAGCGGCCCGCCTCATCGCCGCCGCGAAGCGACCGATCTTCTATGTCGGCGGCGGGGTCATCCGTAGTGGCGCCAGCGAGGAGATGCGTGGGCTCGTCGACCTCACCCAGATTCCCTTCGTCACGACGCTGATGGCTCGCGGTGCGGTTCCCGACTCTCACCCGCTGAACCTCGGTATGCCAGGCATGCACGGCACGGTCGCCGCGGTGACTGCCCTCCAGAAGTCCGACCTGCTCATCACCATCGGCGCCCGGTTCGACGACCGGGTCACCGGCCAGCTCTCGACCTTCGCGACCGGCGCCAAGATCATCCACGCCGACATCGACCCCGCTGAGATCTCGAAGAACCGGATCGCCGACGTGCCGATCGTCGGAGACGCCAAGGAGGTCATCCGCGACCTCATCGCGCTGCTGACCGACGAGGGCCTCGGCAACGCCGACTACACCCAGTGGCGGGCGAAGACGGCGGAGTGGAAGGAGACCTTCCCGCTCGGCTACACCGACTACCCCGACCGCCTGGAGCCGCAGTACGTCATCGACCGGATCGGCAAGCTCACCGGCCCCGAGGGCGTCTACGTCGCGGGTGTCGGCCAGCACCAGATGTGGGCGGCGCAGTACGTCCAGTACGAGCGCCCCAACGCGTGGCTCAACTCCGGCGGCCTCGGCACGATGGGCTACTCGGTGCCCGCGGCGATGGGGGCCAAGGTCGGCGAGCCGGACCGCGTGGTGTGGGCCATCGACGGCGACGGCTGCTTCCAGATGACCAACCAGGAGCTGGCCACCTGCGTCATCAACCAGATCCCCATCAAGGTGGCGATCATCAACAACTCCAGCCTCGGCATGGTCCGGCAGTGGCAGACGCTCTTCTACAACGAGCGGTACTCCAACACCGACCTGCACACGAGCAGCCACCAGCGGATCCCGGACTTCGTCAAGCTCGCCGAGGCCTACGGCTGCGTCGGGCTGCGGGCCGAGACCGAGGAGGACGTCGACGCGGTGATCCAGCAGGCGCTCGAGATCAACGACCGCCCGGTCGTCATCGACTTCATCGTCCACCCCGACGCGATGGTCTGGCCGATGGTGCCGGCCGGCGTCAGCAACGACATGATCCTCAACGCCCGGGGCGAAGCGCCGGTGTGGGACCGAGAAGACTGAGCGAGGACCGAGCGCATGAGCAAGCACACTCTCTCCGTCCTCGTCGAGGACAAGCCCGGCGTCCTGGCCCGGATCGCCGGCCTGTTCTCGCGGCGCGGCTTCAACATCGACTCGCTCGCCGTGGGTCCGACCGAGCACCACGACATCTCCCGGATGACCGTCGTCGTGGACGTCGAGGAGTTCCCGCTCGAGCAGGTCACCAAGCAGCTCAACAAGCTCGTCGAGGTGCTGAAGGTCGTCGAGCTCGACCCCAACGCTTCGGTCCAGCGCCAGGTGGTCCTCGTCAAGGTGCGAGCCGACGCGACGACCCGGTCCAGCATCCTCGAGTCGGTGGAGCTGTTCCGCGCCAAGGTGATCGACGTCGCCCACGACAGCCTCACCATCGAGTGCACCGGCAAGTCCGAGAAGGTGCAGGCGCTGCTGCACGTCCTCGAGCCCTACGGCGTCCGCGAGCTCGTGCAGTCCGGCATCGTCGGCGTCGGCCGCGGTCCGCGGTCGATCACCGACCGAAGCCTGCGGACCGCGTAGCCTCGCGTCGCCGCATACCCGCTCGTCTGTAACCCCAACCCGAAGGAGCTGGCCACCATGGCCGAGATGTTCTACGACGACGACGCTGACCTGTCGGTCATCCAGGGCAAGAAGGTCGCCGTCATCGGCTACGGAAGCCAGGGCCACGCCCACGCGCTGAACCTGCGCGACTCGGGCGTCGACGTCCGCGTCGGGCTCGCGGAGGGCAGCCGGTCCAAGGCCAAGGCCGAGGCAGAAGGCCTGACCGTGAAGTCCGTGGCGGACGCGGTCAAGGAGGCCGACCTCGTCGTCATCCTCACTCCCGACCAGGTCCAGCGGCACGTCTACGCGAACGAGATCCGCCCCAACCTGCGGGAGGGCGCAGGTCTGCTCTTCGGGCACGGGTTCAACATCCGGTTCGGCTACATCAAGCCCGAGTCCGGCTCCGACGTGCTCATGGTCGCGCCGAAGGGGCCGGGGCACCTGGTCCGCCGCGAGTTCGCCGACGGGCGCGGTGTTCCGGTCCTGCTGGCCGTCGAGCAGGACGCGTCCGGGGAGGCCTGGGAGCTCGCGCAGTCCTACGCCAAGGCGATCGGCGGGCTGCGGGCCGGCGGCATCAAGACCACCTTCACCGAGGAGACCGAGACCGACCTCTTCGGCGAGCAAGCGGTCCTGTGCGGCGGTGCGTCGCAGCTGGTGATGTACGGCTTCGAGACGCTCGTCGAGGCGGGGTACCAGCCGGAGGTCGCCTACTTCGAGTGCCTCCACGAGCTCAAGCTCATCGTCGACCTGATGATCGAGGGCGGCATCGCCAAGCAGCGCTGGTCGGTCTCCGACACGGCCGAGTACGGCGACTACGTCTCCGGTCCGAGGGTCATCGACCCGCACGTCAAAGAGAACATGCAGGGCGTCCTCGCCGACATCAAGAGCGGCAAGTTCGCCCAGCGGTTCATCGACGACCAGGACGCCGGAGCGCCGGAGTTCAAGGCGTTGCGGGAGAAGGGCGCCCAGCACCCCATCGAGGCCACCGGCAAGGAGCTTCGCGGGCTGATGAGCTGGATCAAGGACAGCGACAGCGACTACGTCGAGGGGTCTGCCGCGCGCTAGCGGCGAACTTCCTAGACTCGGCGGGTGAGCGACTGGCCCTACGCGCTGACCTTCGGCGTGTTCTTCCTCTTGGCGCTCGCCCGGGGAACCGCGACGTACTGGGCTGGGCGGGCGCTGCGGTACGGCGGCCAGCACACAGCGCTGGCGCGGCACCTCGACCGGCCGGCTGTCGCGCGCGCCGAGTCGGTGGTTCGCCGGTTCGGCGCGCCCGCGGTAGCCCTGTCGTTCCTGACGATCGGGTTCCAGACGGCGGTGAACGCCGCGGCGGGCGCGCTGCGGATGCCGTGGTGGCGGTATGTACCGGGCGTCGTCGTGGGCGCGCTGTTCTGGGCGACGATCTACACGACGATCGGCTTCGCGGTGCTCGAGGCGTGGTTCGGCGAGCACCCGTGGCCGTGGGTCATCGGTGCCGTGACAGCCGTGGTCGTCGTCGCAGCGGTGACGTGGGTGGTGCGTCGGCGCCGAGCCGCGGGGCTCGGCGCCGAAACAGCCGAGCCCTAGAGGGTGGTCGTGGTGCGGTTCTGCCCGAAGAAGGCGTTGGCCCGGGGGGAGTAGAGCACCGCGAGGACGATGATCGCGATGACGACCTGGCCGAAGCTGACGCCGCGCTGGTTGCCGGCCGAGAACGCCGCGACCAGGCCGCCGATGATCGTCAGGACGTTGACGATGGCCACGATGATCCTGGCGACGTTGCTGCCGCGGAACAGTCCCCGGGCGACGGCCAGCTCGACGATGCCGAAGACAATGATGGCGATGCCGGTGATGAGGATCGCCGTGCGCTCGTTGCTCGTCAGGCCGGTCGCCGATGAGGCGAAGAGCGCGATGACCCCGGAGATGATGTAGAGAACCCCGGAGATGACGACGAGTACCCCGATGAACGTCACAAGACCCGGCCGCTGCGCGGGTGCTTCACTCATTGCTCTGCCCTTCTGCTCGGTGGTCCCTGTAAGACGCATCTTCCAACCTGGTGAGCAGCGCCGCCTAGAAATGGCCGAATGACTCGCCGACGTCGGTCGGCGAGTCATTCGTTGAGTTTGTCGGGAGCAGTGAGGCCGACTGCCGGGCGCCGGACCTAGAGCGTGTCCGCAGTGCGGTTCTGCCCGAAGAACGCGTTGGCGCGGGGCGAGTAGAGCACCGCGAGGATGATGATCGCGATAACGACCTGGGTGAAGCTGACGCCGCGTTGGTTTCCGGACTGGAAGGCCGCGAAGAGGCCGCTGATGATCGTCAGCACGTTGACGACGGCCACGATGATGCGAGCGAGGTTGCTTCCGCGGAAGATCCCGCGGGCCACCGCCAGCTCGATGATGCCGAACAGCAGGATGGCGATGCCGATGACGAGGATGACGGTGCGCTGGTTGCTCGTAAGCTCCCCACCAGTGCCGGCGTAAGCGATCAGCGCGATGACTGCCGAGAGGACATAGAGGATTCCGGAGATGACGACGAGAACGCCGATGAACGTCACGCCCCCCGGCCGTTTGACGGGTGCTTCACTCATGCCTGCTGAGCCCTCCTGCTGTTGATGGTCCCTGTGGGACGCATCTTCCAACCTCGTGAGCTGCCCCGCCTAGAATTGGCCGAATGACGCGCCGACGTATGCCGCCGTGGCAGTCCTGGGCGATCATCATCGGGGTCGTCGTGGTCGGGTGCCTGCTCGTCGCGTCACGGATCCGGCCCGTGGCGATCGTCGGGGTGGTGATCATCGTCATCGCCCTGCTCATCGTGTCACGGATGGCGATCGAGGCGTTCGGGCGGACCCGGCGCTGATCCCACGAGGTGGGCGTGGTCAGGAGCCGCCGCAGGTCGGACCTAGACTCTCGGCGGCACATCGACGCATACGCCTGATTGGACCCTGACGTGACCACACCCGTCGTCCTGATCGCCGAGGAGCTCTCGCCGGCGACCATCGATGCCCTCGGGCCCGAGTTCGAGATCCGACACATCGACGGTTCCGACCGCGCCCAGCTGCTGCCGGCGTTGGCCGACGTCGACGCCGTGCTGATCCGGTCTGCGACCCATATGGATGCCGAGGCGATCGCCGCGGGCAAGAAGCTCAAGGTCATCGCCCGGGCCGGCGTGGGCCTCGACAACGTCGACGTCCCGGCCGCCACCCAGGCCGGCGTCATGGTCGTCAACGCGCCGACGTCGAACATCACCTCAGCGGCTGAGCTGGCCGTCGGACTGCTTCTTGCGTCCGCGCGGAACATCGCCCCGGCCAGCTCGTCGCTCAAGGGTGGCGCCTGGAAGCGCAGCGCGTACGGGGGAGTGGAGCTCCTCGACAAGACCGTCGGCATCGTCGGGCTCGGGCGGATCGGCGCCCTGGTGGCCGAGCGGCTCAAGGGGTTCGGGGTGACCCTGCTGGCCTACGACCCCTACACCTCGGCGGCCAAGGCCGGACAGCTAGGAGCCCGGCTGGTCGGCCTGGACGAGCTGCTCGCCGAGTCCGACTTCATCACCGTGCACCTGCCGAAGACACCGGAGACCGTGGGGCTGATCGGCGAGGAGGCCCTGAAGAGGGTCAAGCCGACCGTGCGGATCGTCAACGCCGCCCGCGGCGGGATCGTCGACGAGCAGGCGCTGGCCGATGCCATCCGAGACGGCCGGGTGGCCGGCGCGGGGCTCGATGTGTTCGCCAAGGAGCCGACGACCGAGTCGCCGTTGTTCGACTTCGAGTCGGTCGTCGTCACGCCGCACCTCGGCGCGTCCACCGAGGAGGCCCAGGAGAAGGCCGGCGTCTCGGTGGCCCGGTCGGTCCGGCTGGCGCTCGGCGGCGACCTGGTCCCGGACGCCGTGAACGTGTCCGGCGGCGCGATCGCCGAGGAGGTCCGGCCGGGCATCGCCCTGGTGGAGAAGCTGGGCCGGATCTACACCGCGGTGGCGGGGCAGGTTCCCGTGCAGCTGGACATCGATGTGCGCGGCGAGATCACCGAGTTCGACGTGTCGGTGTGGCGGCTCTCGGCGCTGAAGGGACTGTTCCAGGACGTCGTCGAGGAGCAGGTGTCCTACGTCAACGCGCCGGTGATCGCCGAGCAGCGGGGCGTCGAGACGCGCCTGCTGACCGACCCGGCGAGCGGTGACTTCCGCAACGTCACGACCTTGCGCGGGACACTGGCCGACGGGACTGAGGTGTCGGTGTCCGGGACGCTGACCGGACCGCGGATGATCGAGAAGATCGTCGGGGTGAACGGGTTCGACCTCGAGGTCCCGCTGACCGACCACCTGGCGGTGTTCACCTACGGAGACCGGCCGGGTGTGGTCGGCCAGGTCGGCCAGATCCTCGGCGACGAGGGGATCAACATCGGGGGTATGCAGGTGGCCCGGTCCGAGCGGCACGGTACGGCGCTGGTGCTCCTCAACGTCGACGTGTCCCTGCCGCACGCCGTGGCGGCCCGGATTGCCGAGGCCGTGGGGGCCGAGAGCTTCGCGGTCATCAACCTCTGAGCTGGCCCGCGTTTCCTCGCCGAGAGGCCAACTTCTGTCCTCAAAACGCGCGAATGAGTGCCGAAGTTGGCCACTCGCCGGGTCAGAGCAGGAGGTGGCGCAGCCGGTTGACGAGCCGGTCGGCGTATGCGGGAACGGTCACCATGCGTGCGGTGAGCTGAACGTAGGTCCAACCAGCTTCCTGAACTGATTCGCGACGGGCCACGTCGATCTGCCACTGACGACGGTCGGTGCGGTGATGGTCGCCGTCGAACTCGGCGACGACCTTGCGCTCCCGCCAGACGAAATCGCCGGTCGCGAGCCACTCCCCGGCGTTATCGAGGATTGCCGCGTTGAGCTCAGGCTCGGGCAGATCGCCTCGGACGAAGACCAGCCGAGCCAACGTCTCCATCGGAGACTCACTCCCCACCCGGACCAGATCCTGCGCGGCGCGCATCCTGACGACCCCACGTCGACGGGCGCGCGACACCGTGGCGGCGCGAAGGTCCGCTGGCGAGTGACAGCCTCCGCGTCGCACGATGGCGTCACCGAGGACGATCAGGTCGTCGAGGAGAGTCGTGTTCGCCAGGTCGGCCCAGGTCGTGAGCGCGTCGGTGCACGGTACGCCGTGCACGGTCACGACCGAACGGCGCTCGAGTCCCCGATGGGAGATGACCCCACGGCGCCGAAGCCGCGGCAGCTCGGTCTCCCCACTGATGTGGACCCGCTCCGCCTCGTCCCATGGCAACAGCAGGGGGAGATGGAGGAGGCGCGCCGCCGTCTCGTGGGAGAAGGCTTCGTCCACGGCACGGATCTGGTCGGCGGCGCGGACTCGTTCAAGGAAGGTGCCTGATGGACCGTGCGCTCGCATACCCCAGAACGGAGCGGCCAGGTCTCGGCCGCGGGCGCGGCCCTTGGTCAGGCCGAGCGGCCAGGCTTCGTCGAGCTTGAACGGTTGGTCGGCAAGAGCCTCAGGCAGGACGGTGAAGGGGCGCATCCGGATACCCTCGGCTCATCTGGGTGTCGAGGCGTCCCGTCATCCACAGGCCCGGGCCGGCGAAAGGCCAACTTCGGCACTCATTTGCGCAGAATGAGAGCAGATGTTGGCCTTTCGGCGAAATGGGTGCGGGTCGGATTTAGGGGTGGCGGGGCTGGCGGGCCAGCCAGATGAGGCGGATCGCGAAGGCCACCAGCCAGGCGCTCCACACGACGTAGCCGACGAAGTTGAGCAGGCCGGCCATGGGGACGTCGAGCGGCTCCACGGTGCCTACGGCGATGAGGGCGGCGGCCACGAGGCCGACCCACGTCAGCACCCGGCCGAGCACCCACTCGCGCAGCGCGACGGCGACCAGCACCGTCCAGGCCGCGGTGAGGGCGTACCCGATCGTCTCGCCGACCACGGTCCCCAGCACGACGTTGAGCGTGTGGAACGTCGAGATCGCGGCGGGGTCCTGAGGAGTGGCCGCCAGGCCGGGAACCAGCAGCGGCCAGCGCAGCAGTCCGACCACCTGGACGACGGCGGCGACGACGCCGACGACGACCGATGCCCTCAGCAGCCGCGAGCTGCCCAGTCGGCCCACCATGACCGCGATCGGCGCCAACAGGCCCGCACCGACAGCCAGCAGCAGGAACAGCGCGCTCACCGCGGCCTGCTTCTCGTGGAACGTCGCGAGAACCTCGGCCGCCGGGTGGTTCAACACGTCGGGGTAGTCGAAGACGCTCCCCAGCCCGACGAAGGCCGCGTTCACGACGACGGCTCCCGCGACGAGCAGACCGGCGGTGAGACGATGACGCGCCGGCCGCCGGGCCGACTCCGGGCCGACGACTGAACCGCTCGAAAGGGAGGACGTGTGCGACATGGCAAGCTCCTGTCTTGTACGGTGTACATAATTTGTACGACGTACAGTAAAGCCATGAGGAAGCGCCGTCAAGAGCGGACCCGATGACCGACACCACCACCCCGCGCCGGCGCGGTCCGAAGCGCAGCCTGACGCTCGACCGCGTCGTCGACGCCGCGCTCGAGGTCGTCGACGAGGGCGGTCCGACAGCCTTGTCGATCCGGTCGGTCGCGACCCGGCTCGGCGTCCTGCCCAACGCGCTCTACACCTACGTCGAGAGCCGCGCCGCCCTCGAGCGGGAGCTGGTCGAGCGAGTCCTCTCGGAGTCCGACATCGCCCTGCTGGCCGCCCCGAACCAGCCCTGGCGGCAGCGCATCCTCGACTACGCCCTGTCGCTCCGGACGACGATGCTGCAGCACCCCGCCGTAGCGCTGCTCATCATGACCGCGCCGATGGATGGCCCGGCCGCACTGCTCGTCGGCGAGCGGCTCATCGACGCATTTACCGAGGGCGGGCTCAGCCCGGAGGACGCGTCGCGGTCCAGCTACGCGCTGATGGTGCAGGTCCTCGGGTTCCTCGCCCTCGAGGTCGCCGAGACCGAGGCCCGGATGCCGCTCCCCGACGAGGCCCACAGAGTCGGCCAGCGTCGAGCAGCCCTGGACTTCCTCGACCCCACCGACTGGCCGATGACGGCCGCCACCCGCGACGTCACCGCGCAGTGGATCACCACCGAGCAGTTCACCTGGTCGGTCGAGCGGCTCCTGGACGGGGTCGGCGCACTTTCCTGACACGGCAGGTCCGGATGGTGGAACCCGGGTGCAATTACTTGGACGTCCACGTAATCTCGAACCATGGCGCGGCGGCTTGTACTCATTGCCAGCCGCGGCGAGTTTCTCTAGTCAGCCAACTCGCCGCGGAGATCCCGCGTGCACCGCTGACACCGCTCACCGACCAGGTTAGAGCGCGAAAACCCGCCATCCATAACACCTTTCGACGTACCCAAGGACGTGAACATCATGAGCGAAGAGGCTGAGAAGGCCCGCCAGGCGCTGCAGGAGTCAATGGACCTGCGCGACCAGGGCCACTCCGACGACTGACCGCACGACCGACGGCCCGCCCGACCAGGGCGGGTCGTCGCACATCTGGACCGCGCATCCGAGGCGCGGATCTGAGACGGCCGACGCCACCGCGGTCGGCGACCGTAGGCTGCCCACGAGCCCGACGCATACCCGCAAGGAGAACCGGTGACCGACACCCTGAACCTCGCCGTCATCGGCGGCGACGGGATCGGCCCTGAGGTCGTTGCCGAGGGACTCAAGGCGCTGGAGGCGGCCACCGCGAGCAGCGGGCTCAAGGTGTCCACGACCGAGTACGACCTGGGCGCACGCCGCTGGCACGCGACCGGCGAGACCCTCCCGGCCAGCGTCCTCGAGGAGCTCAAGGGCCACGACGCGATCCTCCTCGGCGCGATCGGCGACCCGAGCGTCCCGAGCGGCGTCCTCGAGCGGGGGGTGCTGCTGCCGATCCGGTTCGCCCTCGAGCACTACGTGAACCTGCGGCCGGCCAAGCTCTTCCCGGGCGTCCGCAGCCCGCTCGACGTCGAGCGCGTCGCGCCCAACGGCATCGACTTCGTCGTGGTCCGCGAGGGCACCGAGGGTCCCTACGTCGGCAACGGTGGCTCCCTGCGCACCGGTACCCCGAACGAGATCGCCACCGAGGTCAGCGTCAACACCCGGTTCGGCGTCGAGCGGGTCGTCCGCGACGCCTTCGCCCGCGCGCAGGCGCGGCCGCGGAAGCACCTCACCCTCGTCCACAAGCACAACGTGCTCACGTATGCCGGTCATCTCTGGCGTCGGACCGTCGAGGATGTCGGGGCCGAGTTCCCGGACGTCGCGACGGCCTACCAGCACGTCGACGCGGCGACGATCTTCCTCACCAGCGACCCCGGCCGGTTCGACGTCATCGTCACCGACAACCTCTTCGGCGACATCGTCACCGACATCGCCGGTGCCATCGTCGGCGGCATCGGGCTCGCCGCCAGCGGGAACATCAACCCCGAGCGGGCCTATCCGAGCATGTTCGAGCCGGTCCACGGCTCGGCCCCGGACATCGCGGGCCAGCAGAAGGCCGACCCCACGGCGACGATCCTCTCCGTCGCGCTGCTCCTCGAGCACCTCGGCCGAGTAGAGCAGGCTCGGGCCGTGGAGGCCGCGGTGTCCGCGGACCTCGCCGAGCGCGGTACCGAGCCTCGCCCCACCTCGGCCGTCGGCGACGCCATCACGGCGCGCCTGGCCTGACTCCTTCGCCCGAGCCGTCGACCTCCCGATCAATGGGAGCTCAGCGCCTCGGAATTCCGAGCGCTGCCCTCCTATGAGGTGAGAAGTGGGCGCCCGGTAGTCTCAACATACGGACATGGCAGTACTGGAGGCCCCTCAATGACGACGCAGACCCCTTCCCGCCCGACGACCCCGTCGGAGCACGCGCTGTACCACCAGCGCCTCGACTTCACCGTCTCCGAGCGCGACGACCGGCTGGCCGAGATCGAGCGCGAGAAGGTCCTGCGCGACCCCGGGTTCGGCAAGACCTTCACCGACCACATGGTCAAGGCCGTCTGGACGCTCGGCGAGGGCTGGCACGACGCCGAGGTCACCGCATACGGGCCGATCTTGATGGACCCGGCCTCCGCCGTCCTGCACTACGCGCAGGAGATCTTCGAGGGGATGAAGGCCTACCGCCACGAGGACGGCTCGGTCTGGACCTTCCGTCCCGAGGCCAACGCGGCACGGTTCAACCGCAGCGCCCGCCGGCTCGCCCTGCCCGAGCTGCCCGAGCACGACTTCGTCGAGTCGCTCCGGGCGCTGGTCTCGACCGACATCGACTGGGTGCCCCAGCCCGGACCCTCGGGGGAGAAGAGTCTCTACCTGCGACCGTTCATGTTCGCGTCCGAGGTGTTCCTCGGGGTGCGCCCAGCCGCCGAGGTGACCTACTGCGTCATCGCGTCGCCGGCCGCCGCGTACTTCCCCGGCGGCGTCAAGCCGGTGTCGCTGTGGATCTCGACCGACTTCGCGCGGGCCGGCGCCGGGGG
The DNA here is from genome assembly GCA_035762725.1 of Lapillicoccus sp. Lineage (GTDB taxonomy): Bacteria > Actinomycetota > Actinomycetes > Actinomycetales > Dermatophilaceae > Lapillicoccus. The sequence continues at coordinate 3,359 of DASTNV010000177.1, read as the reverse complement.
CACCGGTGCGGCCAAGTGCGGCGGCAACTACGCGTCCAGCCTCGCCGGCCAGATGGAGGGCGCCGAGAACGGTTGCGACCAGGCGGTGTTCCTCGACTCCTCGACGCACACCTACATCGAGGAGCTCGGCGGCATGAACCTGTTCCTCGTCTACCGTGACGGTCGGATCGTCACGCCGGAGCTGTCGGGGAGCATCCTCGAGGGCGTCACCCGCGACTCGATCCTCGAGCTGGCCAAGGAGATGGGACTGCAGCCGGAGGAGCGCAAGATCCCGATCCAGGAGTGGAAGGACGCCGCCGCCTCGGGCGAGCTGGCGGAGGTCTTCGCCTGTGGCACGGCAGCGGTGATCACCCCCGTCGGCCTGCTCAAGTGGGACGGCGGCAGCGTCGACCACCGCCGGGTCGACCACGAGGACACCGTCGCGCTCGGACTGCGGAAGCGGCTCCTGGACATCCAGTACGGCCGGGTCGAGGACACTCGCGGCTGGCTCACCCGGCTCGCCTGACGGGCCCTGACGCCCCCGTATGCGTCGTCCCCGGCTCGTTGCGTCCGACCTCGACGGAACGCTGCTGCGGTCGGACGGGACGGGTTCGGAGCGGACCGCGGCGGCGCTGAAGGCGGTGCAGGCAGAGGGGATTCGGACCGTCCTCGTCACCGCCCGGCCGCCGCGCTGGCTCGACGGTCTGGCCCATCTCGTGGGTGACGGCGGAGTGGCGATCTGCGGAAACGGGGCCTTCGTCTACGACGTCCCGTCGCGAACCGTGTTGTCCCACAAGGGAATCGAACCTACGGCGTTCGCCGAGATCGTCGCCGATCTCCGCCGTGAGCTGCCCGGCGTCACCTTCGCCGCGGAGCGCGCGACCGGGTTCGCCCTGGAGGAGGCCTACGAGAGCCAGCACCCGGTGCCGGTCGATGCGCTCCGCGGTCCGATCGACACGTCCGGTGACGGCGTGATCGGCAAGCTGCTCGGCCGGCACCCGGTGATGTCGGACGACGAGTTCCGCGAGCGCGTCGCGGACGTCGTCGGAGAGCGCGGGATCGTCGCGTACTCGGGCGCCGGCGGCCTGGCCGAGATCTCGGCGCCCGGCGTGACCAAGGCGGCCGGCCTGGAGTCGTGGTGTGCCGAGCTCGGGATCGGCGCGGCGGACGTCTGGGCGTTCGGCGACATGCCCAACGACCTGCCGATGATCGTCTGGGCGGGTACCTCGTTCGCCGTCGCGAACGCTCACCCCGACGTCATCGCCGCCGCGGACCACGTCTGCCCGTCGAACGACGAGGACGGGGTCGCCCAGGTCCTCGAGGGGCTCGTCAGCATGTGAGAGCCACGCTCACATGTCGAGACAGGCGTTGGACGGACGCGCGGCGACCGGCACCCTGGACCTCGTGACGTACGTCAGCACGGCCGTTCAACACGCCTCGCTCATTATCCCGTAGCGCGACGAGTACCCCTCGTCGCGCAGACCTCCCGAAACCCGGGGGGTCTTTTTGTGTCCCGGGCACACCCCGTCCGGACACGGGCGACGAGGGAACGGCCGGCATACGCCACCTCGACACCACAGCCTCAGGAAAGCGGCATGACGACCACCGAACTGCACGTCTACGACACCACGCTGCGTGACGGCGCCCAGCAGGAGGGCCTCAACCTCTCGGTCGCCGACAAGCTCGTCATCGCCCGGCACCTGGACGAGCTCGGCGTCGGGTTCATCGAGGGCGGCTGGCCCGGGGCGAACCCCAAGGACACCGAGTTCTTCCAGCGCGCGCAGCACGAGCTGGACCTGCAGCACGCGACTCTGGCGGCGTTCGGAGCCACCCGGCGGGCCGGGTCGAAGGCGGCCGACGACCCGCTGGTCCGCGCGCTCCTCGCGTCGGGCGCTCCGGTCGTCACCCTCGTCGCGAAGTCGCACGTCCGGCACGTCGAGGAGGCGCTGCGCACCACCCGCGAGGAGAACCTCGCGATGATCCGTAACACCGTGAGCTTCCTGCACGGCGAGGGCCGGCGGGTCTTCCTCGACGCCGAGCACTTCTTCGACGGGTATGCGGCGGACCGCGCCTATGCCCTCGAGGCGGTCCGGGTCGCGGCGGAAGCCGGGGCCGAGGTCGTCGCGCTGTGCGACACCAACGGCGGGATGCTGCCGCCACAGGTGCAGGACGTGGTCGGCGACGTGCTCGCCTCGACCCACGCGCGGATCGGGATCCACTGCCACAACGACACCGGCTGCGCCGTGGCCAACTCGCTGGCGGCCGTCGAGGTGGGCGCGACCCATGTCCAGGGCACGGTCAACGGGTACGGCGAGCGGACCGGTAACGCCGACATCCTCACGGTCATCTCGAACCTTCAGCTCAAGGCCGGCCGTGTGGTGGTCGCGCCGGAGCGGCTCCGTGACGCCACCCGGTTGGCGCACGCGATCAGCGAGGTCACCAACGTCCCGCCCTACAGCCGGCAGCCGTACGTGGGGGCGAGCGCGTTCGCTCACAAGGCGGGGCTGCACGCCAGCGCCCTCAAGGTCGACCCGAACCTGTACCAGCACACCGATCCCGGCGCCGTCGGTAACGGGATGCGCACCCTGGTGTCGGACATGGCCGGCCGGGCCAGCATCCACCTCAAGGCGGCCGAGATCGGCGTCGACCTCACCGGTCAGGACGAGCTCGTGGCGTCGGTCCTGGCCGAGGTCAAGGACCTCGAGCTGCGCGGCTACACCTTCGACGCCGCGGACGCCTCGTTCGAGCTGTTGCTGCGAAACGCGCTCTCCGGCAGCACCCTGACGTACTTCGACGTCGAGTCATGGCGGGTGATCACCGACGCCCGTGGCGACGGGGTGGCCGTCTCCGAGGCCACGGTGAAACTGGTCGCGAACGACCGCCGGTTCGTCGCGACCGGGGAGGGCAACGGCCCCGTCAACGCGCTCGACCACGCGCTGCGCGAGGCCCTCGCCAAGGCGTACCCCGAGATCGAGAAGATCGAGCTCATCGACTTCAAGGTGCGCATCCTCGACGCCTCGCACGGCACCGACGCCGTGACCCGCGTGCTCATCGAGACCTCCGACGGTGAGACGTCGTGGGACACGATCGGTGTCGCCGGCTCGATCCTCGCCGCGTCGTGGCGGGCCCTCACCGACGGCATCGTCTATGGGCTGATGCGTCAGGGTGTCCCCAGGCGCTGAGCGAGGCCGGCGGCTGTCGACACGTCGCACGGATGGCTGCCACGGCGGCCCGTGCACGGTCAACACGTGAGGCCATGACCAGCGGCTAGGACTGCTACGACGTGCGCCGAGTACGCACGCCCACGGTCCCTCGAACTCATCCGAACCACCCGTTGCCACAGACTAGACTGACTCGCGCCGGTTTGATGGCTCTTGGAA
>DASTNV010000176.1:0-34595 GCA_035762725.1 Lapillicoccus sp. | reverse complement strand
CTTGGTGAGCTCCTCGTGCTGCGCGTTGTAGACGGTGATCGAGCCCGAGCCGCCGCTGGCGGCAGCGGTTCCACCGGCCGCTGGAGCGGTCGCATTTGTGGTCGAGCCGGAGCATCCGGCGAGGGCGAGAGCGGTGGCGGCAAGGGCGGCCGTGGCGGCGACAAGTCGTCTCACGAAAGGGTTTCCTTCGGCGGGATGAGCGGGGCTAGGTAAGGCTAACCTAACCGCCCAGTCGCCGGGAGTCACCGAGTGATCACAATCCTCGAGAAGCTGGCCCCTCACCGCGAACCGTCTCGAGCAGGCGCGTCAACACCCGGAGACAGGCCTCGACGTCCTCCGTGTCAAGGGACAGCGCAGCGGCGTCGAGCGACCGCGCCTCGCCGGCCCGGATCCCCTCGACGACGGCCCGCCCGGCCCGGGTCAGGACGACGTGCGACGACCGTTGGTGAGCCGGGTTCGCTGCCAGGAGGACCCAGCCCTCGGCTTCCGCCTCGTTGACGCAGCGCTGGACGAACTGCCGGCTGAGGCCGAGGACGTCGGCGATCCGGGGGACGGTCAGCCGCTCGCGGATCCGGAGTAGGTCGAGCACCGCGCGGACGCCGACCGGCACGCCGCTGGCCTGCTCGAGGGTGCGGACGGTCTGCCGGTACAGCGGACCCAGCAGGTCGAAGACGCGACCGAGCTCGGCAGCGGAGGCGGCGGGCACGGCGACGAGTATGACACCTCAGTTGACAAGTCGAGAAATGCAATGACAACTTAGGTGTCATGTTTGATGAGCTGACGAGAACCGATGTCGAGGTCCCTGACGGCCGGATCGCCGTGTGGGACAACGACCGGCCCGGTCTGCCGCTGGTCTTCCTCCACGGTGGTGGCGTCGACCACCGGATGTGGCAGAGCCAAGCCACGGGGTTCGGCGAACGTCACCGAGTGGTCCTCGTCGACGCTCGAGGGCACGGCGAGTCGTCGACCCCCACCAGCGCGTACCGGCACTGCGACGACCTGGCCGCCGCACTGGAGACCCTCGACCTCGAACCGGCGCTCGTCGTCGGTCTGTCGATGGGCGGCGCCACCGCCACCGACCTGGCCCTGGAACACCCCGAGCGCGTGGCCGGGCTCCTCGCCTCCGGAACCGGCACCAGCGAGCCGACCTTCACCGACCCCTGGGTGCTGGGCGTGTTCGCCGAGTGGAAGGCGGCGGAGGAGACTCGGGACCCGCAGCGCTGGCTCGACGCGTTCCTCCGGTTCGTACCCGGGCCGTTCCGATCCGTCGACGGTGTCGACCCCGAGGTGGTCGAGCTGGTCCGGACGATGGGCTGGGACACGTTGCAGCATCACGCGATTCAGGGGTTCGTGCCGCCGACGCCGGTGACCCGGACGTGGGAACGAGTCCCGTCCATCACGGTGCCGGTCGTCGCCGCGAGCGGGTCGGTCGACTCGCCGGACCACATCGGGATGGGGCATCGGCTCGCGACCTCGGTCCCCGACGGGCACGTGGTGGACATCGCGGAATCGGCGCACTACCCGAATCTCGAGCGGCCTCAGGAGTTCGACGAAGCCGTCCAGCTGCTCATCGATCGGTTGCAGTGATAACCCGTTCGGACTATTGCCTGAATCCTTCCTGATGGCGACAGTTCTCGGGACGATGGGCCGAGTCGTGTCCAACCGCCATGACGCCTGGGAGGTTCCCGTGTCCATCCGCCGACGTTCCGCTGCCGGTGCCGCACTCGCGACGCTGGCGGTGCTCGCTGTTGCAGCGTGCAGTCCGGGTGTCCCGCTTGACGTCCAGCCGGGAGCCTCGGGGCTGCCCAAGGACATCAAGCAGGTCATGGAGGACCCCCGCTACGCGAACTCGCGCTGGGGCCTGATGACCTACGACTTCACGACCGACAAGCCCGGGTTGATGCTGAACGAGAAGCAGTTCTTCATCCCCGGGTCGGTGACCAAGCTCTTCTCGCTGAGCGCCGCGTGGAACACCTTCGGCCCCGATCACCGGTTCACGACGCCGGTCTACCGGCAGGGCGCACTGTCCGGCGGCACCGTCGACGGCAACCTCGTCCTCGTCGCCTCGGGTGACCTCACTATGGGTGGTCGCACCAAGGCGGACGGCCAGACCGTCGACTTCGCCAACCTCGACCACGCCGACGCCAACGTCATCCCCGGCGCGACGCTGACGCCGGAGGACCCGCTGGCCGGGCTCAACCAGATCGCCAAGCAGGTCAAGGACTCCGGCGTCAGCCATGTCTCCGGCGACGTGGTCATCGACGACCGGTTGTTCGAGGTCGACCGTGAGCAGAACCCCGAGATCCCGACGACGCCGATCATCATCAACGACAACCTCATCGACATGGTCTCGACGCCGACGGCCGTCGGTCAGCCGGCCAAGCTCGACTACCGGCCGCAGACGTCCGCCTACACGGTGACGTCCAAGGTCGTCACCGTCGCGGCGGGCCAGCCGGCGCAGGTCCAGTCCGAGATCGTGGCCCCGGGCCAGATCGAGCTCACGGGCCAGGTGCCGATGGGCATCTCACCGCCGGTGCTGCACGTCCAGCAGGTCGAGGACCCAGCCGCTTTCGCGCGAACCGCCCTCATCGACGCCCTCACGCGCGCCGGTGTGACCGTCGACGCGCCGGCCACGGGCGGCAACCCGGCGACCAAGCTGCCGGCCAAGGGCTCGTATGCACCCGGAGACCAGGTCGCGGCATTCGTGTCGCCGGTGTTCTCCGAGTACGTGAAGCTGATCCTCAAGGTCAGCCTCAACCTCGGCGCGAACCTCTCGGTCTGCCTCCTCGCGGTTCATGCCGGCTCGACCGACTGTCTCGACGGGCTCCCGGTGGAGCAGGCGTTCCTGCGCGACGTCGCAGGAGTGCCGGTCGGCGAGCTGGTCTTCAACGACGGCCAGGGCGCCAGCCCCGCCGACCTCGTCACGCCGAATGCGGCGATCAGCCTGCTGCGCTGGTGGCAGCCACGGCCGGACTTCGCCCGGTTCCGGGCGACCCTTCCGATCCTCGGCCGCGACGGCTCCCTCGCCACGGTGGTGCCGAACAGCGCCGCTGCGGGACACGTCACCGCCAAGACCGGAACGCTGGCCGGGGGGGACGAGCTCAACCAGCGGCTGGTGATCCAGGCCAAGGCACTGGGCGGCTACATCGACACCGACAACGGCAAGCTGCAGGCGTTCTTCCTGGTCATGAACAACTCGCCGGCCACGTCGATCGACGACGTCGTCACCGTCAACAACGACCTGGGCACGATCGCGGCGCGGATCTGGGGGCCGAAGGGGTAGGCCACCGCGACATTCGGCGGTCCCGGCGCGCAACCGGGTATCGGTCCACGCCATGATGGCGGGATGGACGTCGCTGGTCTCGCTGCCGAGCTCGGATCCGTCCTGCCGAAGGACGCCGTCATCACCGACCGACAGCGGCTGCGGACCTACGAGTGCGACGGGCTGGCCCACTACCGGGTCATCCCCGCCCTCGTGGTCCTGCCGGAAACCTCGGAACAGGTGGCGGCCGTCGTCACGGCGTGCGCGACCCGACGCATACCGTTCGTCGCCCGGGGGTCCGGTACCGGCCTGTCCGGAGGTGCTCTGCCGCACGCCGACGGCGTCCTCATCGTCATGTCGAAGATGCGCGACATCGTCGAGATCGACCGCGACAACCAGCGCGCGGTCGTCGACCCGGGCGTCATCAACCTCCAGCTGACCAAGGCGGCGCAGCCGGACGGCTACTACTTCGCGCCGGACCCGTCGAGCCAGCAGGTCTGCTCGATCGGCGGGAACCTCTCGGAGAACTCCGGCGGCGCCCACTGCCTCAAGTACGGCTTCACGACCGGTCACGTCACCGGCGTCCAGTTCGTCACCCCCCAGGGCGACCTCGTCGAGATCGGCGGCAAGGCGGTCGACTTCCCCGGGTACGACCTGCTCGGAGCGATCGTCGGGTCGGAGGGGACGCTGGGCATCGCGACGTCGATCACGGTCCGGCTGACCCGCAGCCCCGAGGCGGTCCAGACCCTCCTGGCGGCGTTCGACGACACCGACACCGCCGGCCAGGCGGTCTCGGCGATCATCGGGGCCGGGGTCATCCCGGCGGCCATCGAGATGATGGACGCCCTCGCCATCGAGGCCGCGGAGGCGGCCGTCCAGTGCGGGTACCCCGAGGGCGCCGGTGCCGTGCTCATCGTCGAGCTCGACGGCGCCGCGGCCGAGGTGGAGCACCAGTTCGAGCAGGTCACCGCGTTCTGCCGGGACGCCGGGGCGTTCGAGATCCGGATCGCCGCCGACGACGCCGAGCGCGCGCTGTTCTGGAAAGGCCGCAAGTCGGCGTTCGCCGCCGTCGGTCGGATCAGCCCCGACTACATCGTCCAGGACGGCGTCATCCCGCGCACCGTCCTCCCCGACATGCTCCGTCGTATCTCCCAGCTCTCGGCCGAGTCCGGGGTGCGGGTCGCCAACGTCTTCCACGCCGGTGACGGGAACCTCCATCCGCTGGTGCTGTTCGACGACGCGGTCGAGGGCCAGGCCGAGCAGGCCGAGGAGGTCTCCGGCGCGATCATCGACCTCTGCATCGAGCTCGGCGGGTCGATCACCGGCGAGCACGGCGTCGGCTCCGACAAAGCCAAGTTCATGCCGAAGATGTTCGGCGAGAACGACCTCGACACGATGCAGCTGGTCCGCTGCGCCTTCGATCCCGACGGGATCTCCAACCCGGGCAAGGTGTTTCCCACCCCGCGGCTCTGCGGCGAGGTCCCGGGGCGCAAGCAAGGCGCGCATCCCCTGGTCACCGCCGGGCTGGCGGAGCAGTTCTGATGAGTGTCGACGCGCCCGAGGTCGTCGGCCGGCTCGAGGAAGCGGCGGGCGGTCGGGTCCGCGACGCTTCGTCCGACGACGCGGTCGACGGTGTCTCCCCGCGGGTCGTCGTATCGCCGGCGGACCAGGCTGCGGTGTCTCGGGTGATGTCGGTATGCAAGGAGCTCGGTCTCGCGGTCGTGCCCCGGGGCGCTGGGACGCGTCTTGGCTGGGGCACGGCACCCTCGCGCGTCGACGTCGTGCTCGATCTCACCGGTCTCGACCAGCTTGTCGAGCACACCGCCGGCGACCTCGTGGCCGTGGTCCAGCCCGGCCGCCGGCTCGAAGACCTCCAGGCCGACCTGGCGAAGGCCGGCCAGTGGCTCGCCGTCGACCCGCCGCGTCGGGGTTCCATCGGGGGACTGGTCGCCACGGCGTCGACGGGTCCGATCCGGTTGTACGCCGGGCCGGTTCGCGATCTCGTGATCGGCGCCAGCGTGGTCCGGGCCGACGGGGTCGTGGCCAAGTCCGGCGGCAAGGTCGTCAAGAACGTCGCGGGGTACGACTTGGGCAAGTTGTTCACCGGTTCCTACGGCACGCTCGGCGTCCTCACTCAGGTCGCCCTGCGCCTGCACCCGCTTCCGGAGCGCAGCACCTGGGTATGCGTGTCGGTGACCTCGCCGACGGCCGCGCGCGACGCGGTGCTCCGGATCGCCCATTCGCACCTGGTCCCGTCGGGGGTCGAGCTGGACTGGCACGACGGCGGCGGCGAGCTGGCGGTGCGGCTGGACGGCATTCCCAAGGGTGTTGAGGCGCGCACCACGGACGCGGAGGACCTGCTCGGTCCGGGGGCCTCGTCGAGCGACGAGGCGCCGGCCTGGTGGGGCACCGAGCCGTCGGCCGGCGAGGTCCTGCTCAAGGTCTCGCACGAGGTGGCGTCGCTCGGCGAGGTTCTCGCTGCGGTGGGCGCCGCGCATACTCGCGGTTCGGCCGGGGTGGGCACGCTCTACGTGTCGGTCCCGGCGGAGTCGGCCGTGGAGATGGTGGCCGGACTTCGTTCGGCCGCACCGCGATTCGGGGGCGCCTTGGTCGTCCTCGATGCACCGGCGGACATCAAGGCGCAGCTCGACGTGTGGGGACCCGTTCGCGGACTCGACCTCATGCGCCGGGTCAAGGACCAGTTCGACCCGAACCGGGTGCTGTCGCCCGGCCGATTCGTTGGGGGCATCTGAATGTCTGAAGCCGTCGCCACTCCGGCCGGTGCGCGCGGCGACGAGGGCCCGACCGGCGCCCTCGCCACCGGGCCGGGCGCGTTCGACGACCACAAGCCGCCGTCGGCCGAACTCGTCGCCGACTGCGTCCACTGCGGGTTCTGCTTACCCACCTGCCCGACCTACGTGCTGTGGGGAGAGGAGATGGACTCCCCACGCGGCCGCATCTACCTGATGAACGAGGGGCTCGGTGGGGAGCCGCTCACGGACTCGATGGTCGGCCACTTCGACGCGTGTCTCGGCTGCATGGCCTGCGTGACCGCCTGCCCGTCAGGCGTGCAGTACGACCGGCTCATCGAGGACACGAGGGCGCAGGTCGAGCGCCGCCACGAGCGGTCGACGGCCGACAAGGCCCTGCGCGAGGGCATCTTCGCGCTGTTCCCGTATCCCAAGCGGCTCAAGGCCGCTCGGGGTCCGTTGCGGCTGTACCAGAAGACCGGGCTGCCCGGTGCCCTGCGCCGGTCCGGGTTGCTGGACCGGCTGTCGCCCACGCTCTCCGCGATGGAAGGTCTGGCCCCACCGCTCGGGAAGCCCGAACCGGTTCTCGAGCGCACCTCGGCCCGAGGCACCCGCCGTGGGGTCGTCGGCATGCTGCTCGGTTGCGTGCAACGGGAGTTCTTCCCGGGGGTCAATGCCGCGACCGCCCGGGTCCTGGCGGCGGAGGGCTTCGACGTCATCGCCCCTCGATCGCAGGGCTGCTGTGGTGCGCTCTCGTCGCACAACGGTCGTGAGGACGAGGCGAAACGGTTCGGCCGGGCGCTCATCGAGGAGTTCGAGAAAGCCGGCGTCGACGCGCTGGTGGTGAACTCAGCCGGTTGTGGCTCCGCGATGAAGGACTACGTGCACCTCTTCTCGGACGAGCCGGAGTGGGTCGACCGCGCGGCAGCGCTGAGCGCCAAGGTGCGTGACGTCGCGGAGTTCCTCGTCGAGGTCGGACCGGTGGCCGAGCGTCACCCGCTCGACGTCACCATCGCCTACCACGACGCCTGTCACCTGGGGCACGCGCAGCGGATCCGTAGCCAACCGCGAGAGCTGCTCCGCGGCATACCCGGCCTGGAGCTCAAGGAGATCAACGAGGCCGAGCTGTGCTGCGGGTCGGCAGGGATCTACAACATCCTCAACCCCGAACCGGCCCGCGAGCTCGGCGATCGCAAAGCCGCCAACGTCGTGGCGACGGGTGCCGAGCTGTTGGTGACGGCCAACCCCGGCTGCCTCATGCAGATCGCGTCGTCCCTCGAGCGCAGCGGCCGTGCGATCGGGCTGGCGCACACGGTCGAGGTGGTTGACGCGTCGATTCGCGGGGTACCTGTGGGCGCGCGCCCATGAGAGTTGCCTTGATGCTCACCTGCATCAACGACGCTCTCTTTCCTGAGACTGGCAAGGCCGTGGTCCGGCTGCTGCGGCGGCTCGGTGTCGACGTCGAGTTCCCCCACGGCCAGACCTGCTGTGGGCAACCGATGATCAACACGGGCTACCTCGACGAGGCGGTTCCCGTTGTGCGGCAATGGGTTTCGGCGTTCCAGGGGTACGACGCGATCGTGGTTCCCTCGGGTTCGTGCGCCGGGTCCGTTCGCCACCAGCACGAGCTCGTGGCACGCCGCTCCGGTGACTCGGCGCTCGAGGAGGCCGTTCGCGAGACCGGGCCACACGCCTACGAGCTCACCGAGTTCCTCGTCGACGTGCTGGGTGTGGAGGACGTCGGGGCCTACTTCCCGCACCGGGTGACGTACCACCCGACCTGCCACTCGCTGCGGATGCTCGGAGTCGGGGACCGCCCCGCGCGCCTACTCAGCCACGTCCGCGGGATCCGATTGGTCGATCTGCCGGCGGCCGAGGAGTGCTGCGGGTTCGGGGGGACGTTCGCGGTGAAGAACGCCGAGACGAGCGTGTCGATGGGGTTCGACAAGGTGCGGCATGCGCGCGACACGGGCGCGGAGGTCCTGGTGGCCGGCGACAACTCGTGCCTGATGCACCTCGGTGGCATCCTCTCGCGGGAGCAGGCGGGTATGCGGGTGATGCACCTCGCCGAGGTGCTGGCGTCGACCGAGGCGTCCTGATGGGGGCGACCTTCGTCGGGATGCCGCCGTTCCCCAGGGCAGCGCACGAGGCACTGGCCGACACCCAGCTGCGGGCCAACCTCGCCCACGCGACCCGGACGATCCGGGACAAGCGCGCCCGAGTGGTCGGCGAGGTGGACGACTGGGAAGCGTTGCGGACCAAGGCTGCTCGGATCAAGGACGACACCTTGGCGCGGCTCGACGAGCACCTGGTCCAGCTCGAGGAGGCACTGATCGCTCGCGGCGCAGTGGTGCACTGGGCTCGGGACGCGGCGGAGGCGTGCGCCATCGTCGCGCAGATCGCCCGCGACCATGACGTCGAGGAGGTCGTGAAGGTCAAGTCGATGGCCACCCAGGAGGTCGAGCTCAACGAAGCCCTTGCCGCGCAAGGGATCTCGGCATGGGAGACCGACCTCGCGGAGCTGATCGTCCAGCTCGGCGACGACCTTCCGTCCCACATCCTCGTGCCGGCGATCCACAAGAACCGGGCCGAGATTCGCGAGATCTTCCGCACCCGGATGGCGGCGGCCGGACGGCCGGCTCCGGAGGACCTCTCCGACGAACCGGTCGAGCTCGCGGCCGCCGCCCGTCAGCACCTGCGCGAGAAGTTCCTGCGCGCCCGGCTGGCGGTGTCGGGGGCGAACTTCGCTGTGGCTGAGACGGGAACGCTGGTCGTCCTCGAGTCGGAGGGCAACGGCCGGATGTGCCTCACGCTGCCCGAGGTCCTGGTCAGCCTGGTGGGGATCGAGAAGGTCGTCCCGCGGTTCGACGACCTGGACGTCTTTCTGCAGCTGCTGCCGCGGTCCAGCACGGGGGAGCGGATGAACCCGTACACCTCGATGTGGACCGGGGTCACCCCTGGGGACGGCCCGCAGGAGGTGCACGTCGTCCTGCTCGACAACGGCCGGACCAACGTGCTCGCCGACGAGGTGGGTCGACAGGCGCTCCGGTGCATCCGGTGCTCGGCCTGCCTCAACGCCTGCCCGGTCTACGAGCGGACCGGCGGGCACGCATACGGGTCGGTCTATCCCGGGCCGATCGGGGCGATCCTCACGCCGCTGCTGCGCGGGGTGGGTCACGACGCTCAGGTGGACTCGCTGCCGTACGCGTCGTCGCTGTGCGGGCGCTGCTACGAGGTGTGCCCGGTGCAGATCGACATCCCCTCGGTGCTCGTCCACCTGCGCGCGAAGGTCGTCGACGCGCACCGCGACGGACGGCCGAAGGGCCAGGACCTCGCCATGCGCGGCGCGGCGATGCTCTTCGCCGACGGACAACGGCTCGGGTATGCGGTCAAGGCCGGGTCGGTGGCGAACCGGTTCGTCTCGTTGGTGAGTCGTCGGACGTTGCCCGGTGGGCGGGTCGCGATCGGACGCATACCGGGTCCGGGTGCGTCGGCGTGGACCAATGCCCGCGACCTGCCTGCCCCGCCGCGGGAGTCGTTCCGGTCGTGGTGGGCCAAGACCGACGGCGGCCGGAACGAGGCTCCGTGAGCGCGCGCGAGGACATCCTCGGGCGGGTTCGCTCGGCACTGCGGCAGCCCGGTCACCCCGCGACCGCCGGTGTCGAGGTGGCGGTCGAGCCGGTTGAGGTGGCCGACGTGGTCGGGCTGTTCGTGGAGCGCGTGGAGGACTACCGCGCGGTCGTGGTCCGGTGCCGGCCGGAGGAGGTCGCCGATCGGGTGCGGGAGGGGCTGGCTGACGCGGCGACCGTCGTTGCGCCCGAGGGGTTCCCAACAGAATGGTGGCCCGACGGTTTCGAGCAAGTGGCGGACGAGCCACCGCTCAGCGCTGACGACCTCGACGGCGTCGATGCTGTGGTGACCACGGCGGCGCTCGGTATCGCGGTGACGGGCACGATCGTCCTCGACCACGGACCAGGGCAGGGGCGCCGGGCGCTCAGCTTGGTCCCCGATCGGCACGTCTGCGTCGTCACGGCGGACCAGGTCGTGCCGGACGTTCCGGACGCCGTCCGCCGCCTGGATCCGGTCCGGCCGCTGACGTGGATCAGTGGCCCGAGCGCCACCAGCGACATCGAGCTGGACCGCGTCGAAGGCGTCCACGGTCCGCGAAACCTCCACGTCATCGTCGTCGACGCGTAACGCCCCACCCACATCCCCGCCCGGCTCGACGGCGAGCCAAGGCACTTGACTATCCACAAGTCGTGAGCCGAGCGACCTGGACTCGCCGCGTGAGCTCGCCGCTCGCATCCTCCCGCGCCGTCGAGCGGTCGCGTCGAAAGACCGCCTGACTGCAGCACCCGTGGATAGCGCGATCGTCTGACCGGTCTGCGCGCCCCGAGCCGACCCAGGGGTCCACTAGGTTCGGCGACATGTCCTCCACCGCCTCGCCGGCGACTCGACTGTCCGAGGCCGATCTCGAGTTCCTCGTCGGCCAGACCACGTCGCTGGTCGACTTCGCCAAGCGCAGCCGGCACCCGGACGGCGGCTTCGGCTGGCTGGACGACGACGGCAACCTCCTCGTCGACCGTCCGGTCGAGCTGTGGATCACCTGCCGGATGCTGCACGTCCTGGCGCTCGCCGAGATCCTCGGCGACGAGTCCTGCCGGCCCTTCGTCGACGCCGGCCTGGACGCCCTTCGCGGTCGGCTCCGCGATCCGGAGTTCGGCGGGTGGTACGCCTCGATCACCACCGACGGCAAGGGAAGCGACGTCGCCGCCGACGACAGCAAGCCGGCCTACGCCCACGCCTTCGTCATCCTCGCCACCGCCTCCGCGGTCGCCGCGGGCCACGAGGACGCCCGACCGATCCTCGACGACGCCTTGGCCGTCTTCGACCGCTCCTTCTGGCGCGACGGTGACGGGATGGCGGTCGACGTCTATGACCGGACCTTCGAGCACGCCGACCCGTACCGGGGCGTCAACGCCAACATGCATACGGTCGAGGCGCTCCTCGCTGCCCACGACGTGACCGGCGACGAGGTCCACCTCCAGCGCGCGCTGACCATCACCAGCCACGTCGTCAACGAGTTCGCCAGGAACCAGGGGTACCGCCTCCCCGAGCACTACGACGAGCACTGGAACGTCCTGCTCGACTACAACCGCGACCAGCCGCGCGACCGGTTCCGCCCCTACGGCGTCACCATCGGCCACCTCATGGAGTGGGCCCGGCTCGCCCTCCACGTCCGCACCGCGCTCGTCAGGACCGGCGCCGAACCCCCCGCCTGGCTGCTCGACGACGCAAAAGCCCTCTTCGACCGCGGCGTCGAGGACGGCTGGCAGGAAGCCGACGCCGCCCAGGACCGGGCCGAGGGCTTCGTCTACACCACGGACTTCGACGCGAACCCCGTCGTCGCCGACAGGCTGCACTGGGTCGTCACCGAGGCCGTCGCGACCGCCTGGACGCTGGCCCTGCTCACCGGCGACGACGCATACCGGGCCTGGTTCGACCGCTGGGTCGAGCACGCTCGGGAGTACTTCGTCGACGAGGCGCACGGCTCCTGGCGGCACGAGCTCGACCCGCAGAACCGCCCGTCCCACAACGTCTGGGAGGGCAAGCCGGACGTCTACCACGCTTACCAGGCGATGCTCCTGCCGCGGCTCGGCGAGGTCTCCTCGTTCGTCGACGGCGCCCGGCGGCTGATTTCCTGACGCCCCGCCCGTCGGGTAGTCTCGCCGTCGCGAAACAAGCGAAACAAGCAGTGCCCGGCCCCTATAGCTCAGTCGGCAGAGCGTCTCCATGGTAAGGAGAAGGTCAACGGTTCGATTCCGTTTGGGGGCTCTGTACCACCCAGGGCGGGGTAGCTCAGCTGGTTAGAGCGCACGACTCATAATCGTGAGGTCGCGGGATCGAGCCCCGCTCCCGCTACTCGATTAGGGGTATGCCGGAATGTCGGCCTACCCTTGTGCGTTGACTTCGCGCGCCCGACGCGCTCAACCCCCGTACCCGAGAGCAGGTTTCACCCGTGGCCAGCAAGTCCGTAGACGTCCGCCCGAAGATCACCATGGCGTGCGCGGAGTGCAAGCACCGCAACTACATCACCAAGAAGAACCGTCGGAACAACCCCGACCGTCTCGGCCTGCACAAGTTCTGCCCCAACTGCGGCAAGCACACCGAGCACCGCGAGACCCGCTAAACCTCAGGCGGCTGACCGCCGCCGAGTCGCATCCCGACCGCTCCCTGATGCAGGGGGCGGTCGTTTGCGTTCGCAACCACATGCGAGGATCGGGCGAGTGAGCGAACCGGGGGAGGACCCACTCGACCCCGCCCTCGCGGCCGAGTCCCCCGCCGAGGAGGCCAGCGGGCTGAGGGGAATCCTCCAACGGCACGCTGTCGACACCCGGCCGCTCCGGATCCCCGACTACCGGCGCATCCTCATCGGGCAGGGCACCTCGTTCATCGGCTCGATGCTCACCCAGGTCGCCGTACCCGTACAGGTCTACGACCTCACCCGGTCCAGCCTCTACGTCGGGTTCGTCGGGCTGGCCGGTCTGGTCCCCATCGTCGTGTTCGGTCTCTACGGCGGGGCGATCGCCGACGCCGTCGACCGCCGGGTCCTCTACCTCTGGTCGTCGGTCGGCGCCTGGGTGGTCACCCTCGGGCTGCTCGCCCAGACCCTGCTCGGCGTCGGCAACGTCTGGCTGATCCTGGCGATGGTCTTCGTCCAGTCCGGCATGTTCGCCGTCTCATCATCGGCGCGGGGCGCCATCATCCCTCGCCTCGTCCCGACCGACCTCGTCCCCGCCGCCAACACCCTGAACTTCACCGTCGGCAACGTCGGCCAGGTCGCCGGCC
This sequence comes from Lapillicoccus sp., assembly GCA_035762725.1. GTDB lineage: Bacteria > Actinomycetota > Actinomycetes > Actinomycetales > Dermatophilaceae > Lapillicoccus. Next base: position 21,734 of record DASTNV010000176.1, on the reverse strand, counting down.
CGCTCCTCGCCGGCCTGCTGCTCCTGCTCCCGAACGGCTTCGCGCTCGCGTACGCCGCGGACGCGCTGCTCTTCACCGCCGCGCTCTACTCGGTGCTGCGGCTGCCCGCGATCCCGCCGCAAGGGGACGTCCGCCGACCGGACCTGCGCGCCGTCGCGGAAGGGCTGCGGTTCATCGCGCTACGCCCAGTTCTCATCATGAGCTTCGCCGTCGACATCGCGGCGATGGTGCTGGCCATGCCGCGGTCCCTGTTCCCGGCGGTCGCCGACGAGCGGTTCGGCGGTCAGGTCGGACCCCTCTACGCGGCCATCGCGATCGGCGCGGTCATCGCCGGCCTCTCCAGCGGCTGGATCGGCCGGGTCCGCCGTCAGGGCCGCGCGCTGACGCTCGCCATCGTCGGTTGGGGCGCCGCGGTCGCGGTCTCCGGTCTGGTCGGCCAGCTCTGGCTCGTCGTCGCCCTCCTGGCCCTCGCCGGCGCGTTCGACCTGGTCAGCGCGGTCTACCGGCAGACCATCCTCCAGACCTACGCGCCCGACGAGATGCGCGGCCGCATGCAGGGCGTCTTCATCGCCGTGGTCGCCGGCGGGCCGCGCCTCGGCGACGTCCGCGCCGGCGCCACCGCGGCGGTCACGTCGCCGACCTTCTCCTGGGTCGCGGGTGGAATCGCCTGCATCGCGGTCGTTCTCGTCGCCGGGCTCCTCGTCCGCCCGTTCTGGCGCTACGACACCTCGCGGGACCTGCCCTCGCACTCCCACTAGGGTTTCGCGTATGCCGGTCAACGAGGCCTTCGTCGGGCGCGAGTACCCGCCCACCCAGCCGTATGCGGTCGGCTCGGCCAAGATCCGCGAGTTCGCCGAGGCGGTCGGCTCGACCGACCCGGTCCACGTGGACCACACGGTGGCGCAGGAACGTGGATACCGCGACGTCATCGCCCCACCGACGTTCGCGATCATCATCGCGCAGCAGTGCGACGCCCAGCTGGTCACCGACCCCGAGGCCGGTATCGACTACAGCCGGGTCGTCCACGGCGAGCAGAAGTTCGTCCATCACCGCCCGCTCACCGCCGGGGACGGCGTCGTCGGCGTGCTCCACGTCGACGCGGTCCGGGCGGCCGGCGGTCACGCCATGGTCACCACCCGGACCGAGCTGACCGTCGAAGGCGAACCGGTCTGCACAGCGGTCTCCACCCTGGTCATCCGAGGAGGCGAGTGATGGACGTCGAAGTCGGCCAGACCCTGCCCACCAAGACCATCCACATCGCGCGGGCCACGCTGGTCCAGTACGCCGGAGCATCGTTGGATCGCAACCCGATCCACTGGGACGAGCGGTTCGCCACCAAGGTCGGGCTGCCCGACGTCATCGCCCACGGGATGTTCACCATGGGCTCGGCCGTGACCGTCGTCTCCGAGTGGGCGGGCGACGCCGGCCGGATCGTCGAGTACTCCGTCCGGTTCACCAAGCCCGTCGTCGTGCCCTACGAGGGCGGGGCCGACCTCGTCGTCGAGGGTGTCGTCAAGTCGGTCGACACCGAGGCTCAGCGGGCCACGGTGGAGCTGACCGCCACCAGCGATGGCGAGAAGGTCCTCGGCCGGGCGCTCGCGGTCGTCCGCATCGACTGACTTCTCGTATGCGTGAGGAGGCGGGCACCCCGCTGTCGGGGTTGACCACCATGCGCGTGGGCGGGCCTGCGGCGCGGATGGTGCACGCCACGACCACCGACGAGCTGGTCGACGCGGTCCGGGAGGTCGACGACGCCGACGAGCCCCTCCTGGTGCTCGGCGGCGGCTCGAACCTCGTCGTCGCCGACGAAGGCTTTCCCGGCACCGTCGTCCGGGTCGAGACCACCGGCATACGGATCGATTCCGACGACCGCTGCGGCGGCGCGAACGTCCGGGTTGCCGCTGGCGAGCCGTGGGACGACCTGGTGGCCCATGCCGTCGAGCAGGGATGGTCCGGCATCGAGGCGCTCTCCGGGATCCCCGGGTCGAGCGGCGCCACCCCGATTCAGAACGTCGGTGCCTATGGCCAGGAGGTCGCCGAGACGGTCGCCCAGGTGCGGGTCTGGGACCGGCGCGACGGCCAGGTCCGGACCCTCTTCGGGTCGGACTGCGGGTTCACGTACCGGGACTCGCGGTTCAAGCGCGACCCGTCCCGGTTCGTCGTCATCGACGTCCTCTTCCAGCTCCGGGTCGCCGACCTTTCCGAACCGATCCGCTATGCCGACCTCGCCCGATCGCTGGATGTCGAGCTGGGCCAACGGGTTCCGCTGGCCGACGCCCGAGCGGCGGTCCTGGAGCAGCGCCGGCGCCGGGGCATGGTCCTCGACGCCGCCGACCACGACACGTGGAGCTGCGGGTCGTTCTTCACCAACCCGATCCTGCCGGCCGACGAGATGGCGGCCCTCGCGGACCGCGCCCCCGGACTACCGGTCTGGGAGGAGTCGGACGGCCGGCGCAAGACCAGCGCGGCCTGGCTCATCGAACGATCTGGGTTCGCCAAGGGGTTCGGCGCTCCGGGCCCGGCGGCACTGTCCGACAAGCACACCCTCGCCGTGACCAACCGCGGCACCGCCCGGACGGCCGACATCGTCGCGCTGGCCCGGGAGATCCAGGCCGGCGTCCAGAAGGCGTTCGGGATCCGGCTGGTCAACGAGCCGGTGCTCGTCGGCGTCGCGCTGTAACGGCTACCCGACGAGCGGAACGCTGAACGTCTTCGCTGGGAACGAGGTCCGGCTCCCGCTGACCTGCACCGCCGGGCGGGTGTAGTCGAGCGTCAGCTTCGGCGCGTTACGCGGGTCGACCTTGAAGATCAGCCACCCGGTGACCGGGTCGCCCTTGTCGATCTGGTCCGGCAGCAGCACCCAGCCGGCTGCCTTGGCGGCGTCGTTGACCAGCGGCTCGACCGTGTTGGGGAACTGGCTGCCGGTGTTGATCGCGAAGTCCTGCTTGCGGATCGGGATGGTGTAGTCCTTCGACGGCGTCCAGGTCATCTCGACGCCGACCAGCTCGTACGCCTGCGCCGACGCCTTGTACCCCGCCGGCCACGGCAGGTTTCGAGCCAGCCGCTTGACGGCGATCGAGTCCTTGAGGTCGGGGTCGTTGATCGTCTGGTTGAGGGCGACGAACTCCGTGGGGAAGGCCGTCGGCAAGGCCTCCGCCGTCGCACTGGTGGTGGCCGGAGCCGTCGTGGTCGTCGTCGTGTCGCTCGTCGTTCCGGGCGCGGTCACGGCGGCGCCCACGGGCTCTGTCTCGGTCGGTCCGGGGGTGTCTGCGCCGCTGCCCGAGGCGCAGCCGGCCAGGAGGATGACGGCTGCGGGCACGATGGCCAGGGCAGTCTTCATGGCGTTCAGCGTGCCTTGCGGCTCGGGTGCCCACCAAATCGGCGCACACAGGTTCGGACCCTCATCCGGCCAGCCACGCGTCGACGTCGGCGAGCGCCTCCTTGCGCAGGGTCTCCGGAGCTCGGCTGCCCTCGAGGCTCTGGCGAGCGAGAGCGGCCAGCTCGACGTCGGAGAACCCGAGGTCGTTGCGGGCCAGCGCGTACTGGTCGGCCAGCCGGGTGCCGAACAGCAGCGGGTCGTCCGCGCCGAGTGCGACCGGGACCCCCGCGTCGACGATGGCCCGCAACGGCACTTGCTCCGGCTCCGCGTAGACACCCAGCGCGACGTTGCTGCCCGGGCACACCTCCAGCGTGACGCCGGCCTCGGCCACGCGGTCGAGCGCGGCCGGGTCCTCGCTGGCCCGGACCCCGTGCCCGACACGGTCGGGCCGGAACACCGTCAGCGTGTCGACGACCGACGCAGGACCGAGCAGCTCGCCGCCGTGCGGGACCAGGGCCAGCCCACCCCGTCGCGCGATCTCGAAGGCCGGAGCGAACTCGGGCAGCGACCCGCGCCGCTCGTCGTTGGACAGGCCGAAGCCCACGACCGTGCCGGGCCCGTCACCGGCATACCGGACCGCGAGCCGAGCGAGGGTCCGTGCGTCGAGGGGGTGCCGGATCCGGCTGGCCGCGACGACGACCCCGACGCCGGTGCCGGTCGCCTTGGTGGCCGCGGCGGCCTCGTCGAGGATGATCTCGAGGGCCGGCGTCAGACCGCCGACGTGGGGCGCGTACGACGAGGGCTCCACCTGGAGCTCGAGCCAGCGGGACCCCTCCGCCGCGTCGTCCTCGGCCGCCTCGCGAACGATCCGGCGCATGTCCTCCTCGCTGTTGACGCACGCACGAGCCGCGTCGTACAGCCGTTGGAACCGGAACCAGCCCCGTTCGTCGGTGGCGTGCAGGCGCGGAGGCCACTCGTCGGTGAAGGCGTCGGGCAGCGGCACGCCGCGTTCGCGCGCGAGGTCGGCGAGCGTTCCGATCCGCATCGACCCGGTGAAGTGCAGGTGCAGGTGGGCCTTGGGGAGTGCGGCGACGTCGCGCGGCGGGGGTGCGGGTTCGGTCACCTACGTGAGCGAGTCGAGCTCGTTGTTCGGGTCCTCGTTCTCGATGCGGTATGCGGTCGCCTCCGTCAGCCCCTCGGCCTCGCCGTCGTCGTCGGTCCCGAGATCGTCGCCGGTGTCGTCGCTGGCGATGTGCATGGCGGCCTCCTCGGCGGAGGCGCCGGCGCCCGAGATGCCGACGTCCTCGGCGACCAGGTCCTTCTCCTCGTCCACGCGCACGCCCTCGTCGGGGCTGACCAGCCGGCCGGCCCGCTGTCCACCGTCGCCGACGAAGTCGTCCTCAGCGGGGATCGAGTCCGGGTCGTCCCCACCGACGCGGTCGCCGTCGAGGCCGCTCTCGTTGTCCGGCGCGCCGTAGGCGGTGTCGGGGTCCGGCTCCTCCTGCCGGATCCGCTGGTCGATCGTCTCGTCCTGCGACTGCTCCCACGCGGTCGTTCCCCAGCGGTCGACGCCCAGGGGCTTCTCCGGCGGCGAGTACCCCTCGTCGAGCACGTCGTCCACGCCGCGGTCGACGAGCGTGTCTTCCGCCTCGAACTGGTCCTCGTCGTCCAGCGAGTAGCTGCCCGTGTCGGTGTTCAGCTCTTCCCCGCTGTAGCTCTCGTCGCTCATGCGGCCACTCTGCCATCCGCGCCCAGGTGCGGCGCGGGGGCGTCAGACGCCGATGGCCAGCTTCTCCGCGGCGGCGAGGGCGACACAGGTCGCGACTCCGGCCATGGCCGTCTCCACCTGGTCCAGCGCGGGGAACGTCGGCGCCAGCCGGATGTTCCGGTCGCGCGGATCCCGGCCGTACGGGAACGACGCCCCGGCCGGCGTGAGCGCGATGCCGGCCTCCTTGGCCAGCTGGACCACCCGCGACGCGGTGCCGTCGAGGACGTCGAGGTTGACGAAGTACCCGCCCGTCGGCCGGGTCCACTCGGCCACGCCCAGGCCCTCGAGCGCGGAGGTCAGCGCGAGGTCCACCGCGGCGAACTTCGGCGCGATGATCTCGCGGTGCCGGCGCATGTGCTCCCGCACTCCCTCGGCGGACCCGAAGAACTCCACGTGTCGCAGGTGGTTGACCTTGTCGGGACCGATGGAGGCCATCGCGAGGTGACCGAGGTACCACCCCTTGTTCTCCAGCGACGCGGCGAACACGGAGACTCCGGCACCGGCATACGTGATCTTGCTCGTCGAGGCGAACATCAGCGGCCGGTTGGCGTTCCCCGACGCGGCGGCGAGGGTGAGCACGTCGGCGCTCTTGGCCTCCTCCTCGGTGAGGTGGTGGAAGGCGTAGGCGTTGTCCCAGAAGATGCGGAAGTCCGGGGCAGCCGCGGGCATCGACGCCAGCTCCGCCGCGACCTCCTGCGAGCAGACCGCGCCGGAGGGGTTCGCGTAGGTGGGGACGACCCACATGCCCTTGACGCTCGGGTCGTCGCGGACCAGCGCCTGGACCGAAGGCACGTCGGGGCCGTCGTCGTTCATCGGGACGGTCACCATCTCGATGCCGAAGTCCTTGAGCATCGAGAAGTGCCGGTCGTACCCCGGGACGGGGCACACGAAGGTGACCTTCTCCTCCAGCGACCATGGTCGCGGCGACTCGGGCGCGCCGAACAGCATGAGGTAGGCCAGGACGTCCCACATCAGGGTCAGGCTGGAGTTGCCGCCGCACACGACCTGGTTCGGCTCGACCCAGAGCAGCTCGGCGAAGATCTCGCGCAGCTCGGCCAGCCCTTCGAGGCCGCCGTAGTTGCGCACGTCGGCACCCGAGCGGTCCTTGGTCGTCGTCGGCAGCGTCAGCAGCGCATCGGCGAGGTCGAGCTGGGCGCTGGACGGCTTGCCGCGGGTCAGGTCGAGGGCCAGTCCGCGGGCCTTGAGGGCGGCGTACTCGTCGCGCATCTCGGTGAGGAACGCGGCCAGCTCGGCCTCGCTCAGGTCGGCCAGCGGGGTCCGGGTGACGGTGGGCGGCGTGGTCACGGCGGTCATCCTCCCACCGCCCGCGCGGTTCGCTCGGACCCCTCGCGGTCCCGTATGCTGTCCCTTCGGTGGTGGCCTGCCGCCATGCTCCGGCATGCCCGTGATGGGGATGCGTCGGGGCTGGTCAGGTCGGCCGCCCGCGGGTCCGGCCAACCGGGGTTCGCGTAGGGCAGTGGCTCAATTGGTAGAGCACCGGTCTCCAAAACCGGCGGTTGGGGGTTCGAGTCCCTCCTGCCCTGCAGTCAGTTCGAGATCACCATGAGGGAGAGGAGGAGCGAATGACCGAAGCACGCGCGGGTAACCGTGGGTCCGGCCGCGCTGCCCAGCGACGACGCCGGGACGGCAACCCGGTCAGCCGGCTGTTCCAGTCCCTCGGGCTCTTCATCAGCCAGATCATCGACGAGCTGCGCAAGGTGGTTCGGCCGACCGGTTCGGAGCTGCTCAACTACACGATCGTCGTCATCGTCTTCGTCCTCGTCATCATGGCCATCGTCGCGGGGCTCGACTTCGTGTTCCACCGGCTGATGCTGCTGCTCCTCGCCGGCTGACCCGGCGCGACCAGCACGACGACCAGCCCGAACCTCTAGACCCAGACAGGAAGTAGGCAGCAGCGTGTCCGACAACGACACCCAGCTCGACACTCAGCCCGAAACCGAGCCCGAAACTCAGCCCGACGCCGAGCTCGAGACGCAGCTCGACGCGGACCTCGATCCCGACCTGGAGACCGACGTCGACTCGCCCGTCGACGCCGAGACCGGTGCGCCCGAGGCCGAGACCGAGGAGGCACTCGCGGAGGCCGGCGACCCCGAGACGGTTGCTGACCCCGTCGCTGACTACAAGCGGCAGCTGCGGCTCAAGGACGGCGACTGGTACGTCGTGCACTCCTACGCCGGCTACGAGAAGCGGGTCAAGACGAACCTGGAGACCCGCATCCAGTCCCTCAACATGGAGGACTTCATCTTCGAGATCGAGGTGCCCATGGAAGAGGTCACCGAGATCAAGAACGGCCAGAAGAAGCTGGTCTCGCGGGTCCGGATGCCCGGGTACGTCCTGGTCCGGATGGACCTCACCGACGAGAGCTGGGGCGCCGTCCGCCACACCCCGGGCGTGACCGGGTTCGTCGGCAACGCGCACCAGCCGGTGCCGCTCAGCCTCGACGAGGTCTTCACCATGCTGGCTCCCGACCTGGAGACCCCCGCGGCCGCGTCGGCCGGCGGCGGCGCCGCGGCCGGGAAGCCCAAGGAGGTCGCCGTCGTTGACTTCAACGTCGGCGAGTCCGTCACGGTCATGGAGGGCCCGTTCGAGACCCTCCCCGCGACGATCTCCGAGATCAACCCCGACACCCAGAAGCTCAAGGTTCTGGTCTCGATCTTCGGCCGGGAGACCCCGGTCGAGCTGTCCTTCGCCCAGGTGGCGAAGATCTAAGCAGCAGCACGGCAACCGGGTCATCGCCCCGCGGCGTGGGCCCATCACAGAAAGCGAAACCTCAGCATGCCTCCCAAGAAGAAGCGGATCGCCGGCTTCATCAAGCTCCAGATCCAGGCCGGTGCGGCCACGCCCGCGCCGCCCGTCGGCCCGGCCCTCGGCCAGCACGGCGTCAACATCATGGAGTTCGTCAAGGCGTACAACGCCGCGACGGAGTCCCAGCGCGGCAACGTCATCCCCGTCGAGATCACCGTCTACGAGGACCGGTCGTTCACCTTCGTCACGAAGACGCCGCCGGCCGCCGAGCTGATCAAGAAGGCCGCGGGCGTCCCCAAGGGCTCCGGCGAGCCGCACAAGACCAAGGTCGCGAGCCTCACCGCCGACCAGGTCCGCGCCATCGCCGAGCAGAAGATGGAGGACCTCAACGCCAACGACGTCGAGGCCGCCGCGAAGATCATCGCCGGCACCGCCCGGTCGATGGGCATCAACACCCCGGGCTACTGATCGCCGGAACCCCTCGCATACATCCCGTATGCGGGGAGTGGCAGGACCAGCGCTGGTCCGCAGACCACGACTCCACTCACCAGAAGGAGCAGCTCATGAAGCGCAGCAAGGCGTACCGCGCCGCGACCGACAAGATCACCCCGGGCAAGGTCTACAGCCCGCTCGAGGCGGTCCGGCTCGCCAAGGACACCAGCTCGACCAAGTACGACGCGACCGTCGAGGTCGCGTTCCGCCTCGGCGTCGACCCCCGCAAGGCCGACCAGATGGTCCGCGGCACGGTCAACCTCCCGAACGGCACGGGCAAGACGGCCCGCGTCCTCGTGTTCGCCAACGGCGACAAGGCGGACGCGGCGCGCGAGGCCGGCGCCGACTTCGTCGGCTCGGACGACATGCTCGAGAAGGTCCAGGGCGGCTGGCTCGACTTCGACGCCGTCGTCGCGACGCCGGACATGATGGGCAAGGTCGGCCGGCTCGGCAAGGTGCTCGGCCCCCGCGGCCTGATGCCGAACCCGAAGACCGGCACTGTCACCATGGACGTCGCCAAGGCCGTCTCCGACATCAAGGGCGGCAAGATCGAGTTCCGCGTCGACAAGCACGCGAACCTCCACTTCATCATCGGCAAGGTCTCGTTCGACGAGAAGCAGCTCGTGGAGAACTACGCGGCCGCGCTGGAGGAGATCCTCCGGCTCAAGCCGTCGTCCTCCAAGGGCCACTACATCGAGAAGGCGACCCTGACGACGACGATGGGCCCGGGCATCCCGCTGGACTTCCGGCGCACCCGCAACCTCCTCGTCGAGGACACCCCGGAGGCCGCGGCGGTCTGACCGCCCGACTCTCGCCCGACGGCCCGTCACCTCGCGGAGGTGGCGGGCCGTCGGCGTATCCAGAACTTGACTGAATCCGGAGATTCTCAACGCGCATCCAGCCGATGCTCAGGACTACGGTCGCGGGATGAGCCGCCTGCGTCGTCGTGTTCTTCTCGGGATCAGCGCCGTCACCGCCATCGGCCTAGCCACCGCCGCCCCCGCCGTGGCGGACCGCGGCTGGCACGGGAAACCACCCGGTGACCTGCCCAAGGTGCCGCTCATGGTGGGCGCCGGTGGGGCAGTCTCCTCGGTGGACCGGGACGCCAGCCAGGTGGGCATCGAGGTGCTCGCGCGGGGCGGCAACGCGGCGGACGCCGCCGTGGCCACGGCCGCGGCGCTCGGCGTCACCGAGCCCTACAGCGCAGGAATCGGCGGTGGCGGCTTCCTCGTCTACTACGACGCCAAGTCCAAGAAGGTCAGCACCATCGACGGTCGCGAGACGGCGCCGAAGACCTACACCGCCACGACCTTCGTCGACCCTGCGACGGGCGCGCCCTACCCCTTCCAGCGGGTCGTCGACTCGGGGCTCTCCATCGGGACCCCGGGCACGCCGGCCCTCTGGGACCAGGCCGTGCGGACCTTCGGGACGTGGAAGCTCGGCCAGCTGCTCAAGCCCGCCGAGGACCTCGCGACGAACGGCTTCGTCGTCGACCAGACCTTCCGTGACCAGACGGCGGGGAACGAGACCCGGTTCCGCAAGTTCCCCGAGACCGCCAAGGTCTACCTGCCGGGCAACGCGCTGCCCGTCGTCGGTTCCACCTTCCGAAACCCCGACATGGCCAAGGCGTACCAGGAGCTGCGCACCCACGGCGTCGACTCGATCTACGAGGGCGGGCGGCTCGGTCAAGCCATCGTCGCCGAAGCGCAGAACCCGACCACCTCGGACCCCAGCGTCTTCGACGGCCAGCTGACCCTGGACGACCTCGAGGCCTACCAGGCACCGATCAAGGACCCCGTCACCGCTCGCTACCGGGGGTACGACGTCTACGGGATGGGCGTGCCGAGCTCCGGCGGCATCGCCGTCGCGGAGATCCTCAACCTCGTCGAGGCCTACGAGACCAAGACCGGGCAGAAGCTGGCCGACCTGGACAGCGCGCACTACCTGCACTGGTTCTCGGAGGCGTCGGCCACCGCGTTCGCCGACCGCAACCGCTGGGTCGGGGACGTGCCCGGAGTTCCGGTGGCCCAGCTCACCAGCCAGGCGTACGCCAATACCCGCGCCTGCGCCCTGTTCGACCCCGAGAAGGCCTATACCCGACCGCTTCCGTTCGGCGACCCGTTCGGACCGTCGACCTCGTGTGCGGCGTCGGGCGCTCGGCTCGGCGAGCCGGTCGAGGGGCCGTCGACGACGCACCTCGTCACGGCCGACAAGTGGGGCAACGTCGCGTCCTACACGTTGACCATCGAGTCCACGGGCGGGTCCGGCATCACCGTTCCCGGCTACGGGTTCCTTCTCAACAACGAGCTCACCGACTTCAACTTCACGCCGCTGAACGCCATGGTTCCCGACCCGAACCTCCCCGGCCCCGGCAAGCGGCCCCGCTCCTCGATGAGCCCGACGATCGTCGTCAATGACGGCCAGCCGTACCTCGCCGTCGGCTCGCCCGGTGGCGCCACGATCATCACCTCCGTGAGCCAGACCCTCCTCGGCTACCTCGATCGCGGCCTGCCGCTGGTCGGCGCCGTTGCCGCGCCCCGGCTCTCGTCGCGCAACGGCACGGAGCAGGCGGAACCGTTGATCTTCAACGGTTCGGACGGCGCCGCGCTGCGCCAGCTCGGCCACGTGCTGTCCTTGACGCCGGAGATCGGCGCCGTCACGGCGATCCATCCGCTCGGCGGCGGCGCCTTCGAGGCGGCAGCGGAGACGGTTCGTCGCGGCGGCGGCTCGGCCATGGTGGTGAGCCCCGCTCCGTAGCTCCAGGGATCGCGGCGGGGTCGGCCGTTTTGGCCGGCCCCGTCGCGATCTGTACACTCGTCGACTGACCAATGACCGCCGGTCGTCCGTCGCCCTGAGTACATCGAGGGAGGCAGACCGAAGGTCCGCACCGAGTGCGGCGACCTGCGCAGGCGAACGACACGACCTGCATACCCGTATGCCGGTCCGCCCCGTGCGCTTGCGCCGGGGCCTTTCTCGTTGTGGGCCTCCGACACCCACCCAGCGGTTTCCCCGCAACGCAAAGGAGGCCACATGGCCACCGCCGAGAAGCAGGCGGCGATCGCCGAGCTCGCGGACAGCTTCCGCAGCTCGAGCGCGGCTGTGCTCACGGAGTACCGCGGCCTGACCGTCAAGCAGCTCTCCGAGCTGCGCGGGTCCCTGCGCGGGCACGCCACCTACGCCGTGGTGAAGAACACCCTGACCCAGCTGGCCGCCAAGGAGGCCGGGGTCACCGCGTTCGACGGGCAGTTCGTCGGGCCGTCGGCCATCGCCTTCGTCACCGGAGACCCGGTCGAGGCGGCCAAGGGTCTGCGTGACTTCGCCAAGACCCACCCGCTGCTCGTCATCAAGGGCGGCGTGCTCGACGGCAAGGCGATGAGCGCCGCCGAGATCACCAAGCTCGCGGACCTCGAGTCCCGCGAGGTCCTGCTCGCCAAGCTCGCCGGCGCGATGAACGCGTCGCTGACCAAGGCGGTCTACCTCTTCGCCGCTCCGCTGTCCCAGAGCGCCCGCCTCATCGAGGCGCTGCGGGCCCAGCGCGAGGCCGAGGGCCCGCAGGACGCCGCGGCACCGCAGGACGCGGTCGTCACGACCCCCCAGGACGCGCCGGCTCCGGCCGACGAGTCGGACACCACCCCCCAGGACGTCGCCACGGGTGGCGACGCGGGCTGAGCCGTCCGGCCCAGCTCACCCACACCGCCACTCACGGCAAGAACAGGAAGGAACGCCACCATGGCGAAGCTCAGCACCGACGAGCTCCTTGACGCTTTCAAGGAGATGACCCTCATCGAGCTCTCCGAGTTCGTGAAGCAGTTCGAGGAGACCTTCGGGGTCACCGCGGCGGCCCCGGTTGCCGTTGCCGCCCCGGGCGCGGCCGCTGCCGGCGGCGGCGCCGACGCTCCGGCTGCCGAGGAGCAGGACGAGTTCGACGTCATCCTCGAGGCGGCCGGCGACAAGAAGATCCAGGTCATCAAGGAGGTCCGCGCGCTCACCAGCCTCGGCCTCAAGGAGGCCAAGGACCTCGTCGACGGCGCTCCGAAGCCGGTCCTCGAGAAGGTCGACAAGGCCGCAGCGGACAAGGCCAAGGAGCAGCTCGAGGGCGCCGGGGCGACCGTCACCCTCAAGTGACACGCACCATCGAGGGCGTCTGACGACGCACCCTTCGGACGGGCCCGAACCGCAACACGCGGTCCGGGCCCGTCGTGCGTCCCCGGGGGTGCCCGTTCTTCACCCGCCGAGAGGCCAACTTCGGTCGTCATTCGCGCCGTTTGACGACCGAAGTTGGCCTCTCGGCGAGTCGGGACCCGCGGGCCGACGGTCGTCAACATGGTCGCGGGTCCGGGCGGCTCGCAGGTCTCTGACCTGCACAAACACCCCGCCGCGGCTCCTCCTGCTTGACGCGCGCCGAGCAAGGGTCCATCATCGTGGCGTTCTCGACAGGTCCGCCCTGGCTGGAGCGCCGCCCCATCGGGGGCCTGGCGTTCGCTGACGCGACTTGACTCGACTGGACAACCATGCCCTCTATGGGTATGATTGCTCTTTGCGCTGCCTCTGCCCGCAACCTCCGTCCTCTCGAGCGCTTCGTGGTGCCCCCGAACCGGTCCCCCGCCGGTACGACCGGGCGAGCCCTCACGGTGAGATCCGTGAACCGACCACGGTGCCGCCACGAGCCTGGAGCCGGAGGTCACGGGAGCCGGCCGCGCTGACAACTCAAGTTCAGTAAGGCCCGTGGAAGGACCCTCCTTGGCTGCCTCGCGCACCGCGTCCCAGAATGTGTCCACCGCACGGACGGCTTCCGGCCGTCTGTCGTTCGCCCAGATCCGCGAACCCCTCGAGGTCCCCGACCTCCTCGCCCTCCAGACGGAGAGCTTCGACTGGCTGCTCGGCAACGAGCGCTGGCAGGCCCGCGTGGCCGCCGCCCAGGAGGCCGGCCGCACCGACGTCCCCGACCGCTCCGGTCTCGAGGAGATCTTCGAGGAGATCTCTCCGATCGAGGACTTCTCCGGCTCGATGTCCCTGTCGTTCCGCGACCACCGGTTCGAGGAGACGCGCAAGACCATCGAGGCCTGCAAGGAGCGTGACCAGACCTACGACGCTCCGCTCTTCGTCACGGCGGAGTTCATGAACACGAACACCGGCGAGATCAAGAGCCAGACCGTGTTCATGGGCGACTTCCCGCTCATGACCGAGCGCGGCACGTTCATCATCAACGGCACCGAGCGCGTGGTCGTCTCCCAGCTGGTCCGCAGCCCGGGCGTCTACTTCGAGCGCACCGCCGACAAGACCTCCGACAAGGACGTCTTCACGGCCAAGGTGATCCCCAGCCGCGGCGCCTGGCTCGAGTTCGAGATCGACAAGCGCGACATGGTCGGCGTCCGCGTCGACCGGAAGCGCAAGCAGTCCGTGACCGTCCTGCTCAAGGCCCTCGGCTGGACCGAGGACCGGATCCTCGAGGAGTTCGGCGACTACGAGTCGATGCGGCTCACCCTGGAGAAGGACCACACCTCCGGCCAGGACGACGCGCTGCTCGACATCTACCGCAAGCTGCGCCCGGGCGAGCCGCCGACCAAGGAGGCCGCGCAGACCCTCCTCGACAACCTCTACTTCAACGGCAAGCGCTACGACCTCGCCAAGGTCGGCCGCTACAAGCTGAACAAGAAGCTGGGGCTCGAGGCGCCGCTGGCCGACTCGACGCTGTCCATCGACGACATCGTCGCGACGATCAAGTTCCTCGTCGTGCTGCACGCCGGCGAGGCGACGATGAAGGGCCGCCGCGACGGCCACGACATCGACCTGCGCGTCGAGGTCGACGACATCGACCACTTCGGCAACCGTCGTCTCCGCAGCGTGGGCGAGCTCATCCAGAACCAGGTCCGTACCGGCCTGTCCCGGATGGAGCGCGTCGTCCGCGAGCGGATGACAACCCAGGACGTCGAGGCGATCACGCCGCAGACCCTCATCAACATCCGCCCGGTCGTGGCGAGCATCCGCGAGTTCTTCGGGACCTCGCAGCTCAGCCAGTTCATGGACCAGAACAACCCGCTGTCGGGCCTGACCCACAAGCGGCGCCTGTCCGCGCTCGGCCCGGGTGGTCTCTCCCGTGATCGCGCCGGCATGGAGGTCCGCGACGTCCACTCGTCGCACTACGGCCGGATGTGCCCGATCGAGACCCCTGAGGGCCCGAACATCGGCCTGATCGGGTCGCTCGCGTCCTACGGCCGGATCAACGCGTTCGGGTTCGTCGAGACCCCCTACCGCAAGGTCACCAAGGGCAAGGTCACCGACCACGTCGACTACCTCACGGCTGACGAGGAGGACGAGCACGTCATCGCCCAGGCGAACGAGCCGCTCACCTCGGACAACCACTTCGCCGAGGAGCGCGTCCTGGTCCGCACCAAGGGCGGCGAGGTCGAGTACATCCCGGGCGCCGACGTCGACTACATGGACGTCTCGCCGCGACAGATGGTCTCGGCGGCCACCGCGCTGATCCCGTTCCTCGAGCACGACGACGCCAACCGGGCCCTGATGGGCTCGAACATGCAGCGTCAGGCGGTCCCGCTGGTCAAGTCGGAGGCCCCGCTCGTGGGTACCGGCATGGAGCTGCGTGCCGCGCTCGACTCGGGTGACGTCGTTGTCGCCGCCAAGTCCGGCGCCGTCACCGAGGTGAGCGCCGACCTGGTCACCGTGGCCAACGACGACGGCACGACGGTCACGTACCGGATCGCCAAGTTCGACCGCTCCAACCAGGGCAACTGCTACAACCAGATCGTCCGCGTGGACGAGGGTCAGCGGGTGGAGGCCGGCGACGTCATCGCCGACGGCCCGGCGACGGAGCGTGGCGAGATGGCGCTCGGCCGCAACCTGCTCGTGGCGTTCATGCCGTGGGAGGGCCACAACTACGAGGACGCGATCATCCTCAGCCAGCGTCTGGTGCAGGACGACGTCCTCTCCTCGATCCACATCGAGGAGCACGAGGTCGACGCCCGCGACACCAAGCTGGGCCCCGAGGAGATCACCCGGGACATCCCGAACGTCTCCGAGGAGGTCCTCGCCGACCTCGACGAGCGCGGCATCATCCGCATCGGTGCCGAGGTCCGCGACGGCGACCTGCTGGTCGGCAAGGTCACGCCCAAGGGCGAGACCGAGCTCACCCCCGAGGAGCGGCTGCTCCGCGCGATCTTCGGTGAGAAGGCGCGCGAGGTCCGCGACACGTCCCTCAAGGTGCCTCACGGCGAGACCGGCACGGTCATCGGCGTGAAGGTCTTCGACAAGGACGAGGGCGACGACCTGCCCCCGGGCGTCAACCAGCTGGTCCGCGTCTACGTCGCGAACAAGCGGAAGATCACCGACGGCGACAAGCTCGCCGGCCGCCACGGCAACAAGGGCGTCATCTCCAAGATCCTGCCCGTCGAGGACATGCCGTTCCTCGAGGACGGGACCCCGGTGGACGTCGTCCTCAACCCGCTCGGCGTGCCCGGCCGGATGAACGTCGGCCAGATCCTCGAGCTGCACCTCGGCTGGGCCGCCTCGCGCGGCTGGACCGTCGCGGGCAACCCGGACTGGGCCAAGCCGATCCCGAAGGACGCCTACGAGGCGCCTCCGGGCACCCGAGTCGCCAGCCCCGTCTTCGACGGTGCGGGTGAGGACGTGATCACCGGGCTGCTCGACTCGACGCACGAGACGCGTGACGGCGTGCGGCTGATCGACGGCTCCGGCAAGGCGAAGCTCTTCGACGGCCGCTCCGGCGAGCCGTTCCCGGAGGCCGTGTCGGTGGGCTACATGTACATCCTCAAGCTCCACCACCTCGTCGACGACAAGATCCACGCGCGCTCGACGGGCCCGTACTCGATGATCACCCAGCAGCCGCTCGGCGGTAAGGCCCAGTTCGGTGGCCAGCGCTTCGGTGAGATGGAGGTCTGGGCGCTCGAGGCGTACGGCGCGGCCTACACGCTCCAGGAGCTGCTGACCATCAAGTCCGACGACGTCCCCGGCCGCGTGAAGGTCTACGAGGCGATCGTCAAGGGCGAGAACATCCCCGACTCCGGCATCCCCGAGTCCTTCAAGGTCCTCCTCAAGGAGATGCAGTCGCTGTGTCTCAACGTCGAGGTCCTCTCCACCGATGGCCAGACCATCGAGATGAAGGAGGCCGACGAGGACGTGTTCCGCGCGGCGGAGGAGCTCGGCATCGACCTGTCCCGGCGCGAGCCGAGCTCGGTCGAAGAGGTCTGACGACAACGGCGGGTATGCGCGGAGGCGACTTCGCGCATACCCCCAACCAAAGCTTGTAGAGAACTCACTCGGGTTTCACGAGAAGAATTACGAGAGAAGGAACCACGTGCTCGACGTCAACTTCTTTGACGAGCTGCGTATCGGCCTGGCCACCGCTGACGACATCCGTCAGTGGAGCCACGGCGAGGTGAAGAAGCCGGAGACCATCAACTACCGCACCCTCAAGCCGGAGAAGGAGGGCCTGTTCTGCGAGCGCATCTTCGGCCCCACCCGGGACTGGGAGTGCAACTGCGGCAAGTACAAGCGGGTCCGCTTCAAGGGCATCATCTGTGAGCGCTGCGGCGTCGAGGTGACCCGCGCCAAGGTGCGACGTGAGCGGATGGGCCACATCGAGCTCGCCGCCCCGGTGACCCACATCTGGTACTTCAAGGGCGTTCCCTCGCGCCTGGGGTACCTGCTCGACCTGGCCCCGAAGGACCTCGAGAAGGTCATCTACTTCGCGGCCTACATGATCACGTCCGTCGACGTGGAGCAGCGTCACCAGGACCTGCCCTCGCTCGAGGCGCAGATCCAGGTCGAGAAGAAGGAGATCGAGAACCGCCGCGACGCCGACATCGACGCGCGCGCGAAGATCCTCGAGAAGGACCTCGCCGAGCTCGAGGCGGAGGGCGCCAAGTCCGACGCCAAGCGCAAGGTCCGCGAGTCGGCCGAGCGCGAGATGAACAACATCCGCAAGCGCGCCGACCAGCAGGTCGAGCGGCTCGAGCAGGTCTGGGACCGGTTCAAGAACCTCAAGGTCCAGGACCTCGAGGGCGACGAGGTCCTCTACCGCGAGATGCGTGACCGGTTCGGCCTCTACTTCGAGGGCGGCATGGGCGCGGCGGCGATCCAGAAGCGCCTCGAGACCTTCGACCTCGAGTCGGAGATCGCCGAGCTGCGCGAGATCATCGCGACCGGCCGCGGCCAGAAGAAGACCCGGGCCCTCAAGCGGCTCAAGGTCGTCACCGCGTTCACGACGACGACCAACAGCCCGACCGGCATGGTCCTCGACTGCGTCCCGGTCATCCCGCCGGACCTGCGCCCGATGGTGCAGCTCGACGGTGGCCGGTTCGCGACGTCCGACCTCAACGACCTCTACCGCCGGGTGATCAACCGGAACAACCGCCTCAAGCGGCTGCTCGACCTCGGCGCGCCGGAGATCATCGTCAACAACGAGAAGCGGATGCTCCAGGAGGCCGTCGACTCGCTGTTCGACAACGGCCGTCGTGGCCGTCCGGTGACGGGCCCGGGCAACCGGCCGCTCAAGTCGCTGTCCGACATGCTCAAGGGCAAGCAGGGCCGGTTCCGCCAGAACCTGCTCGGCAAACGCGTCGACTACTCCGGCCGTTCGGTCATCGTCGTCGGCCCGCAGCTGAAGCTGCACCAGTGCGGCCTGCCCAAGCAGATGGCGCTCGAGCTGTTCAAGCCGTTCGTCATGAAGCGGCTGGTCGACCTCGACCACGCGCAGAACATCAAGTCCGCCAAGCGGATGGTCGAGCGCGCGCGTCCGGTCGTCTGGGACGTGCTCGAGGAGGTCATCACGGAGCACCCGGTCCTGCTGAACCGGGCGCCCACGCTGCACCGCCTCGGCATCCAGGCCTTCGAGCCGCAGCTGGTCGAGGGCAAGGCCATCCAGATCCACCCGCTCGTCTGCACGGCGTTCAACGCCGACTTCGACGGTGACCAGATGGCTGTGCATGTGCCGCTGTCGGCGGAGGCTCAGGCCGAGGCCCGCATCCTCATGCTGTCGAGCAACAACATCCTCAAGCCGGCCGACGGCCGCCCCGTGACCATGCCCACCCAGGACATGATCATCGGTCTGTTCCACCTCACCTCCGAGGTGGAGGAGCAGCCGGAGACGGTGCGCGTGTTCGCGACGCCGGCCGAGGCGCGGATGGCGTTCGACGCGCACGAGATCCGGCTCGGTACCCGGATCAAGGTCCGCCTCACCGACGTCGTGCCCCCGGTCGGCTACGAGCTGCCCGAGGGTGTCGAGGCCAACGAGGAGGGCATCGTCCCGTCGCTGATCCTCGAGACGACGCTGGGCCGCGTGCTGTTCAACGACGCGCTCCCGGTGAACTACCCGTTCGTCGAGGAGGTTGTGGACAAGAAGCGCCTGTCGACGATCGTCAACGACCTGGCCGAGCGCTACACCAAGGTCGACGTCGCGGCGTCGCTCGACGCCCTCAAGGACGCCGGCTTCTACTGGGCCACTCGGTCCGGTGCGACGGTCGCCATCTCCGACGTCGTCACGCCGCCGCGCAAGGGCGCGATCCTCGAGGAGTACGAGGCGCGCGCGAGCAAGGTCCAGAAGCTCTACGACCGCGGTGCGATGACCGACAACGAGCGTCGTGAGGACCTCATCGAGATCTGGAACGAGGCCACCAACAAGGTCGCGGAGGAGATGCGGGCGAACATCCCGCCGTCCAACACGATCTTCAAGATGGTCAACTCCGGGGCTCGAGGCAACTGGATGCAGCTGCGCCAGATCGCCGGTATGCGTGGCCTGGTGTCGAACCCGAAGGGCGAGATCATCCCGCGTCCGATCCGCGCGAACTTCCGCGAGGGTCTGTCGGTGCTGGAGTTCTTCATCTCGACGCACGGTTCGCGTAAGGGTCTGGCCGACACCGCGCTGCGGACGGCGGACTCCGGGTACCTCACCCGTCGTCTCGTCGACGTCTCGCAGGACGTCATCATCCGCGAGCACGACTGTGGCACCGAGCGTGGTCTGACCATGCCGATCGCCGACTCGCACGGCGGCCAGCGGGTCCCGCACGAGGACGTCGAGACCAGCGTGTATGCGCGTACTCTCGCCCAGGACGTCACGGACGCCGACGGCACGGTCCTCGCCAACGCCGGCATCGACCTCGGTGACGTCGTCATCGACGCGCTCTTCGCGGCGGGCATCGACCAGGTCAAGGTCCGGTCGGTCCTCACCTGCGAGAGCAAGGTCGGGACGTGTGCGATGTGCTACGGCCGCTCCCTGGCGACCGGCAAGCTCGTCGACATCGGCGAGGCCGTGGGCATCATCGCGGCGCAGTCGATCGGTGAGCCCGGCACCCAGCTGACGATGCGGACCTTCCACACCGGTGGTGTGGCGGGTGACGACATCACGCAGGGTCTGCCGCGAGTCGTCGAGCTGTTCGAGGCGCGTACCCCGAAGGGTGTCGCCCCGATCGCCGAGACGACCGGGCGGGTCCGGGTCGAAGACACCGACAAGACCCGTCGGATCGTGCTGGTGCCGGACGACGGCAGCGACGAGCACGCCTACCCGGTGAGCAAGCGGTCCCGCCTGCTCGTCCAGGACGGCGACCACGTCGAGGTCGGCGCCCAGCTGGTCCAGGGTGCGATCGACCCGAAGCAGGTGCTCCGGATCCTCGGCCCGCGCGCGGTGCAGACGCACCTCGTCGACGAGGTCCAGCACGTGTACCGGCAGCAGGGTGTGTCGATCCACGACAAGCACATCGAGGTCATCGTCCGGCAGATGCTGCGGCGGGTGACGGTCATCGAGGCCGGCGACGCCAACCTCATCCCGGGCGACCTCGCCGAGCGCAACCGCTTCACCGCGGAGAACGAGCGCGTCTCGCGTGAGGGTGGCAAGACCGCCTCGGGTCGGCCGGAGCTCATGGGCATCACCAAGGCCTCGCTCGCGACCGAGTCGTGGCTGTCGGCGGCGTCCTTCCAGGAGACGACCCGGGTGCTCACCCAGGCCGCCATGGAGGCCAAGTCCGACCCGCTGCTCGGCCTCAAGGAGAACGTCATCCTCGGCAAGCTCATCCCGGCCGGTACGGGTCTGCCCCGCTACCGGAACATCACCGTGGAGCCCACCGAGGAGGCCAAGGCCGCCATGTACGCGCTGCCGAACTACGACGCGTACGACTACAGCACCTTCGGTGCCGGGTCGGGCGAGCCGGTCCGGTTGGACGACGTCAGCCTCGGGTTCGCCGACAACTGATCCAGGGCGGCGTCCACCCGATTCACCTAATAGGAGCGCAGCGGTCGGAATTCCGACCGCTGCGCTCCTAGAGTTTCGGTTGAGGGTCCTCAGCGGATCTCGACTCGTCGAGTCGGCAAGCCAGCGGGCGTCACGTCGCTCGACGTTGCGTCGAGTCGGCAAGCCGGCGGGCGTCGCCGGGCTCGCGGGCAGCGTCCCCGGCTCAGTGGGTCTCGACGTTGGCCATCATGCCCATGTCCTCGTGCTCCAGGTTGTGGCAGTGGAGGACGTACCGGCCCGCGTAGTCGCTGAACCGGACCGCCACCTCGACGGTCTCTGACGGCCGGATGGCCACGGTGTCCTTCCAGCCGACGTCCTGGGCCGACAGTCGCCCCGGTGCGCCACGCGCGACCACCTGGAACGGGTCGAGGTGGATGTGCACCGGGTGGGCGACGTCGGTGGTGAAGCTCCAGACCTCGATCGCGCCAAGGGTCGGCGCCGCGTCGACCCGTGACGGGTCGAACGCCCCCGCGTTGATCGTCCACGGACCTCGTTGCCCACGGGTCCGGAAGTCGAATGAACGCCGCACGACAGCGGCTCCGGGGTCGAGCCGCTCCACCGTCGAGAGCCGGTCCGGTACGTGTGAGTCGTCGGGGAGCCGGGACCCGACCCGGAACCGCATGACGGCACGCATACCCGGCTCGAGGTCGTTGACGAGATCGACGACGGTGCCGGGCTGGTACCGCCCGAGATCGACGACGACGTCGTAGCGCTCACCGGGGGAGATATCGACCGCCTCATGCGCCACGGGCGCGGCGAGGAGCCCACCGTCACTCCCGATCTGCACCAACCCGCCACCACCAGGCGGTGGCGGCCAGAGCGTCAGCCGGTAGGCCCGCGCGTTGGACGCGTTGAGCAGCCGCAATCGGTGCCGCACCGCCGGTGCCTCGAGCACCGGCCACGGGACCCCGTTGACCAGCGTGACGTCGCCGAGGACACCGTCCATGAACTGGTCCGGCAGCATCGCCATGTCGTGGTCCCGCGTCACCGGCGGGTAGAGCAGCGCACCGTCGGCGCCGAAGGACCGGTCGGCGATGACCACCGGCAGCTCGCGGTCACCGCTGGGCAGACCGAGCGCGTCCTCCTCGTCGTCGTGGACGAGGTGCAGCCCGAACAGTCCGTGCCAGACG
>DASTNV010000175.1:0-8070 GCA_035762725.1 Lapillicoccus sp. | reverse complement strand
AGACCATCAAGCCCGGTCCGTACCCGTGGAAGAACCACCACAACGCGTGGCGGCCGGCGCACATCCACTTCTCGTTGTTCGGCACCGACTTCACGCAGCGGATGGTCACCCAGATGTACTTCCCGGGCGACCCCCTCTTCGCACTCGACCCGATCTACCAGGCGATCACCGACCAACGCGCGCGCGACCGCCTCGTCGCCACGTACGACCACGACCTGACGCAGCACGAGTGGGCCACCGGCTACCACTGGGACATCGTCCTCACCGGCAGCCAGCGCACCCTCATGGAGGAGTCGTGACTGGCCTCGTCCCCACACCCGGCCAGACCGTCGGACCGTTCTTCGGGTACGCGCTGCCGTTCGACCACGACAACGAGCTGGTGCCGCTGTCGCACCCGTCCGCGATCCGGCTGCACGGCCGGGTGACGGACGGCGCAGGACGCGGTGTCCCGGACGCTCTCCTCGAGCTGTGGCAGGCCAGGCCGGACGGAACCGTTGTGCAGCAACCGGGTTCGCTGCGCCGCGACGGGTGGACGTTCACCGGATGGGGTCGCGCGTCGACGGACCCCGAGGGGCGCTACGTCTTCACCACGCTGCGCCCCGGCGCCTCGGAACCGGGCAAGGCCGCCTTCTTCGCCGTGACCGTCTTCGCCCGCGGCTTGCTGAACCGACTCTTCACTCGCGCGTACCTGCCGGACGACGCCGACGCCCTGGCCCAGGACTCGCTGCTGTCCGGCCTCGACGACGGGCGACGCTCGACGTTGGTCTGCCGGGCCGACGACAGTGGGTATGCGTTCGACGTGCGGCTCCAGGGCGACGACGAGACCGTCTTCCTTCGGTATCCGGGCCAATGAGCGACCTGTTCTGGCCCGGCGACGAGCGAGCCGGCGACGCCATGTCGCAGCGGTCGTTCCTGGCCGCCATGGTGCAGGTCGAGGAGGCGTGGCTCGCCGGTCTCGTCGCGTCCGGCATCGCTCCGGGTTCGGCCAAGGCGGACCTCACCGGGTTGGTCGGGCCGGACGACATCGACTCGTTGGCCCTGGGGGGCGAGGCCGGTGGCAACCCCGTCATCCTTCTGGTGTCGTTGTTGCGCAAGCGGATCGAGGAGGCGAACCCCGAAGCCGCCCGGTGGCTGCATCGGGGACTGACCAGCCAGGACGTGGTCGACACCGGTCTCATGCTGTGCTGCCGCGACGTCCTGGACCGCCTCATTTCCGACCTGCACCACCAGGCAACGGTCCTCGTCGACCTGGTCGACAAGCACCGGTCGACGGTCATGGCCGGCCGTACCCTGACTCAGCACGCGGTGCCGATCGCTTTCGGGCTCAAGGCATCCGGCTGGCTCACGGGCGTGCTGGACGCGGCCGAGGCAACGACGCCGGCGCGGACCGCGCTGGCGGTGCAGCTGGGGGGAGCGGCCGGGACGTCGGCGGCGACGGTCGAGCTGGCCAGGACCGCGGGGCTGGACGACCCGATCGCGGCGACAGTGAGTCAGGTCGACCGGGTCGCGGCCGACCTCGGGCTGGCCACGCGCTCGGCGTGGCACACCTCGCGGCGTCCGGTCACGGCCATCGCGGACGCGCTGGTGACTGCCACCGACGCCTGGGGTCGCATCGCTTCGGACGTTGTCACGCTCGGCCGCCCGGAGATCGGCGAGCTCGCTGAGCCCGCCGTCTCCGGTCGTGGCGGGTCGTCAACGATGCCGCAGAAGCAGAACCCGGTGCTGTCCGTCCTCGTCCGGCGCGGCGCGATCGCGGCGCCGCCCCTGGCCGCCACCCTGCACACCGCCGCGGCGCTGGCCGTCGATGAGCGCCCGGACGGGTCGTGGCACGTCGAGTGGAGCACCCTCGCGACACTGGCGCGACGCACGCTCGTCGCCGGGTCACAGACCACTGAGCTGCTGTCCGGGCTGCAGGTCGACACTGGGCGGATGGCCGACAACGTTGCCGCCTCCCGCGACGCGCTCCTCGCTGAGCAAGAGTCGATCTCCGGGACCGCCACCGAGCCGGCGGACTACCTCGGGGCCGCGTCGGCCGTCGTCGACGGGACCCTCTCTCGGGCCCGTGGCGTACTGGGGGTGCAGCCATGAGCATCCGCGTCGTCGGAACCCAGCTGAGCGACCCGGGCCCCCCAGGCCGCCGCAAGCCGCTGCTCGTCCTCGGACCGTCGCTCGGCACATCCGTGAGCGCACTCTGGTCCCCGTGCGTCGCGACCCTCGCCGACCGCTTCCACCTCGTGGGGTGGGATCTGCCAGGACACGGCGCGAGTCCGGCTGTAACCGGGTCCTCGCTGGACTTCGTGGATCTCTCCGCGGCGGTGCTCGACCTGGTCGACGCCGTCCAGGAAGAGAGAGGAGAGCAGCCCGGGTCGTTCCGCTACGCCGGCGACTCGGCGGGCGGCGGGGTGGGGCTGCAGCTCCTCGTCGACGCGCCTGACCGCGTTGCGGCAGCCGTCATCATCAGCAGCAGCGCGGCGTTCGGCGCGATGCCTGGTTGGACCGACCGGGCCGCTGCCGCGCGGGCGTCGGGGACCCCGTCGCTGGTGCAGCTGTCACTGGAACGGTGGTTCCCGGACGGGTTCGTCGAGCAAGAGCCGGATCGCGTCTCGGCCCTGCTGCACTCGTTGCGCGAGACGGACGACGAGAGCTACGCCCAGATCTGCGAGGCGCTCAGCCGGTTCGACGTCCGTGAGCGCCTGGGAGCCATCAGGGCACCGGTCCTCGCGGTCGCGGGATCCGAGGACGTCGCCACCCCGCCGCCCCTTCTCGAGGAGATCGCCGACGGGATCCCGGGAGCCCGGCTGGTGGTCCTCGACGGCGTAGCGCACCTGCCGCCCGCAGAGGTGCCGTCTGTCGTCGTCAAGTTGCTGGCCCAGCACCTGGAGCCGACCGAACCGGTGACGCCCGGCATACCCGCTGAGCCTGACAAAACGCCAGACCCGTTGTACGACAACGGAATGACGGTCCGTCGCGCGGTTCTCGGCGAGGAGCACGTGGACCGGGCGACGGCGGCGACGACCGACCTCACCCGAGAGTTCCAGGAGCTCATCACGCGCTACGCGTGGGGGACGATCTGGACCCGGCCAGGGCTGGACCGTCGCAGCCGCTCGATGATCACGCTGACCGCGCTGATCGCCCGGGGACACCACGACGAGCTGGCGATGCACGTGCGCGCCGCGCGGCGCAACGGCCTCACGGTCGACGAGATCAAAGAGGTCATCCTCCAGAGCGCGATCTACTGCGGGGTCCCGGACGCGAACACCGCGTTCCGGGTGGCTGCGCAGGTGCTCGCCGACGAAACCGAAGGACAGCCATGACCGTCAACGACGCCTACATCTACGCCGCGGTGCGGACCCCGTTCGGAAGGTTCAACGGTGGCCTGGCTGGTGTGCGGCCGGACGACCTTGCGGCGACCGCGCTGCGTGGGGTCTTGGCCAGGGTGCCGGATCTCGACCCGCAGGACATCGGTGATGTCGTTTGGGGCAACGCCAACGGTGCAGGTGAGGACAACCGCAACGTCGGCCGGATGGCGGTGCTGCTCTCGGGGTTGCCGGTGACGGTGCCCGCGACGACGGTGAACCGGCTGTGTGGGTCGAGCCTCGACGCGGCGATGATCGGTTCTCGCACAGTGGAGTCCGGTGATGCGGAGGTTGTTGTCGTCGGTGGGGTCGAGTCGATGACCCGGGCTCCGTGGGTGCTGCCGAAGCCGGAGAAGCCGTTCCCTGCGGGGAATGTCACGGCCGTCTCGACGACGTTGGGGTGGCGGTTGGTCAACCCGCGGATGCCGGCGGAGTGGACGGCGTCGCTGGGCGAGTGCAACGAGCAGCTGCAGGAGAAGTTCGCCATCTCGCGGGAGCGGCAGGATGCGTTCGCGCTGCAGTCCCACCAGCTTGCCGATGCGGCGTGGAACGAAGGCTTCTACGACTCCCTGACGGTGGCGGTCCCGGACACCGAGGTGACTCGGGACGAGTCGATCCGGGCCGGGACCACCCTGGAGAAGCTGGCGACGTTGACGCCGTCCTTCCGCGCGGAGGGCACGATCACCGCCGGCAATGCGTCGCCGCTCAACGACGGAGCTTCCGCGCTGGTGCTGGGGACCAAGGCATCGGCCACGCGGCTGGGGGGCGCGCCGCTCGCTCGCGTCGCCGGCCGGGCAGCGGCGGCGCTCGAGCCGCAGATGTTCGGGTATGCGCCGGTCGAGGCCGCGGAGAAAGCGTTGCGGCGAGCCGGGATCGGCTGGTCGGACGTCGGTGCGGTGGAGCTCAACGAGGCGTTCGCCGTGCAGTCGCTCGCGTGCGTCGACGCGTGGGGCATCGATCCGGAGATCGTCAACGCCAAGGGGGGCGCGATCGCCATCGGGCATCCGTTGGGAGCCTCCGGTGGTCGCATCCTCGGGACGCTGGTCAAGCGGTTACGCGACGGTGGTCACCGGTGGGGTGTCGCCGCCATCTGCATCGGGGTTGGCCAAGGCCTCGCCATGGTCGTCGAGAACGAGGACGCCTGATGTCACGCGCCTCGATTGTCACCGACCCGGACGCGGCGGTCGCCGGAATCGTCGACGGGGCGACGGTTCTGGTGGGTGGGTTCGGGATGGCCGGTATGCCGGTGGCGCTCATCGACGCGCTCATCCGGCAGGGCGCGTCGGAGCTGACCGTGGTGTCCAACAACGCCGGTAACGGTGACACCGGGCTGGCCGCGCTGCTAGCCGCCGGGCGGGTACGCAAGATGATCTGCTCGTTCCCCCGGCAGTCGGACTCGTGGGTCTTCGACGGCCTGTACCGCGCCGGACAGGTCGACCTCGAGGTCGTCCCGCAGGGAAACCTCGCCGAGCGGATGCGGGCCGCCGGAGCGGGAATCGGGGCGTTCTTCACGCCGACCGGTGTAGGTACCCCACTGGCTCAGGGCAAGGAGACCCGGACGATCGACGGCCGTGACTACGTGCTCGAGTACCCGATCCGCGGTGACGTCGCCCTGGTTCGGGCGCACGTGTCCGACGCGCTGGGAAACCTGGTGTACCGCAAGACCGCTCGCAACTTCGGACCGGTGATGGCCGCCGCGGCGACAACGACGATCGTCGAGGTTTCGCAGGTGGTCCCCGTCGGCCAGCTCGACCCCGAGAACATCGTCACCCCGTCGATCTATGTCGACCGGGTGCTGGACCTGTCGGCGGCCGAGGCCGCCCGGACGGAGGCGTCATGACCGACGTTGCCGCGCACCCGCATACCGAACCGTCCGAACCGTCCGGAACCGTGGAGCACACCGAGCGCGGTCCGCTCCAAAGGGCGGAGCTGGCGGCACTGGTCGCCCGCGACATTCCCGCCGGGTCATACGTGAACCTCGGAATCGGCCAGCCCACAACGGTTGCCGACTATCTCGACCCGGCCGCCGGCATCGTCCTGCACACCGAGAACGGGATGCTCGGGATGGGCCCCGCCGCGGTGGGCGACGACATCGACACCGACCTCACCAACGCCGGCAAGATCCCGGTCACCGAGCTTCCGGGCGCGTCGTACTTCCACCACGCCGACTCCTTCGCGATGATGCGCGGCGGTCACCTGGACGTCTGTGTCCTCGGCGCGTTCCAGGTGTCGCAGCACGGCGACCTGGCCAACTGGCATACCGGCGCGCCCGACGCCATCCCTGCGGTCGGCGGAGCCATGGACCTGGCCATCGGCGCGAAACAGGTGTTAGTCATGATGACGTTGTTCGCCAAGGACGGGACGTCGAAGCTCGTGCAAGAGTGCACCTACCCTCTCACCGGGGTGCGGTGCGTCAGCCGGGTCTACACCGACTACGGGGTGTTCCACGTCGGGGCGGAAGGGGCCCGGGTGACCGAGACCTTTGGGATCTCCCTGTCGGAGCTGGCGTCGCGGGTGGGGGTCCCGCTTCGCTGAACGTTGGCGCCACGGCCAGGTGGGCGGCCGGATCTCCCGTGCTCCCGCGGCCCGCGTGGTCGCTCCGTGGCTGTTGGTGTAGAGGCTCCACGGGTCCGCGCTGATACCTCGGCGTCCACATGGCACGTGCGGTTCGTCCCGCCGTCCACAGGTCGGGGTCGACGCCTGGTCGTCGGCCGAACTGGCGACGAGCATCGATCTCCGAGAGGCCGGAACGACCGGCCGGCGGGTCTGGGAGACAGGGGAGAAGCGATGTCGAGTTCACTCGTGGAGCGACTGCGGGCGCGGTCGAGGCGGCTCGGCCGGCTGCGGTCGGCGGGGATGACGACGGCGGAGTATGCGGTCGGCACCCTCGCGGCCGTCGCGTTCGCGGCGGTGCTTCTGGCCGTCGTCAAGTCCGGCGCCGTGATGTCGGCGTTGACGAGCATCATCACGAACGCGTTGGGTTCGGCGGGCTGACGTGGCCTGCCGGCGTGACCGGGGCATGGTCACCGCTGAGCTCGCGGTGGCCATACCGGTCGTCGTCGTAGTCCTCGGTCTGGGTCTGTCGGCGGTGCGTGTGGGGATCGACGAGATCCAATGCGTCGACGCCGCCCGGCTCGCCGCGCGGGCACTGGCGCGGGGTGACTCCGAGGCCGTGGCGCGGGCGGCGGCGGCGACAGCGGCACCGCCGGGCGCGGGGGTCGCCCTGTCCGCCGGCGGCACCGAGGTCTCGGCGACGGTGTCCGCGAGTCGTGACCTCGCTGGGTGGCGGGTGCTGACCGTTCGGGGTTCGGCCACTGCGGCGCGCGAGCAGACGGAGCCGTGAGGTGGCTGGCTGTCGGGACGGTGGTTCGGACCGCTTGGAGCGCGGTACGGGCCGGCGGGACGGTGGCTCGGCCACGGTGGCCGTCCTGGGCGCCCTCGGGGTCATCCTGGCCATCACCGTCGGCGCCCTGCTGATCGTCGGTGCGGTGGTGGCGTCGCATCGGGCGCAGTCCGCTGCCGACCTCGCGGCGCTCGCGGCGGCCGCGGCGCTGGTCGGTGGCGAACCCGCGCCCTCGGCCTGCTCGGCCGGTGCGGCCGTGGCAGTACGCAACGGCGCTCGGCTGGCGTCCTGCCGAGCCGGCCCGGACCTCTCGGTGGAGCTGTCCGTCGAGGTGGTGGCGACGGCCGCTCGGGTCGGCACCGCGACCGCGCGGGCACGCGCGGGACCGGCGGCCTCAGGAGGCGCGGGATGACCCACGTCAGTCAGCGCGAGAAGACAGTCGTGCGGGCGCTGGTGTAGTCAACGGTGAGTGCGGGCCGCATCCAGGGTCAGGTCGAGCAGCGTCACCGCTCGGGTCTTGTCCAGCGGCTCGTTGCCGTTGCCGCACTTCGGCGACTGGACGCACGACGGGCAGCCGGACAGACAGGCGCACCCGGCGATGGCGTCGCGCGTCCCCGTGAGCCACTGCTCCACCGCTTGGTAGCCGCGCTCCGCAAAGCCGGCACCGCCCGGGTACCCGTCGTAGACGAGGACCGTCGGCATCCCTGTGTCCGGGTGCAGGGCCGTCGACACGCCGCCGACATCCCAGCGGTCCGAGGTCGCGACGAGCGGGAGCATGCCGATAGCCGCGTGCTCGGCGGCGTGCGCGGCGCCGGGCACCGCGGCCTCGGGCACCCCCCAGGCGGCGAGCAGCTCGAGCGGGATGGTCCACCACACGGCCTTGGTCGGCAGCGCACGGATCGGCAGGTCGAGCGGGTGTTCGCCGATCACCTCACCGGTCGGGAGGCGGCGCAGGAATGAGGTGACCTGGGTCCGGACCTGGACGGTGCCGAAGTGACAACCGACGGCTCCCCATCGCCGCGACCGCTCGACGTCGACGATGTCGAAGGCCGACATCGAGCGGGCCTGGGTCGACCAGCCGGGGTCTCCGACCCGCACGAGGGCGCATCCGTCCTCGAGGTCGAGGTCGACGACGACGAAGGTCTCGCCCTGGTGGACGTAGACGGCACCTGGGTGAACGGCGCTGTGCGATCGCGCGTCATCGATGGTTCCGAGGACGCGACCGGTTCGGTGGTCGGCGATGCGCAGCGTGGTTCCCGAACCGCGCAGGGACACGGCGTCGGTCGGTCGGTCTCCCTCCGACCAGTACCAGCCGGTCGGCCGTCGGCGCAGGGCGCCGGAGTCGACGAGCTCGTCGAGGAGCCGGACGGT
>DASTNV010000174.1:0-6399 GCA_035762725.1 Lapillicoccus sp. | reverse complement strand
GCTGTGACGACGCGGGCCGCAGGTCGAGCTCGGTGGTCGTCATCAAGGACCGCGAGCGGCGGACCTCGATGAGGTAGTCGCCGGCGTCGGCGGGTCGCTGGTCGGGGTCGCGCGCGGTGGCGAGCGCGACCAGCTGGTCGCACTCCTGCGGCACCGTCCGGATCGTCTGGGACGGCATCGGAACGGAGCCGTGGACGTGCTGGTACGCCACGTGGATCGGCGAGTCGCCGTCGAACGCCTTGCGGCCGGTGAGCATCTCGTAGAGGACCAGCCCCGCCGCATACACGTCGCTGCGCGCGTCGGCGATGCCGCGCTCGACCTGTTCGGGGGAGAGGTACGCGACCGTGCCGAGCAGGGTGCCGGAGGCGTTGGTGGTCGTGGCGGCGGTCACCGCGCGGGCCAGGCCGAAGTCGGCGACTTTGACCAGGCCGTCGTCGCGGAGGATGACGTTCTCCGGCTTGACGTCGCGGTGGATGAGGCCGGCGTCGTGGGCGGCGGCGATCGCCTGGAGGATCGGGTCGAAGAGGTCGAGGGCGGCGCGCGGCGTCAGCGGTCCCTCGTCCGTGAGGACGTCGCGGAGGGTGCGGCCCGGGACGTACTCCATGGCGAGGAACATCTGCCCCTGGTCCTCGCCCTGGTCGTAGACGGCGACGACGTTCGGGTGGCTCAGGCGGGCCGCCGAGCGCGCCTCGCGACGGAACCGGGTCACGAACGTCGAGTCGCGAGCCAGGTTGTCGTGCATGACCTTGACTGCGACCTCGCGGTCGAGACGCTCGTCGAGGGCCAGGTAGACCGTCGCCATCCCGCCGTCCGCGAGGTGCGAGAGCACACGGTAGCGGCCGTCGAGCAGACGCCCGACGACGCGCAGCGACGAGTCCGTGACGCTCGACGTCATGTGCGGAGTCTACGAAGCCCCGACCGATGATCCGTGCAGGCGGGGCCGCAACCTAGAGTGGTCGGTGTGACGGATGTGGAGTCGCTGGTGGGGGACTGGGTGACCGTCCCGGACATCGCGGAGCGATGGGGGTGGTCGCTCGCCCGGGTCCGTCAGGCCATCGCCGACCGTGAGCTGCTGTCCGCGCGGGTCGGATCGCGCCAGGTGGTCAGTGTGCCGGGGAAGTTCCTCGGCGAGACCGGGCCGCGGTCGGAGCTGCGAGGGACGTTCACGGTGCTCGCCGACGGCGGGATGAACGACGACGAGATCATCACCTGGCTGTTCACGCCCGACGACACGCTGCCGGTGGAGGGGGCGCCGATCGACGCGCTGATCGCCGGCCACAAGACCGAGGTCCGGCGCCGGGCCCAGGTCACGGCGTTCTGACCGCTGTCCGTCCGTGCGTCAGCTCTCGTATGCGGCGATGCTCGCGTTCTGCCTCATCGGGACGCTGCCGCTGAACTGGATCTTCCACCTACGCGTCCTGAGCCAGGTGCGCCGGCTGGCGCTGTCCATCGCGCCGGTGTTCTTCGTCTTCGTGCTCTGGGACCTCGCGGCGACCCACGCCGGGCACTGGAGGTTCGATGCAGCGCAGACGCTGCCGGCGCGGATCGGCGGGCTGCCCCTCGAGGAGCTGGGCTTCTTCATCGTCATCCCGCTCGCCGGGATCCTCACCTACGAGGCGGTCGGCGTCGTCATGGGCCGGCGGAAGCGATGACGTACACCTCGGCCGCCCTGGTCGGGATCGTCGCGGCGGTGGTCCTCGACCTCTGGGTGCTGCGGACCCGGCTGCTGGCCCGGCGGCAGTGGTGGTTCGCCTACGCGATCATCGTCGGGTTCCAGCTGCTGACCAACGGCTGGCTGACCGGGCGGCTGATCGTCACCTACGACCCGGACGCGATCCTCGGGTCGGGCTCCGTGCCGTTCCTCGGGGATGGGCGGATCGCGTTCGCCCCGGTAGAGGACCTGGGGTTCGGGTTCGCCCTGGTGCTCTCGACGTGCGCGCTCTGGGTCTGGTGGGGCGCGCGGCTGCGTCCGCCGGTCAACGGCTCGGAAGCGAGCGGGGAAGGCCGAACCAGGCAAGGGTCCCGCTCTCGAACCGGGTGAGCGCGCATACCCGATCGCCGGCCAGGGCCAGCACCAGGAGACCGGTGCCGTGGAAGAGGCCGTCGGGGCCGAGCAGGTAGATCCCGAAGGCGGGCTGACCGTTGGCCCGGGTGGGCACCAGCCGGAAGGTCCGGCTCGGCAGGATCACCGCCGCGCAGAAGCCGGCGGCGGCCTCTCGACCCTCGTACTCGAACGGCACCGGGGGCATCGAGACGAGGACATCGTCGGTGAGCAGGGCCACGACCGCGTCGACATCGGATGCCTCGTAGGCCGTGACGAAGGCTGTAACCAGGGCCTCCTCGACCGGCGACCCGGGGGCCGGTGGTTCCTCGCGGTCACCCGCCGCCTGGCGCTGGAGGGTTGCCCGGGCGCGCTTGAGCGCACTGGTGACCGACTCGACCGTCGTGTCGAGCATCTCGGCGACCTCCTTGGCGGGGAAGCCGAGGACGTCACGCAGCACGAGGACGGCCACCTGTCGGGGCGGGAGCAGCTGCAAGGCGGTGACGAAGGCCAACGAGATCGACTCCTGTTGCTCGTAGCGAGCCTCCGGGTCGTCGAGTGCGTTGTCCGGCAGCGGCTGGAGCCAGACCACCTCGCCGAGCCGGGTCGGCTCCGGCGGTCGGATTCCGGGCACGTCCCACTCCTTTGCCTGACGGGACGCCCGCCGCAGGGTCGACCGGCGCGCGTTGAGACACCGGTTCGTGGCGATCCGGTACAGCCAGGTGCGGACCGACGCCCGCTCCTCGAACCCGCCCACGCCCTGCCAGGCCGACAGCAGCGTCTCCTGCACCGCGTCCTCGGCGTCCTCGAACGACCCGAGCACCCGGTAGCAGTGCACGAGGAGCTCGCGCCGGTACGGGTCGGTCAGGTCTCGGAAGGCCTGGTCGTCCCCCGCCCGCGCTCGGGTCAGCAGGTCGGTCGTCATCGTGCGGGTGCACCCCTGTCAGTGGTCGATCCGGTATGCGGGCAGACACCGCTCGACGGTCGAACTGGGCGGTCGCCGGCGCCCATTGTCGGCCTTCGGCGGTGTCTGTCTCGGTGGTCGTGGAGTCACGACATCGCCGAGACGAAGGAGCGCAGCCATGGGAAGGATCGTCGTCAGCGAGAACGTCTCGCTGGACGGGGTCGTCCAGGACCCGACGGGCGAGGAGGGGTTCGAGTTCGGCGGGTGGTTCAACCGGATGCCGGAGCAGGACCGGACGGAGTGGGGGGCGTTCGAGTACGAGGAGGCGTTGGACACCGCCGCGTGGCTGGTGGGGCGCGGGACCTACACCTGGTTCGAGAAGCGCTGGGGAGACCGGCCGGGCGCGTGGGCGGACCGGCTGCGGGAGGTTCCCAAGTACGTCGTGTCCTCGACGTTGGAGAGCCCGACCGGCTGGGGTCCGACGACGGTGCTGCGCGGGGACCTCGCCGACGAGGTCACCGGGCTGCAGGAGCGGGTGGACGGCGACGTCGTCGTCTACGGCAGCGCCCCGCTGGCCCAGGCCCTTCTGGCCGGTGACCTCGTCGATGAGCTCCGGCTGACGGTGCACCCGTTCGTGCTGGGCTCGGGAGCGCGGATGTACGGGTTGACCGACGCGCCGCGGGCGCTGGAACGAGTTGCCGTCCGCACGTTCGGGTCGACGCTCGTGCACCTGACCTACCAGCGGGCCGGCACCGGCGAGTAGGTCTGGGGTCAGGCGGTGCGGGCGGTCGTGGCGTCGACGAGCGACGTGAGGACGTCGACCGCCTGACCGTCCAGGCCGGGTGCCGTAGCCAGCGCGCCGCGCGCCTGCGCGGCGAGCGCGCCGATCATCGTCTCGACCTGGCCGACCGCACCGGTGTCGGCGATGATCCCGCGGAGCTGGTCGACGCCGGCCGCGTCGAGGTCCGGCTGTCCGAACAGCTTCTCGAACAGGGCTGCCTGGTCGGTGTCGGCCTGGTCGAGGGCCAAGGCCACCAGCACGGTCCGCTTGCCCTCGCGCAGGTCGTCGCCGGCCGGCTTGCCGGTCGTGGAGGGGTCACCGAACACACCCAGGACGTCGTCGCGCAGCTGGAACGCCTCACCCAGGGACAGGCCGTACTCGGATAGCCGAGCCATGTCGGTGGCCGCCACTCCGCCGACCGACGCCCCGATCAGCAGCGGGTGCTCGATGGTGTACTTGGCGCTCTTGTAGCGAATCACGTTGCGGGCGCTGTCGATTCGCGTGGCAGTGTCGAGTCGCTCCCAACCGCGGGCGGACTCCAGGAGGTCGAGGTATTGGCCGCCCATCAGCTGGGTGCGCATGGTGTCGAAGGTGCGGCGCCCCCGCTCGAGGTCCTCGGCCGGAAGCCCTGACGTCGCATACAGCTCGTCGGACCACTGGAGGCAGAGGTCGCCGGCGAGGATCGCCGCGGACTCGCCGAACCGGGCGCTGTCGCCGGCCCAGCCGGAGTCGGAGTGGAGCGCCGCGAACGCGCGGTGGGCGGCCGGCATACCCCGCCTCGTGTCACTCCCGTCCATGACGTCGTCGTGGAGCAGCGCGGCCGCCTGGAAGAACTCCATCGACGCGGCCAGCCGGACGAGCGCGTCGGAGTCGGGGCGGCCGGACGCGCGATAGCCCCAGTAGAGGAAACCGGCCCGCAGCCGTTTGCCGCCGGCGATGAGGCGGACGACGGCGTCGACGAGCGGCCCCAGCTCGTCTCCGACGGGGACGAGGACCGTCCGTTGAACCTGCATCTCGGCGTCGACGGCCGCCTGCACCCGGTTTCTCAGGTCGCAGAGGTCGAGCGGGCTGGTCACGGCAGGTCCTTCCCCAGGGTCCAAAAAGTGTTCACCTGCTTGTCCGCCAGGGTACGGGTCCTGGATGCACCGGCCCGCGATCTGGTCGCTCCCGCCCACTCGGGAGTGCTCAACGTACCCTCTCCGGTATGCCGGTCAGCACCCGCATGTCGAGGCCCGGGCACCTCACCCGGTCGATCCCGGCTGCCCTTGCCGGTCCCCAGCCGAGCATCAGCTTCGAGTTCTTTCCGCCGCGCGACGACGCGGGGGAGGCGGTGCTGTGGGAGGCGATCCGCCGGATCGAGAAGGTGCACCCGACGTTCGTGTCGGTGACCTACGGGGCCGGCGGGACGACGCGCGACCGGACCATCCGGGTGACCGAGCGGATCGCCCGGGAGACGCTGCTGACGCCCTTGGCCCACCTGACGGCGGTGGGGCACTCGGTGGCGGAGATCAGGGGAGTCGTCGGGTCGCTTTCCGCGGTCGGTATCCGCAACGTGCTCGCGTTGCGCGGTGACCCCCAAGGCGGCCCGGGACAGCCGTGGGTCAAGCACCCCGAGGGCGTCGACCACGCCGACGAGCTGGTCTCGCTGGTGCGGTCGCTCGGGTCCTTCACGGTCGGGGTGGCGGCGTTTCCCGACCAGCACCCGGAGAGCGCGAGCCTCGACTTCGACGCGGAGGTCCTCGTCCGCAAGGCTGACGCCGGCGCGGAGTACGCGATCACGCAGTTCTTCTTCACCCGCGAGGCCTATGTGGGGCTGCGCGACCGGGTGGCGGCGCGCGGACGGGACATCCCGATCATCCCGGGCCTGATGCCGGTGACCAACGTCAAGCAGCTGGCCAAGATGACCGAGCTGTCGGGTCAGCCGGTTCCCGCGTCGGTGACGTCACGCCTCGAGGCGGTAGAGGGCGACCCGGCGGCGGTGCGCGAGGTCGGTGTCGAGATCACGACGCGGCTGGCCGAGGAGCTGTTGGCCGAAGGCGCTCCGGGCATCCACTTCATCACCATGAACCGCTCGACGGCGACGCTCCAGGTGTTCCAGAACCTCGGCATCGAGGCGGCTCAGTAGGTCTCGCGCGCGCTCACCCGGCGAAGGCGGCGCGCCAGAAGGCGCGGAAGTGCTCGGGCGGTTCGGGGGACGTCCACGTCTGGTTGGTGAGCAGCACCGCCGTGGTCCGGGTGACGGGGTCGTTCCACCACGAGGTGCCGAGGCCGCCGTCCCAGCCGTAGCTGCCGGCGTGCCGGCCATCCGCGTCGTCGACGAGGACGCCGAGCCCGAACCCCCAGCCGAGCTGCGCGGCGGGGTTGACCATCACGCGGCTCGTGGTCATCTCGGCGAGCGTCGTCGTCCTTAAGAGGGCGCCATCGAAGAGCGCCTGACCGAACGCGGCGACGTCGTCCACCGTCGACACCAGCCCGTCGGCGCCGTTGGGGAACGCCGGCGGTCGGCTCCACTGCCCGTCGGTCTCGTCGTAGTCGGTCTGCTCCCCGCCGTCCTCGCGCGGCGTCCACAACGGCCCGAGCCGGCTCAGGTGCGCCGCCGGCACACTGAACCCGGTGTCGCGCATACCAATCGGCGACAGCAGGCGCGAGCGCAGCAGCTCCGGGAACGACACA
>DASTNV010000173.1:0-6630 GCA_035762725.1 Lapillicoccus sp. | reverse complement strand
ACGCCGGGCCGGATCCGCGGGCTGTAGGGCGCGATGACCGTCGCGCCGCCGGCTCGCGTCGAGTCGACGAAGACCTTGCCGTGCCGCTCCTCGACGACGAACGCCGTCGTCGCCAGCTCGGGATCCAGCGCGGCGGCTCGGGCGGCGATCGCCCGGGTCACCGCCGCGACGTCGGGGAACTCGGCCGGAGCGAGGGGGACGAAGACGTGCATTCCCTTGGCACCACTGGTCTTCGCGGCTCCAGCGAGTCCGAGGTCGTCCAGGACCTGCTTGACGAGATGCGTGGCGCCGATGGCCAGCCGGAAGCCCTCGGCCGGATCCACACCGGACGGCGGGTCGAGGTCGAGGATGAGATGCGTCTGGTGCATCGGCTCGGCCGTGGTCATCAGGCCGGGGTGGTACTCGACGGCCCGCTGGTTGGCGAACCACACGAGCGTGCGGCGGTCGTTGGCCAGCGCGTAGGTGACGTCGCGCTTGGTCCGCTCGGCCCAGATCGTCACGGAGGCCACCCAGTCCGGTGTGTACTGCGGCAGGTTCTTCTGCATGAACGGCTGCTGCCCGGCGCGGACCCGAATCACGGAGAGCGGTCGGTCGCGCAGGTGCGGGACCATCCGGTCGGCCATCGCGTCGATGTAGTCGACGAGGTCGCGCTTGGTCTCGTCGGCGCCGTCGAAGAGCGGTTCGTCGAGGTGGGTCAGCGGAACTCCGTGTCGTTCCTCCTTGGCCTCCATCCCGGTCACGCTACTGCGGCAGCTGGGAGAGGATCGTCCGGTGACCGGGTACGAGTTCGAGGCCGAGCTCTGGCTGTGGGACGCGCGGCGGGTCGACACGTGGACCTTCGTCAGCCTGCCTCCGGACATCTCAGAAGAGATCGCCGAGCGGGCCCAGGCGTTGCCGCGGGCCGGGTTCGGCTCGGTGCGCGTCGAGGTGACGGTCGGCCGGACGTCGTGGCGGACCTCGATCTTCCCCGCGGCGCCGGACCGCTACGACCTGCCGGTGAAGAAGGCGGTGCGCAAGGCCGAGAGCCTGGATCCCGGCGACAGGGTGTCCGTCACCGTGGAGCTCGTCGACCTCTGAAACTCACCAGACCTTGCCCGGGTTGAAGATCCCGAGCGGGTCCATGGCCTCCTTGATCGCGCGTTGCAGGGCGATCGACGCGGGGTCGAGCTCGCGGTACATCCCGTCGCGCTTGAGCAGCCCCACCCCGTGCTCGCCGGTGACGGTGCCGCCCAACGCGATGGCGGCGTCGAGCATCTCCTCGAACGCGGCCTGCGCGGCCTCTCGCGCCGCGTCGTCACCGGGCGGCGTCAGCAGCAGCGGGTGGAGGTTGCCGTCGCCGGCGTGGGCGATCGTGGCCATTCGCACTTCGTGTCGCTTGGCGATGTCGACCAGCTGCGCGAGCATCGCAGGCACCGCGGACCGCGGGACGCAGATGTCTTCAGTGAGGACCGGGCTGAGCCGCTCCAGGGCCGGGTAGGCGAGGCGCCGAGCCTCGAAGAGCGCCTCGGCCTCCTGGTCGTCGCCGGACTCGACCGCCCAGAGCGGGTTCCCGTCCTCGAACGCCGCCACGATGCCGCGAGCCTCGTCGGCTCCGCCCTCACCGGGGGTGTCCACGCGGGCGAGCAGCAGGACCTGCGCCTCCGCCTCGAGGCCGAGGTGCTTCCACTCCTCGACGGCGGTGAGGCACTCGCGGTCGAGCAGCTCGAGGGCGTACGGCGTGAGCCCGCGCCGGGTCACTGAGGCGACAGCGACGCCGGCGTCGACGAGGTTGTCGAAGGCCCCGACGATCGTCCGCGGGGTGCCGGCGAGGGCCGGCCGGATCCGCAGGGTGACCTCGGTGACGATGCCCAGCGTTCCCTCGGAACCGACCATCAGGCCACAAAGGTCAAGTCCCGCAACACCTTTCGCGGTGCGGCGGCCCAGTCGCACGACGTTGCCGTAGCCCGCGGGACCGCCCAGGACCGCACGCATACCGAGCACGTAGTCGCGGGTCACGCCGTACTTGAGGCAGCACAGGCCGCCCGCGTTGGTGGCGACGTTGCCGCCGATCGTCGACCAGGGGGCGCTGGCCGGGTCGGGTGGGTACCAGAGCCCCTGGTCCCGCAGGATCGCCTTGAGGTTGTCGTTGACGATGCCGGGCTGGACGACGCAGACGAGGTTCTCGGCGTCGATCTCGACGACCTGGTCCATCCTCGACAGGTCGAGGACGAGGCAGCCGTCGACGGCGTTGGCGCCGCCGGACAGCCCGGTACCCGCGCCACGCGGGACGATCGGGACCCGCAGGTCCGCGCATACCCGAACGGCCTCCTGGACCTCGGCTTCGGAGCGAGCCCGGAGCACGACGAGCGCCTCGCCGACCGGTGCCCACTCGGCGTCGTCGGCGGAGAGGCTGGCGACGACGTCGCGGTCGGTGACGAGGCGTTGCTCAGGGATGCTGCGGGACAGCGCCTCGACCAGCTGGGCGGTGTCGACGCTCATCCGATCGCCTCGCGAAGGAGCGCCGCGGTGGCCTTCGCGCCGCGCGCGGTCATGATCGAGCCGGCGTGGTCGAGCCCGTCCAGGGCGACGACAGTGTCGCAGTGCGGCGCATACCGGTCGACGGCGTCGGCGGGGTACATCGGCGGGGAGTCCGCTCCGATACTCCACTCAGCGTGGGCCCACCGCACGGGGACTCCGACGTCCTGCCAGTGGATGTCGCCGAAGTAGGTGTCGCGTCCGTCCTCGACCAGGGCCTCGGGCGACAGCCGGACCAGCCCGTCACGCAGGTCGTGCTCGAGGTAGTGACGCAACAGGGGGTCGTCGGGGTCGAGGAGGGTGCCGGTCGTCGAGCAGAAGTACTCGAGGTATGCGTCGAGGCTGTCCCAGCGCCGCCCCAGCCGGTCGATCCGGTCGGCGAACGCGACCTCGACGTTGTCCGGGGTCAGTCCGGGCGGTGGGTGCAGCGGGAAGCCGCCGTCGACGAGAGTGAGGCTGGCGACTCGGTCCGGGTGGCGACGCCGCAGCTCGAGGGCCACGAAGCCGCCCATCGACATGCCGACGACGGGAACCCTGTGGAGGCCGAGGGCGCCGAGGAGGAGAGCCAGGTCGTCGGCGTGCCGGGCCAGTCCGAACGGGCCGGCGACGTCGACACTGTCGGCGCGCCCGCGCAGGTCGGGGGCGACCAGCGTCAGCTCGGGTGCCTCGGCGTGCAGCCAGGACCAGAGCCGGCGGTGGCTGCTGATGCCGTGGATGGCGAGGACCGGTGCGCTGGTGCCGGCGAAGACCTCGTAGGCCAGGGCGCCACCCGGGACCGCGACCGACCCGACCTCCGACGTCGTCATGTGCCCACCGTAGGCGGGCAGTTATTGCCGGGCGGTTACTGCAGGTCAGGCGGCAGGTCGGAGAGACGCATGAGGATGCAGAACTCGTTGCCCTCCGGGTCGGCGAGCACGGCCCAGCCACGGTCCGGCTTGCGGCGGTCGTCGTACATCGTCGCTCCGAGGGCCAGGAGCCGCTCGACCTCCTCGTCACGGGTGCGGTCGGTGGGTCGCAGGCACATGTGCATCCGGTTCTTAACCGTCTTGCCCTCGGGCACCCTGAGGAAGAGCAGGTAGCGGCCGTTCGGCCCCTCGAGGCCGCACTCCTCGTCATCCGGCTTCTGGTCCTCGTCGGTGAGCCGGAAGTCCTCGAGGACCTCCTTCCACCACATGGTCTGGGCGTAGGGGTCGGCGGCGTCGATGCAGAAGTTGGCGGTCTCGGAAGCCATGAGCCGAACCGTGTCAGGTGCCGCCGACAGCCGCTACCCGGTTTCCGCGCGACACGCCTAGCGATCTCTGCGTCAATCTCGGGCTGGAACTAGATACGCGCATACAGTCCGATCCATGGATCCCGTGCGGAACCCGTACGCGCCGGGCGCGGGGCAGCGCCCGCCCGAGCTGGCCGGCCGTGACGAGCAGCTCCGGGCCTTCGACGTGACCCTGGAACGCGGTGCCGCGGGTCGGCCGGAGCGGTCGGTCGTGCTGACCGGCCTGCGCGGAGTCGGCAAGACCGTGCTGCTCAACGCGCTCCGGTCGGCGGCGGTCCGAGCGGACTGGGGCACCGGGAAGCTCGAGGCTCGGCCGGACCAGCCACTGCGCCGACCCCTGGCCGCCGCGCTGCATATGGCGATCCGGGAGCTGGGCAGTCCGCGGTCGGACGAGGTGCTCGGGACGGTCAAGGCCTTCGCGGCGCGGGACACCGGTTCCGGGGGGCGCGTTCGCGACCGGTGGAACCCCGGGATCGACGTGCCGGCCACCGTCGGGCGCGCCGACTCCGGCGACATGGAGATCGACCTCGTCGAGCTGCTCAGCGACATCGGCGGGTTGGCGGCCGACCTCGGCCGGGGTGTCGCGGTGTTCGTCGACGAGATGCAGGACCTGCGGCCCGAGGACGTGTCGGCGCTGTGCGCCGCCTGCCACGAGCTGTCGCAGAACCGGCTGCCGGTGGTCGTGGTCGGCGCGGGCCTGCCGCACCTCCCGGCGGTGCTGAGCGCGAGCAAGTCCTACAGCGAGCGGCTGTTCCGGTACTCCCGCATCGACCGGCTCGACCGTTCCGCGGCGGACCAGGCGCTGGTGTCGCCGGCGCGGGAGGAGGGCGTCGAGTTCACGCCGGGTGCCCTCGCCGAGATGTATGCGGTGACGGCGGGCTACCCGTACTTCGTCCAGGCCTACGGCAAGGCGGTCTGGGAGGTGGCAGCCGGTACGCCGATCAGCGTGGACGACGTCCGGGTGGCGGCGCCGGAGGCCGAGGGAGAGCTGGCGGTGGGCTTCTTCGGGTCGCGCTACGAGCGAGCGACGCCGGCCGAGCGCGAGTACCTGCGGGCGATGGCCGAGACCGAGGTCGCCTCGGCCGAGGTGGTCGAGCCGGACTCGGTTCCCACCGCGGCGGTCGCGGCGCATCTGGACCGCAAGCCACAGTCGCTGTCTCCGGCGCGGGATGCCCTCTTGAAGAAGGGCCTCATCTACTCCGGCGAGCGCGGCCGGATCGCGTTCACCGTTCCCCACTTCGGCCGCTACCTGCGGACGACCGTCGGCTAGCGCTCATGAGGCGCTCGGCAGGTCGGGCACATCCCACCAGCCGGATTCGGCCTCGGGTGTAAAGGTCCGTCGTCGCGCGCACCGGAACATGTCGTCGTCACAGGCGATCCAGTCGACCAGGTGGACGCCGTGATGCCTGGCCATGGCCCTGGCCCGCTCGAAGGTGGCGATGAACTCAGCGGAAGCGGGGCCCTCCTCGACGGCTTGGTCGCACAGAACCACTGCGGCCGCATGCTCCTCGCCGCCGCGTCCGATCGCGTCGAAATGAAGCAGGCATCCTTCGAGGGCTCGGTCGATGGGGTCCGTGCGTCGGGCGTACGTCAGGGCTAGGAAGCGACCGTCGTATGCCGCGAAGGCCACCATGAGCTGTCGAGGTCCGAACGCTCGTTGGTCCAGGGCGATCCCGAGGATCTGGTCCGGGAGCGGGTCGTGGTCGAACGCGGGGTTCGGCGCGAGGGCATCGACCATGATCAGGTTCGCGGCGTGCAGCCTGCTGAGCCGTGTCCGCTGGTGTCGTCTCATCTCGGCACGCTAGGCCGAGCGGTGGTCACGCGTGGAGAGTTATCCCCAGGTCAGGAATCCGGCCCGGGAGCTAGCAGGTCTCCGTCTGTCCGTCACCCGTGACGATCACGCTGCAGCCCGGCGTGGTGGCAATGGCGGTGTTGTTGCTGCCCCCCTCGATCGTGGCGGAACTGTTCGCGGCGCGGGCGAGCGACGTGTTGTGCTCCCCCTCAACCGCGATGGCCGAGCTGTTGGCGCCACTGGCGGTGGCGATGTTGCCGGTGCCGCCGTTGGCGTTGGCGAAGCTGTTGTACCCGCTGGCGGTGGCGACGCTGTTCACGCCGTCCCGGACGACAGCGTCGGCGTCATCGGCGCTGGCGATGGCCGTCTGGTTGGTGCCCCACGCGGTGGCCCTGGTGCCGCTGCCGTTGGCGGTAGCGGTGTTGCCGTTGCCGTTGAGGGACTCGGCGAAGCTGTTGTCGCCGGACGCGGTGGACGTGTTGTGACTACCTTGGCCGCTGACGGCCAGGCTGTTGGCCCCGTTCGCCAGGCTCCTGTTGTGGGTGTCGCCAGCCAGCAGGCCGGCGGTGGCGCTGCTGTTCGCACCCCGGGCGATGGCGACGTTGCCGGCTCCCGGGACCGACGAGCACACCGCAGTACCCTTCTGCACCCGCACCACGCCGTTCGTCGAGATGCATAGGTCCTGGCCGGCGGAGGCCGTACCCGCCGTCACGGCGACGAGCAGGGTCGCGCTGGCCAGGGCGATGACAACACGGCTACTGGACCGCAGGAGGGTTCGGTTCATGGACGTCATTGAACACCGCAGACCAGCGCGAGGGAACGAGAGCAACCGATGATTTCCGCACCGGGAAGGGGTCAGTAGGACATGACCGCCACGTACACGTTCGATATCTTCACCAGCCTTGACGGCAACTCCTCGTACGGACCGCCGGGTGACTGGGGTGGCTACTGGGGCAAGCACGGCCCGGAGTTCCTCGACCATCGGT
This sequence comes from Lapillicoccus sp., assembly GCA_035762725.1. Lineage (GTDB taxonomy): Bacteria > Actinomycetota > Actinomycetes > Actinomycetales > Dermatophilaceae > Lapillicoccus. The sequence continues at coordinate 68 of DASTNV010000173.1, read as the reverse complement.
ATGCGGCATACGGGGGCGACCAGCGAATGGTCTTCGGCGCCAATACGTTCGGGATGTTCCTCCAGATG
>DASTNV010000172.1:0-5576 GCA_035762725.1 Lapillicoccus sp. | reverse complement strand
GACCTCAACCCGCGCGAGCGGATCGCCATGATGTCGACCCGAGCCACTCACGAGCTGCTGGAGATCGGCGTCATCTCACCGGAGCCGGTGCCCTCCAAGGGCCTTGGCGTCGGGGAGGTCGGCTACCTCATCACCGGGGTGAAGGACGTCCGCCAGAGCCGGGTCGGCGACACGGTGACCAACGCGGCCAAGCCGGCGGCCGAGGCGCTCGGTGGGTACCGCGACCCGAAGCCGATGGTCTTCTCCGGGCTGTACCCCATCGACGGCTCGGACTACCCCGACCTCCGAGACGCGCTCGACCGGCTCAAGCTCAACGACGCTGCGCTGGTCTACGAGCCGGAGACGTCGGCCGCGCTGGGGTTCGGGTTCCGCGTGGGCTTCCTCGGGATGCTGCACCTCGAGATCGTCCGCGAACGGTTGGAGCGCGAGTTCGACCTCGACCTCATCTCGACCCTTCCGAACGTCGAGTACGACGTGACGCTGGAGGGCGGCGTCCACGTCGACGTCACGAACCCCAGCGAGTTCCCCGACGGCAAGATCGCGGAGGTCCGGGAACCCGTGGTGCGTGCGACGATCCTCGCGCCCAGCGAGTTCATCGGCGCGATCATGGAGCTCTGCCAGCAGCGACGAGGGTCGCTGCGCGGCATGGACTACCTCTCGCCCGAACGCGTCGAGCTGCGCTACACACTGCCGCTCGCCGAGATCGTCTTCGACTTCTTCGACCAGCTGAAGTCGCGGACCCGCGGGTATGCGTCGCTGGACTACGAGCCGGACGGCGAGCAGGTGGCCGACCTGGTCCGCGTCGACATCCTGCTGCAGGGCGAGCAGGTCGACGCGTTCAGCTCGATCGTCCACAAGGACAAGGCCTACGGCTACGGCGTCTCGATGGCGGGCAAGCTGCGCGAGCTGATCCCGCGGCAGCAGTTCGAGGTGCCGATCCAAGCGGCCATCGGGTCGCGGGTGATCGCCCGGGAGAACATCCGCGCCATGCGCAAGGACGTGCTCGCCAAGTGCTACGGCGGCGACATCACGCGGAAGCGCAAGCTGCTCGAGAAGCAGAAGGAGGGCAAGAAGCGGATGAAGATGGTCGGCCGGGTCGAGGTCCCGCAGGAGGCCTTCATCGCCGCGCTCTCCAACGACAGCGAGCCGGCCAAGAAGTAGGGCTGTCGGTCCGCCCGCCTAGCCTGGGTGGGTGCGCGAGCACTACACGCATACCGTCGGTCCGCCGCTGGACCACTACGTCCGGCTGGCCGTCGGTTACCGGTATGCCGGTGGGCCCGCGGGCGTTCACATCGGCCTGCCGTCAGGACTGCTCACCCTGGTCGTGCCCTTCGAGGAGCCGCTGCTGCTCAGTGGTGGCGGGTTGGACACGCCAACGCCGTTCGACGGAGTGCTGGCTGGTCTGGCGACCGCGCCGACGCTGGTCCACCACAAGGGCCACCAGCACGGCCTGCAGCTCAGCCTCACCCCGGCCGGCGCGCGAGCGGTCTTCGGGGTGCCCGCGGCCGAGCTTGCCGAACGGTCGGTCGAGCTCGAGGACGTGGTCGGCCGGCTTGCGCGCTCGCTCCGCGAGGAGCTGGAGGGGTATGCGACCTGGCCGGAGCGGTTCGCGGCAGTCGAGCGGGTGCTGCTGGTGCTGGTGCGCCAGTACGACCGAGGCGCCGGCGTGCGACCGGAGGTGGGGGAGGCCTGGCGCCTGATCCGCCAGAGTCGCGGCCTGACGCCGGTGCGGGCCGTGGCCGCCGGCGTGGGCTGGTCGACGCGGCACCTGGAGCAGCGGTTCCGCAGCGAGTTCGGGATCACGCCCAAGGCGGCGGTGCGGCTGACCCGGTTCGAGCGGTCGGTGTCGGCGGCGCGCGATCCAGGACGGCGGCTGGCGGATGTCGCGGCCGAGTGCGGCTACGCCGACCAGGCGCACCTCGCCCGGGAGTGGCGTGACCTGGCCGGACTCCCGCCGTCGCGGTGGCGGGTGGAGGACGACTTCGCATTCGTCCAAGACGGCTCCGACGAGGCGCTGGCAGCCTCGTCGGCATGACGACACGAACCGACCACAACCTCTGGCCCGGCCTCAGCTACGACGACGCGCACGCCGCTCGGGCGTGGCTGGCCTCGCTCGGTTTCGAGGAGGGGATCTGCGTCGACGGCGAGCAGCCGGGCGAGATCCAGCACAGCGAGATGGTCTGGCCGGAGGGCGGCCGGGTCATGGTCCACAGTCGGGGCAAGGCCGACGACACCTTTGCCACGCCTACCGGCAGCGGCAACGTCTATGTCGTGTGCGACGACCCGGACGCGGTCTGGGCCACGGCCCAGGCGCTCGGCGCCACGGTTCTCCGCCCGATGGAGGACACCGACTACGGGTCGCGCGGCTTCTCGATCGCCGACGCCGAGGGCAACGCCTGGTCGTTTGGGACCTACGCCGGCGCCGACTGACACCGCGGCCTCAATCGTTATAGGAGCGGAGCGGTCGGAAATCCGACCGCAGCACACCTATTAACCGCAGCACACCCATTAGGCGCGTAGCGGTCGGAAAATCCAGCGCTGCATTCCTATTGGGGAGCAGGCGCGGGGTCGAGGAGCTTGGCGCGGAGGCGCTGCGTATCGACGTCGGTCCAGCCGTGGCGGCGGAGCCAGGCCTCGGGGCCGCCCTCGGCGTTCAGCGCCTGGATGAGCAGGCGCATCGTGTCGGCTCGCGGTTCCTGCTGGGTGACGGTCTTGCCCTCGAGGTTCGCCGTGTAGGCGGGATGCCGCGCCAGCCGCTCGAGGATCCGCGGCAGCCGCTCGGTCGTGGCGGCGTAGTCGGCGACGACGGCGTCGGGCGTCACCCCGACGAGGAGGAGGGCCAGCCCGACGATGGTTCCGGTCCGGTCCTTGCCGGCCGCGCAGTGGACCACGACCGCACCGTCGGCCTCGCTGATGGCCCGCAGGGCGGCGACGACGGAGTCGGGGCGTTGCTCGAGGTACCCGAGGTAGTGCTTCGACCAGTACGCGTCGTGGCGGCGTTCCTCCTTCTTCGGCCGCCGGATCTTGGCCGCGGTCCGCATGTTGCGGTCGCTCTCCCAGGGCAGCGGGCGCTCGCCGGCCGGGATGCCGGTCTCCTTGGTGTCCTCGGTGTAGAGGGTGTGGTGGTGGATGTGGACGCCGGGCTCGGCGACGAGGGGACCGTCGCCCTCCTTGGCCACCTCGACGTAGGTCCGCAGGTCGACGACGTCGGTGACGCCCAGGTCGTCGATGAGGTGCCGCACCGAGGCGTGCGGTAGCTCCTGGAGGTTGTCCGAACGGATCAGCCGGCCGGCCACGACCGCGCCGCCGTCGCGCGTCGGCAGCCCGCCCACGTCACGCATGTTGTCGACGCCGTCGAGTTCAAGCCAGCTGGGAAGATGGTCGCCGGAGGTCACGGCTCGACCCTAACCAGGACACGAGTGAGGGCCCCGGGAAGTATGAGTTCCCGGGGCCCTCTGCGACGAACCGAAGCCCGCCGCTCATGTCCGAGGTTTGACCCTCGCACAAACCCGAAGTTCCGCGAATCTCCTTCTCCCGAAAGAGAATTCGACTCCTCAGATCTTCGGTCCGCCTCCGGCGAACCGGTGGCGTGGGGTTATTTGTAGGCCCTGCGGCGGACCTCTCGCAAGGGATTCTCACGAAATTCCTCGGCCGATTTTCGGCCTTCCGGCGTGTCGCGCTCGACACGCCGCAGAGGCGCGCGCCAGGCCGAGATCGTGGGAACCTTCCCGCGCCCCAGCCCGGGAAGATTCCCACGATGCGGGTCTGATGCGTGTCTGATGCGGCTCGGGTGTGGAACCGCGCGCTCCGTCCCAATTATCTTGACGTCGAGATATATTGACGGGCGATGACCACTGCTCCGGAGACCGAACGGCTGACCCGTCGAGGCATCCCGACCGACCCCACACTCCGGGTGCTGGCCGTTGCGACCCTCGTCAACACGATGGGCGGCGGCGCGCTGATGACGACCTCCGCGCTCTACTTCACCCACGTCATCGGGCTCGCCCCGACCCAGGTCGGTGCCGCCCTCGCGGTTGCCGCAGCGGTGGCCCTCTTCTGCCAGGTGCCGATCGGTCACTTCGGGGACCTGCGGGGTCCGCGGGAGGTCCTCGTGTGGCTCACCGCGGCCAGCGGGGTCGCCACGTTGGGGCTGCTGGTCGCCCGGTCCTTCATCGGGCTGGTCGTCGTCCTGGCGATCGAGGCGTTCTTCGACCGCGGCGCCAGCGCGGTCCGCTCGGGCTACATCGCGCGGGCGGCAACGGGCGGCCGAGGCGTCTCCTTCAAGGCCTACCTGCGCTCGGTGACCAATGTCGGCATCTCGGTCGGCGCGCTCCTCGGCGGGCTGGCACTCGCGGTGAACCAGCCGTGGGCGTACCTCGCCGTCTTTGCCGTCAACGGCGTGACCTTCCTCGTTGCCGCCGTCGTCCTCACCCGCCTCCCTCACCTCGAACCGGCCCCGGCCCGTGAGGAGGGCGAGTCGCGGCTCGGTGTCCTGCGGGACGGCCCGTTCGTCCTCGTCTGCGTGCTGACCGGCATCTACGCGATGCACTTCTTCGTCATCGAGCTGGCCGTCCCGCTGTGGATCGCCGGGCACACCAGCGCGCCCACCTGGCTGGTCGCCGGCACCATGCTGGTCAACACCATCGCCGTCGCCCTCTTCCAGGTGCGCCTGTCCCGCGGCTCGGAGACCGTGCCCAGGGCGGCCCGACGGATGGCGGTGTCCGGCTTCTGGGTCCTCGGCGGGTTCGCCCTCATCGCCCTGGCGGCCGGGCTGCCGGCCTGGCTGGCCGCGGCCCTGCTGCTGGCCGGTGCCGCGGTTCACTGCCTCGGCGAGATGATCGGCTCCGGCGGCCAATGGGGCGTCCAGATGGGTCTCGCGCCGCAGGCGCGCCAGGGCCAGTACCAGGGCCTGGCCGGGATGAGCTTCTCGCTCGCCTCGATCCTCGCTCCGCCGCTCGTCGCCTTCCTCTGCATCGACTGGGGCCGTCCCGGGTGGCTGGTCATGGGTGGCCTGGTTCTGCTCGCCGCGCTGGCCAACGTCCCGGCGAGCTCATGGGCACTCCGGTCCCGAGCCCGCTACGGGGTCACCACGCATACCGGCTGAGCCCGGCTGCGAGACTGGGGGACGTGCCGAGCGCTCTTCCCGACGGCGAGCCCGCGCCCGCGTCCGGGCAGCTCCCGAGCTCGGCGCTCGAGCACCTGGGCACGGCGCCGTTCGGCGTCTACGTGCACGTCCCGTTCTGCACCGTGCGGTGCGGGTACTGCGACTTCAACACCTACACCCCCACCGAGGCCGGAACCGACCTCGGCACGTATGCGTCGGCCGCGCTGGCTGAGCTCGACCTCGCCCAGCGGGTGCTCGGCGACCGCGCCCCAGGCGTAGACACGGTGTTCGTCGGCGGCGGGACGCCGACGCTGCTACCCGCGGCCGACCTCGTCGGCCTGCTGACCGGCATACGGAACCGGTTCGGCCTGGCCGCCGCCGCCGAGGTGACCACCGAGGCCAACCCCGACTCCGTGTCGGCCGAGTCGCTGGCCGCGCTGGCCGCCGGCGGGTTCACCCGGGTCAGCCTCGG
>DASTNV010000171.1:0-20967 GCA_035762725.1 Lapillicoccus sp. | reverse complement strand
GATCGTCGACCGGGTCGCGGCCTGACCGTCGTCAAGGGTTCGCTCGTCAGCGCATCGGTAGCCGGACTCGGCACCTGCTGGTTGAGCCCACGGTCGGGGCACCCGGGGTCAACACCGCGGGCCCCTCGGTCGCCCCCTCTCCGACCGACTCGACGCAGCGTCAACTCACGCCGGTCGGGACAAGCGGAACCGTCGTCTGGCCCTAACCCGCCGCCCTCGTAGACTCGCCGAGGCAACCCGCCCCCACGCATACCCGATCGTCGGTATGCGTCGCCGCCCGCTCCGCAGGAGTCGCTCGTGCCCGCACCCACCACTCCCCGTACCGCCATCGTCACCGGAGCCGCGCGCGGCATCGGCGCCGCGACCGCCAAGCGACTTGCCGCGGACGGCCACCGGGTGGGCGTGCTCGACCTCGACGCGGCCAGCTGCGCGGACACCGTTGCGGCGATCACCGACGCAGGTGGCCAGGCCATCGGCGTCGGCGTGGACGTCGCGGACGCGGACCAGGTCGCAGCGGCGGTTGGGCAGGTCGCCGAGGCGCTCGGGGCGCCGACCATCCTCGTCAACAACGCCGGCATCACCCGCGACAACCTCATCTTCAAGATGACCGAGCAGGACTGGGACGCCGTGATCGGCGTCCATCTGCGCGGCTCGTTCCTCATGACCCGCGCCGTGCAGGGCTTCATGACGCAGGAGAAGTTCGGCCGGATCGTCAACCTCTCGTCGACCTCGGCACAGGGGAACCGCGGCCAAGTCAACTACTCGGCCGCCAAGGCGGGACTCCAAGGCTTCACCAAGACGCTGGCGATCGAGCTCGGCAAGTTCGGTGTGACCGCGAACGCGGTCGCGCCCGGCTTCATCCAGACCGACATGACCCGCGCGACGGCCGAGCGGCTCGGCGTCGCGTTCGAGGACTTCATCGCCTTCAGCGCCAAGGAGATCCCGGTCCAACGGGTCGGCCAGCCGGAGGACATCGCGGCGACCATCTCGTTCCTCACCAGCGACGAGGCCGGGTTCATCAGCGGCCAGGTGATCTACGTCGCCGGCGGTCCGATGGACTGACCGGTTCGAACCGGCTCGTCCTTTCGGCCCAGTTAGGGCCGAGGCCCGTCTGTCGCGGTTCCTGGGCAGGCACACTTCCCGCAACCACGGCCGACGCCATCGCAGGGGATTCCGCTGACCGCACACTCGTACTCCGGGCCGCCCACCGGCGAGGTGGACCCGCAGGTCCCGCTCACCCACGTCATGCTCGCGCGTGAGGAGACACCGCGGCTGCTCGCCCGGTCGCTGTTCCGGTACTGGATGACCTCTCGGAGCTATCTCATCCAGCTCGCCGTGCTCGCCGTCCTCATCCTCGGCGGCGCCCTCTTCTTCCGCTCCACGCTGAGCCTCGTCGTGGGGGTCGCGGTGCTGCTGCTCACGCCGGTCGTGCTCTACCTGCGGTGCCTTCGGTCGGCCCGGGCCTTCGCACCGCCCGGGTTCACGCTCGGACTCGGCCTCGGCGCCACGCACCTGGCCTTACGCCACGCGGTCGCGACGACGGTGACGCCGTATGCCGGGTGGCGGTCGGTACGACGGCAGGGCGAGGCGGTCATCCTGCAGACCCGGCGCGGCGGGGTCCTGCCGATGCCCGTCGAGCTGGTGGGGCCGGCCTTCGAACAGCTCCAGGCACTCGTGGCCGCAGCCGCGAGCGGGCCGGCACCGAGGGTGGGGCCGACCGACGAACCGCTGCCGTACGCATACGAGTGCACCTCGTCGACCCGGGGTCAGCTGGCCTGGGCGACGACGGTCCGGCAGTTCTTCACTCCGGGGATGATCCCCCTCGTCGCGCTCGACCTCGTGGTGCTCGCCGCTCCGCTGCTCCTCCGCGGGCTGCCGTGGCTCTGGGCCGTCTGGCCGGCGGCGTTGAGCCTGGTCCTGTTCCTGCTGGCCTGGTGGGGAGCCTGGCATCGGGTGAAGGCCACCAGCAGCCCGGGCATGGTCTTCCGGGCAGGCGTGCGAGACGACTGCCTCGTCCTGGAGGACGCCACGGGCCGAGCCACCATCGCCTACCGCGGTGTCGACCGGATGTTCGTCATGCGGCACGCGGCGGTCATCCGGTCCCAGCTGCGCAGCACGGTCGTCTTCCCCAGAGCAGTCCTCCCCGATGCCGAGCTCCGTCGCGCGCAGGGCGCGGTGGAGTGGTTCAGGAGCCGCCGATGAACCGGTCCACGAACGACACTGCGCCGCGACCCGCCTCGACGGTGCGGGTCTGCCGAGCTCCACGCTCGCCGCACCGGACGTGGCGGCATCCCGGGCCGGGACGGACCTGCCGCAGAGGGCACCTGTGGGGACAACCCTCGCTGCTCTGACGTATCTCCGCGCTAGAGGCCGAGGTCGCGGCCGATGAGCTCCTTCATGATCTCGTTGGAGCCGGCCCAGATCTTGGTGACGCGGGCGTCCCGCCACGCGCGGGCGACGCGGTACTCGTTCATGTAGCCGTAGCCGCCGTACAGCTGGACGCACTCGTCGAGGACGTCATTCTGGACCTGCGCACTCCACCACTTGGCCTTGGCCGCGTCGACCGCGGTGAGCTCCCCCTTGGCATGGGCGATGAGGCAGTCGTCGACGTAGGCCTGGGTCACCTCGACCTTGGTGACGAGCTCGGCCAGCTTGAACTTGTTGTGCTGGAACGTCCCGATCGGCTGGCCGAACGCCTTGCGCTCCTTGGCGTAGTCGATCGTCTCGCGGAGGATCTGGGCCGCATTGGCCGTATTGGCGACCGCGCCGCCGATCCGCTCCTGGGGCAGCCGCTGCATCATCGCGACGAAGCCCATGCCCTCATCGCCAAGCCGGTTCGCGTCCGAGACCCGGACGTTCTCGAAGAACAGCTCGGCCGTATCGGACTCGTCCTGGCCCACCTTGTCGAGCTTGCGGCCGCGGGTGAAGCCGGGCATCCCGTCCTCGATGACGAAGAGGGTGATCCCCTTGGCGCCCTTGGCCGGGTCGGTCCGGGCGGCGACGATGACGAGGTCGGCGGAGTAGCCGTTGGTGATGAACGTCTTGCTGCCGTTGACGATCCAGTCACCGGACCCGTCGTCGGCGCGGACTGCCGTGGTCTTGAGCGCCGCGAGATCCGAGCCGCCGGACGGCTCGGTCATGGCGATGGCGCTGATCAGCTCGCCGGACGCCATGCCCGGCAGCCAGCGCTGCTTCTGCTCCTCGGTGCCGAGGTCGACGATGTATGGCGGGTTGACGTCCGAGTGGATCCCGAAGCAGGACGAGACCGCGGCGCTGAACGCGGAGACCTCCTCGGCGGCCACCGCGTTGAACCGGTAGTCATCAGATCCGGCGCCGCCGTACTCCTCGGGGATTCCGAACCCGAACAAACCCTGCTTGCCTGCCTCCTGCCAGATGTCGCGGGCGATCGACTTCTCGCGAACCATCTCCTCGGCGCGGGGCTTGAGGGTGCGTTCGACGAACTCCCGCACGGTGGCGCGGAAGGCCTCGTGGTCCTCGTCGTAGATGTGGCGCGGCACGGGAGGCTCCTTCGGTGGGGTGACTCGGCGCTGACGTTGCTACCCGCGGGTAACTAAGCGCTTGCTTAGTGTCGCGAACCTCCGGCATGCTGTCAACGTGACGACCGGAGCGCTCGCCGGGCCGGCGGTGTCCGCGACGGTGGAGCGGCTCCTCGACGCGGCCGCCGGGGCGTTCGCCGACCGCGGCTTCCACGCCACGACGACGCGGGACATCGCCTCGCGAGCAGGGCTCTCTCCTGCCGGGGTCTACGTCCATTTCGACTCCAAGGAAGCCCTGCTGTATGCGCTCAGCCGCCGCGGTCACGAGGCGGCGCTCGCGCTGGTCCGCGGGGCGGCCACCGGCCCGGGCACGCCCACCGAGCGGGTGGCCCGGGTGATGTCGGGATTCGCCACGTGGCACGCGGAGCACTACCAGGTGGCTCGCGTCGTGCAGTACGAGTTCCCCCACCTGCTGCCCGCGCACCGCGACGAGGTGCTCGGCCTGCGCAAGGCGATCGACGACGCGGTGCGCGAGGTGCTCGAGGAGGGGGTGGCCACCGGCGAGTTCGAGGTCACCGACGTCCGGGACACGGCCCTCGCCCTGATGTCGCTGTGCATCGACGTGGCCCGCTGGTACAGCCCCGGCGTACGCCGCACCCCCGAGCGGATCGGTCGCACGTATGCGTCGCTGGGCCTCCGTCTCCTCGGCGCCCGTGCCTGAGGAGACCCTCGCGGCGGCGGGCACGACCGCAGTCGCACGCTGGCCCGGCCACTCGGTCCTCGTCGTGCCTGTTCCGCCGCTCGAAACGCTGGTCCGGGAGCGGACCCGGCACTACGACGATGAATACCTCTCGGCCGACCCGACCTTTGCACACGCCCACGTCACGGTGCTCAGTCCGTTCGTGGACGCGGGCGCGCTCACGCCGGCCGTATGCGCCGAGGTCGGCCGCGTGCTGCGCGGGCATCGGGCGTTCACGGCGTCGTTTGACGAAGTGGCGCAGTTCCCCGACGGGATGATCCACCTGCTGCCCCAGGATGAGTCGCCGTTCCGGCAGCTCACGACCGACCTCGCCGCCGCCTTCCCCGACCATCCGCCCTACGCCGGCCGGCACCCGGAGCCGCGCCCCCACCTGACGTTGGACCGCGCCGGTGCCGACATCGACGTCGACCGCGTCCGCAGTTGGGTGCACGACCTCGTTCCGGTCAGCGTCGCGGTGACGGAGGTGCGGCTCAGCTGGTACGAGCAGGACGGCTGTCGCACCCTCGCGACGTGGCCGTTGGACTGACCGACCACGGGCCGGCTTTCGGAGTCAGTCGGGCTGGTCCAACCCGACGGCCACCGCGGCGAGGCGCTGCCCGGGGTTCCACCGGAACTCCAGCCGCGTGCCGGTCTCCTCCTGGACGTAGCCCCCCAGTCGGACGGCGCTCCGGTGCATGGCCAGCCCGAGTCGGCCGAAGTCGCCGGTGCCCGTGCCCTGACAGAGGACGACGGTGTTGTCGGCGAACACGACTCTCACGACCTGGTTGCCCGGCGCCCGGCGGATCGCCCGCACCGGGACGCCCCGTTGCACGAGCTGGTGCAACCGCGCATAGAGCAGGGTCTCGGCGTCGTGGGCGTGTTCGGCCCACACGCGCTCGAGGGCGTCGTTCAACGAGCTGTCGAGCGGGTCGTCTGCGGCGGACGACTCAGCGTCACGGGGAGTGGTCGGGCGCGGCTCGAGCGGGTGCTCGGGAGCATCGTCGGGCCTCGTGGGGGCGTGACGGCGCCACCGGATCGCCGCCGCGACGGCGACAACCAGGGTGAGCAGGACCCACCGCCCGTCCACCCGTCAAGTGTGCGGCACGGCGCCGACATCGTCGCCTCCGTTTCGCATACCGTGACCCGCCCGATAACCCGCGCCCGCCGACGACGCGGGGGTTCAACGGCCCGACCGGCTGGAGGAGCTGGTCACGTCGCGGCTCATGTCGCGGTTGTGGTCGTGATGACGACACACATCGCGACATGAGGTGCTGACATGAGGGGTGCGGCCACGAAGCGCGCACACGTGGCAGCAGCCGTTGAGCGTGAGAAGCCCGGTCACGCTCCACATCGGACTGCGGCTGCTGGCCGATCTGCCACGACGTCAGTCGCGGGTCAGCTTGCGGTAGGTCACGCGGTGCGGACGGGCGGCTTCCACGCCGAGCCGCTGGACCTTGTTCTCCTCGTAGGCCGCGTAGTTCCCCTCGAACCAGTACCAGTTCGCCGGGTCCTCCTCGGTCCCCTCGTAGGCGAGGATGTGCGTCGCCACACGGTCGAGGAACCACCGGTCGTGGCTGATGACGACCGCGCACCCCGGGAACTCGAGCAGGGCGTTCTCCAGCGATCCGAGCGTCTCGACATCCAGGTCGTTGGTCGGCTCGTCGAGGAGCAGCAGGTTGCCGCCCTGCTTGAGGGTGAGTGCGAGGTTGAGCCGGTTCCGCTCGCCGCCGGAGAGCACACCGGTCGCCTTCTGCTGGTCCGGACCCTTGAACCCGAACTGCGACACGTACGCGCGTGACGGGATCTCGACGTTGCCGACCTTGAGGAAGTCGAGGCCGTCGGACACGGTCTCCCAGAGGTTCTTCTTGGGATCGAGGCCGGCCCGGGCCTGGTCGACGTAGGAGATCTTCACGGTCTCGCCGATCTTGACCCCGCCGTCGTCGGCGTCCTCGAGACCGACGATGGTCTTGAACAGCGTCGTCTTGCCGACGCCGTTCGGGCCGATGACACCGACGATCCCGTTGCGGGGCAACGAGAACGACAGGTTGTCGATGAGGATCCGGTCGCCGAAGCCCTTCTTGAGGTCCTTGACCTCGATGACCGTCGAGCCCAGCCGAGGACCCGGCGGGATCTGGATCTCCTCGAAGTCCAGCTTCCTGGTCCGGTCGGCCTCGGCCGCCATCTCCTCGTAGCGCTGCAGGCGCGCCTTGGACTTCGCCTGCCGGCCCTTGGCGTTGGACCGGACCCACTCGAGCTCGTCCTTGAGACGCTTCTGCAGCTTCGCGTCCTTCTTGCCCTGGACCTGGAGCCGCTCGGCCTTCTTCTCCAGGTAGGTCGAGTAGTTGCCCTGGTAGGGGTAGAGCCGTCCGCGGTCGACCTCGGCGATCCACTCCGCGACGTTGTCGAGGAAGTACCGGTCGTGGGTCACCGCCAGCACCGCGCCCGGGTAGGCGGCGAGGTGCTGCTCGAGCCACTGAACCGACTCCGCATCGAGGTGGTTGGTCGGCTCGTCGAGCAGGAGCAGGTCGGGCTTCTGCAGCAGCAGCTTGCACAGCGCGACCCGGCGGCGCTCCCCACCGGACAGGACGGTCACGTCCGCGTCCGGCGGGGGGCAGCGCAGCGCGTCCATCGCCTGCTCGAGCTGGGCGTCGAGGTCCCAGGCGTCGGCGTGGTCGATCTCCTCCTGGAGCTTGCCCATCTCCTCCAGCAGCGCGTCGTAGTCGGCGTCCGGCTCGCCCATCTCGACCGAGATCTGGTTGTAGCGGTCGAGCTTGGCCTTGATCTCGCCGGCCCCCTCCTCGACGTTGCCGAGGACCGTCTTCTCCTCGTTGAGCGGAGGCTCCTGGAGCAGGATCCCCACCGAGGCCCCGGGCGCGATCCGGGCCTCGCCGTTCGACGGCTGGTCCATCCCAGCCATGATCTTGAGGATCGTCGACTTGCCCGCACCGTTGGGACCGACGACGCCGATCTTCGCTCCAGGAAAGAACGACATCGTGACGTCGTCGAGGATGACCTTCTCGCCGACCGCCTTGCGAGCCTTGGTCATGGTGTAGATGAACTCGGGCATACCGCAAGGCTATCCACGCGAGCATGGCCGCTCCCAATCGGCGTAGCACCCCCAGCACCTCCCCTATCGCCCGCCGACCCGCCCGCCGACCCGCACGCCGGGACGCGACGTCACCCGCCGTTCACCACGACGTACTCGTCGGTGTCGGCGTCCTCGATCCGCCGGCCGAACCCGGTCGAGCCCACCTCGGTCGAACCCGACCCGCTAGAGCCCGAACCGGCCGCGCCGAACCCGCCCTGCACGACCACCGCGTCATCGTCCGACTCGTCAGACTCATGGTCGACGCCCTCCCCCGCCTCTCCCGGCTCGCCGTGCAGCGCGTCCTGGATCGCCGGGTCGGCCAGCCGGTCGTTCGCGTCGAGCTGGGTCCGGGTCAGCCTCGTGAACGCCACCTGCCCCCGGGTGAGGTCGTGACCGATCGTGAAGGCGTCGATCTCGGCGCTGGTGCGCGGCTCGCCCTTCTCGGTCTCCCACTGGTTCACCCGCAGCCGGCCGTAGACCACCACCGGATGGCCCTTCTTCACGCTGGTCATGACGTTGGCCGCGAGCGCGTTGAACGCCACGACGTTGAGGAAGTTGGTGCTCCCGTCGACGAAGGCCCGCTTCTCCGGGTCCCACCGCCGGGTCGTCGACGCGATGCGCAGGCTGGCGAACGGCCGGCCCACCTTGGTCGGCCGGCTGATCGGGTCGCTGACGACGTTGCCCACCACGGTCACGAAGCTCTCGTTCATCCCTCGGTCCTCCACCCGTTCTCGGTCGGGCGCCCCACGGCGCCTCGACACCGAGCATCGGTGGCGAACCGGCCCCCGGCCAGGCCCCACCGCTTGGCTGTGGACGACGGGACGAAACGCGCAGGGCCTGTGGACGACGCAGCCCGCACCACGAGGTCGCGACGTCACGCCAAGCGCGCGTCCTCCAGTCGCTCGCGCGTGGTGCGGTGCCGGTCGAGCACAACTCGAACCGGCTCGACGAGCTGCTCGGTCGCGACCTCGGTGATCGCCGTGCGCAACCGGCCACGCACGAGCGCCACCCTTCGACGCGCCCCCACCCCGGCCAACACCCGAGCGAGCCAGGATCCGAGCAGACCCAGCACTAGCCCCCCGAGCAGCAACAGCGTCGGCAGCGGGAACGGTCCGACCTTGGGAGTGTCGATCGGCGGCAGCTGCAGCCAACCGACCACCGCGAGCGCGGCCAGCCAGACGACCCCGATCACCGCGGCCAGCCCGAACACCCACTGCAGCCAGCCCACCAGCTTCCACCACATCGGCGGGTTGCCCCGCAGCGGCGTCGTCACGACCACGCGGTCGAGCCGCTCGTAGAGGCGGTCGTCGGTCGGGGCAGCCGCATCGGAGACCGCCTCCGCCCAGAGCACCGGCAGCCCCTCGGCCGCCCGGTCGGTCAGCGACAACGCCGCGAGCTTGACCGCTGACCGCGCCGAGGCCGACGGCGCTGGGATCGACGACCGGCCCACGATCTCGCGTACGTCGAGCGGGTCGACCTGTTCGAGCACCTGTGACGGGACCCGGTCGAGCCGCAGCCGGCGCAGCGGATCCGGACGGAACTTGCGGCCCCAGCGGGTGAAGATCCAGCCGGTCCGGCCGAGTGCCTCGCGCCGGTAGTCCTCGTCGACCGCGTTCAGGACGACGGGTACCCCGGACGCCCGGGACAGCGCGTCGATGAGCCGGTCGTCGGCAGCCGCCTCGATCGAGGCCTCGCGGTCGGCGACCCCGCGGCGCAGCCGCCCTGCGACGGCGGCGAGATCGGCCGAGAGCCGGTGTCGCGCCGCCTCGTGGCCGGCGACCGCGTTGGCCAGCCGCTGGCGCAGCTCGGGTATGCCCTCGCCGGTCGCCACCGACGTCGTCAGAACCAGAACCCCCTCGACGCCGTCCGCGCTCAGCAGCCGCAGCAGGTCCTCGCGGCAGGCCTCGACGGCGGCGTCCGACAGGAGCCGGTCGATCTGGTTGAGCACGACGATCATGACGGCGGAGTGGCCCGACAGCTGCCGGACGTACTCGTCGTGAAGCAGCGCATCCGCATACTTCTGCGGGTCGGTGACCCAGACGAAGACGTCGCAGAGCGCGAGAACACGTTCGGCCTCGACGCGGTGAGACCTCTCCCGCGAGTCGAAGTCGGGCAGGTCGAGCAGGACCAGCCCGTCCAGGGAACCGACGATGTCCTCGGGCTCATCGGCCGTCGCCACCCCGTGTCTCCTCGGGACCTGCAGCCAGTCGAGCAGCTCGCCAGCCGGATGGGCCCCCCACACCGCTGCGGACGGCGTCGAGGTGGTCGGTCGCCGGGCGCCGATCTCGGCCAGCTCACGGCCGGCGAGCGCATTGAACAGTGAGGACTTGCCACTTCCGGTAGCCCCCGCCAGCGCGATGACGGTGTGGTCTCCAGCCAGCGCGCTCCGCTCGCCGACCTTCGCGATGATGCCCCGCGCAGCTGACGCCGACTGCGCATCGAGCTGCTCGCCCCCGCTGACGAGGGCGGCGTCCAGCGCCTCGGCCTGGGTACGCAGCACTTCCTCGGAGGGAACGCTGACCTTCGCCCTACCCATGAGCACCGGGCTCACCGCGCCGCCCTCACGGCCGCCGCGGCGGCGGCCAGGTTCCTCGCCTGGTCGGCTCGCAGCTCGACGGCGTCGAGGACGGCGGTGAACCGGTCTCGCTCCAGGGCGAAGGCGGCCTCGGCGCGGTCCAGCAGGGCCTCCTTGGCCTTCGCGGCCATGGTTCGCACGGCCTGGTCACCGAAGATCGCCTCGAGCAGCTTCTGCCCGAGGACGGCGGTTCCGCCGGCGATGCCGACCTCGGCGCCGGTGATCCCTCCGGTGTAGGCAAACGTCACGAGCATGAGGACGGTTCCCACCGCGTTGACGCCGTACGCGGTGATCTTCGCCGTCGTCCGGCGGTCCTTGCCCTCGCTGCGGACCAGCTCGAGGACGTCGCCCTGCCAGTCGTGGACCAAGGACGAGACGGACCGGTCGAACTCTGGGGAGATCCGGGTCAGGTCGGGGTGCGCCTGAAGCAGCGTCGAGCCGCCGGCCAGGGACCGCCAGGAGCGGGAGGTCGTCGTCGCGGCGCCCTGCCCCTCGGCTCGGATCAGCTCGGCGACCCCGGTATGCAGCGCCTCGTCCAGGTGAGCCGACGGTGTCGGCTCCCCCTTGAACCCGGCGACGATCCGGTCGCGCACCCGGGCGACGGTCGACTCGACCTGCCGGAAGAACTCGCCGGTGCCGACGAACTCCTGCCAGCGGGCCAGGACCTCACCCCGCAGCAACGAGCCGTCGGTCATGCCGCCTTCGACGCCGGTCGTGGCCTCGGCGTACGCGGTCCGGGCCGCCTTCTCGAGAGCGTTTCGGGCGGCAACCTGGGCCGCCGAGGCGTCGACCAGCGTCTGGATCCGGGGTTCGAGGGAGTCCAGCGCGCCGGTCAGCGTCTGCCGGACGACAAGCGCCCGAGCCCGGGCGTCCTTGGCCAGAGCCGATAGCCACGAGTGCAGCCGCGCCACCTCGTCCGGGGCGAGCATCCCGTCGTCGTCCAACGACGACTCGGCCACCGTGAAGATCGGCGCGGCCCCGAGGCCCTGGTCCTTGAGCATCGAGGCGAGGTGTTCGCGGATGACCGGGATCGAGCCCTTGGGCACCCGGTTGAGCACGACCGCGACCGACGTCCCGCGTTCCGACGCCTGACGCAGCAGCTCCCAGGGAACCGCATCCGCATACCGAGCCGCGGTGGTGACGAAGAGCCAGAGGTCCGCGGCCCCGAGCAGCTGCCGGGCGAGCGCGCGGTTGCCGAGGACGACGGAGTCGATGTCGGGCGCGTCGAGCAAGGCGAGCCCGGGCGGGAGGGTTGACGACGTGATCAGCTGCATCGTCGCGCGGCCCTCGACCGCCGTGGCGCCGCTGGCGCGGGCCAGGTCGGGCAGGATCCGGGCCGGCGTGAACCAGCGCTCGTCGTCGGGGTGGTGGACCAGTACCGGCGACCGGGTGGTCGGCCGCAGCACGCCCGGCGCGCTGACCACGGATCCGACCAGCGAGTTGACCAGGGTGGACTTGCCGGCCCCGGTGGACCCACCGACCACGGCGAGTAGGGGGGCGTCGAGGGACGCGAGCCGGGGAAGGATGTAGTCGTCGAGCTGGCGGAGCAGCTCAGCGCGTCCGCTCTCGGCGTTAGCCACCCCGGGCAGGTCGAACGGAAGCCGGGTCGTCCCGACCTCGTCGCGCAGCGACGTCACGGCCGGCAGGAGGTCCTGCGTCTCCGGCGCGGCGGTCACAGTCACGCCAGAATCCTCTCCCGGGTCTTGCCCGCATCCAAATGAGCGCTCAAGCGCGTCACCACACGTCAACGCGCGACAACGCATGCGTCGCGCACCGGCCGACAGGCTGCCCCCTGCCGCCGTTCCCACTCCGTTCGACTTTCGTGCCCCCGTCGGTGCTCTCACATTCGTTCGAGACACCTTTTGACTTCTGCCGGCGGCCCGCAGTCTCACTCCGTTCGACTTTCGTGCCCCCGGCAGGACTCGAACCTGCAACCTGCGGATTAGAAGGCCGCTGCACTATCCGTTGTGCTACGAGGGCCGTGGGCGTGTCTGTCGATCGTGGCCGCGGACCTACGCCCGAGCCGAGGCAAGTGTAGGTGGCCGAGTCCCTCGGGAGCGCGCGGACGGCTAACCCGAACGGTCAGTATGCGAGCTGACCGACGAACGCCCGGCGATGGGTGACGAGGGCCTCCAGCAGAGTCCGTTCGTGGGCGGCAGCGTCCCGCTCCGCGGTCCCCCGCACCATCCGGGCGCGGAGCAGCGCGAGGTCGCTGGCTTCGTCCTGGAAGGCCCGCATCGAGGCGACGGCGGGCCGACCGCCCTGCTGGTTGGCCCACACCCGCGCCTGCCGCCGGGCCGGGATCGACGACAGCATCGCCACCTCCTGGTGGCTCAGCCAGCCGGCATCGGCGTACTGGCTCAGGTAGGTGCGGATGAGCCGTCCCTCGCGGTACCGCAACCCGATGATGAGCGCGATGAAGCAGAGGAAGAGCGGCACCTGGAAGAGGACGTAGGCACCGATGAGGTGGCCGGTGGCGGCCGAGAGGTTCCAGATGCCGTGCAGCAGCGCCGCGACGAGGTACCCGCCGAGCGCGACGAGCACCCGGCTCCAGGGGTGACGCATGACGGCGAC
Source organism: Lapillicoccus sp. (assembly GCA_035762725.1). Classification (GTDB taxonomy): domain Bacteria; phylum Actinomycetota; class Actinomycetes; order Actinomycetales; family Dermatophilaceae; genus Lapillicoccus. The sequence continues at coordinate 8,494 of DASTNV010000171.1, read as the reverse complement.
CGCGAGCCCGAGCCCGATGCCGGTGAATGCCGTGAACAGCGGGTGCGCGAAGGGGCCCATGATGCAGCGGAGGATGAACAGCTCGGTCAGGCCCTGCTGGCCGTACTCCACGAACTCGCGGCCCAGGTAGAGGATGTTCTCGCTGAAGGCGAAGCCGGCGCCGACCATGCCGGCATACACGATGCCGTCGAGCACCCCGTTGAACTCGCGCCGCCGCAGCAGCACGATGAGCAGCACCCCGAAGCCCTTGAGCCCCTCCTCGATGAAGGGGGCGCCGAGCACGGCCGTGACGACGTCGGGATCCTCTGCGCCGGCCAGCCGCATGGCGATGGCGATGCCGGTGTTGAGGAACAGCGCAGCGGCGGGCGCGCAGATGGCCCCCCAGGCGAAGGCGAGCACCAGCAGCCGCGTGGGCTCGGCCTCGTACCGGTCCAGCCAGAGGAACGTCGGGACGACGACGAGCAACGGGATAGCGGCGAACAGCGCCGCGAGCAGGGTGACCTGGAGGCCCAGCCCGGTCTCGAACTCGACGGCCAAGACCGCTGCGCTGAGGAGGAAACCGGTCGCCACGAGGCCGGCGATGATCACGGTGCGCAGCCGCGGCCGGGCAGTGGGGTTCGGGTGCGGCGCGATCGGAGGCATGCTCTGAGCGCCCTGGGACATGCACGGCAGGCTATTGCAGACGCGGGCCGTCGGCGCCTGGGGATTGCCGGGCGACAAGGCTGGCCCGCGGCTTAGGGTGACACCCGTGAGCAGCCCAGAGAGCCCGGCGACCCCGGTCAGCCCTCCGAGCCGCGCCACCACCGACCGCATCGTGTGGATCGACTGCGAGATGACCGGGCTGTCCCTCACCGATGACGCCCTCATCGAGGTGGCGGCGCTGGTGACCGACTTCGAGCTGAACCAGCTGGGCGACGGGGTCGACGTCGTCATCAAGCCGCCGGGTGCCGCGTTGGACCAGATGGACCCGTTCGTCCGCGACATGCACACGAAGTCGGGCCTGCTGGAGGTCCTCGACTCCGGCACCACCATGGAGCTGGCCCAGGAGCAGGTGCTCGCCTACGTGCGCGAGTGGGTGCCCGAGCCGAGAAAGGCGCCGCTCGGCGGTAACACCGTGGCGACCGACCGCGGGTTCCTCACCCGAGACATGCCCGACCTCGAGGCCTGGCTGCACTACCGGATCATCGACGTCAGCTCGATCAAGGAGCTGTCGCGTCGGTGGTACCCCCGGGTCTACTTCAACGCTCCTGCCAAGTCGGGCGGGCACCGGGCGCTGGCCGACATCCGGGAGTCGATCGCCGAGCTGCGCTACTACCGTGACGCCGTGTTCGTGGCTCCGCCCGGCCCCGACAGCGTCACGTCGCGCACCATCGCGGCTCGACACATCATCGGCGCCAGCGAGGGCTGACCCGACAGCAGTGTGGCCTGCACGCCGCAGCGTGCAGGCCACATCGGGGTGAGTGACGGGACTTGAACCCGCGACCCCCTGGACCACAACCAGGTGCTCTACCAGCTGAGCTACACCCACCGTGCGCGGCACCGTCTCCGGCGCAGCGGCGCACCATGCTACCCGAGCCGTGGCGGTGCCCTGGACCGCCGCCGCGATGGGCGAGAATGCACGGCATGTATGCGGGGAAGGACCGGCGCAACCGCGTCGTCGCCTTGGTCCTCGCCGTCGTTCTCGTCGCCGGCGTCGTGCTCGCGCTACTCGCGACCGTGGTCCAGGCCCGGCCCGCGCAGGCTGCCGTGCCGGCCCACGCCAGCCTCGTCTCGGTGTCACCGGCGGACGGCGAGCAGCTGTCGTCGGCACCCACCCAGATCCGACTCACCTTCGACGGCACGATCAGCGCGGCGTTCGTGCAGGTCGCCCTGACCCGCGACGGCGTCCAGGTCGAGACCGGACCACCCGCCACCGAGGGCACGGTCGTCACCGTCCCGGTGACCGGACAGACCGGACCCGGCGCATACCAGCTGCGGTGGCAGGTCACCGGGGAGGACGGGCACCGCGTGCCGGGCCAGTCGACCTTCTCCGTGGCGGGAGGGGCCGCCGGTGCCCCGGTCGCCACCCCACGGGTCACGCCCTCCTACAAGACCCCGCAGACCCAGCCGACGACGATCGGGCATCCGGACCATCTACCTGGGCTCATCACCGCCGGCGTCCTTCTGCTGGGCGGATTCGCCCTGCTGGTCTACGAACACCGTCGGCGAGCGCGGGCCACAGAGCCCCCGACGTCGGACAGCAAGGACCGGCAACGGATTTCATGAGGGCCGCGCTCCTGGTGTAACCTCGACCCTCGCTGCGCCGCTAGCTCAATGGCAGAGCAAGTGACTCTTAATCACTGGGTTCGGGGTTCGAATCCCTGGCGGCGCACCACCTCGCGAAGGCCCCGGTTTCCCGGGGCCTTCGGCGTTCGGGCGCTGATCGGGTGGGATCGTCCCGGTCCACACCAGGACGATCCCACCCGATCGTCAAGCCAGGTCCCCGCGGGCGGAGCGCGAGGCCGGACCCCACCACGTGGCCCGACCTCGCGCGGTCAGCGAGTCACCTCGCCCGGGTCAGCCTTTCTGCCCCTTGGCGGCGGTGTTGGTGACCCGGAAGGTGTACGGCGCGTCGAGCACGTCCAGGTCGCCGCTCGGCAGGTTCGAGATCACCGCGGTGAACGAGTCCTGCGTCGAGCACTTGGTGAACTGCTGGGAGAGCTGTGCACCAGACAGCCGGTAGACGTAGTACCCGTCCGACTGGACGAAGGTCTCGCCCTGGATCGTCGTCCCCGGCGTCAGGTCGCACTTCGACAGCAGCTGGACGCTCCAGTCGTTGTTCTGCGCCCCGTTGCTGAGGAACCAGCCCGACTCCGACGACACCGTGGCCGCAGCACCGGCGACGCGGACGTCGTCGACGAACCAGCCGGTGTCGAGGTATGCGGCGTCGGTCGAGTAGCGGAACCGGACGTCCGTCGTCCCCGTCGGGAGGGTGCCCTGCAGGTGGATGTAGGTCGGGTTGTCGACGAAGTACGTGCCGCCCGACGTTCCGGTGAGGCCGTTGCCCTCGGTGTTGTTGTCGTGCGGGTTGGTGTTCGTCGTGACCGTCGCCCCGGCGTCGTTGGTCAGGGGCACGGTCACCCACTGGCCGTTCACGAGCGCCTCGACGAAGCCGTAGTCCCAGCCGTCCTCGATGAAGTACCAGGTCCAGAAGTCGAGCACCTGGCCACCCGAGACAGCGCTGTCGACCCCGAGAACATGGTCGGACTGGCTGGCGTACCCCGCATACCAGTGGTTCGGCTCGCTGTGCGGCACGACCCGCGACGTGGCCGGCGCGGTGAAGTCGAGCCGGAACGTGGGGCCGGGGTTGCGGAACGTCTCGTACGAGACGCCGAACGGCAGCGCCGACTGGGCGGGCACCTTGGGCGAGTGCTGGAAGCGGCCCTCAGGGGTGGCCCCGTTGTACTGGCCCCGCTTCTTGTAGAACTCGTCGTTGGCGATGTCGATCGTCCAGCTGGTGAAGTCCGGGTCACCGAAGTCGACGTTGCGCAGGTCGAGGATGCTGCCGGTGTCGGTGTCGGCGTAGACCGCCAGCGCCCAGTCCTTGAACAGCGCCTTGGCGTCGCGAAGGTTGGCGCCGGTCTGGGCGTTGAAGGCCTTGATCGCCGCATCCACACCGGCCATGCCATCGGCCTGGTTCTGGAAGATCAGCTTGATCAGGAGGTCACCAGCCTGGGCGTCGTACTGGAAGTCGGGGTCGTACGTCCCGAGGCCGGCGGCCGCACCGTTGTGGTCGCCGGACCCGTTGCCGCCGGCCTGCTCCCACAGGTAGAGGAAGTAGGTGAACGAGGCACCGTAGTTCTCGAGGCCGCCGCCCCAGCGGGTCAGCGACGTCTCGCGGTGGAAGACCTGCTGGTAGGTCAGGTGCGACCCGCCGATGTCGTAGCCGTTGAGGAAGATCGCGAAGTCCGCGAGGCCCTCGTCGACCCAGGACAGCTCGCCCGGGTCGCTGTAGTTGTGGAGGAGGTGCTCCAGCTCGTGGGCGACGACGCCCTCGTAGAGCTCGGACTGCCCGTCGGGGTTCGCCGACTGGTCGCCGATCCGGTTCGCCCAGTCGAACGCGTCGACCGCGATGACGTTCATGCCGGCCTCGTCGATGTACTCCGGGGCGAAGTAGCCCGCGGTGTACGTCGTCTCGGCGCAGTCGTACATCCCCGCGTCGTGCAGGTCGTAGACGACCATGACCATGGCGTCGCTGCCCGGGTCGCTCGGGTCAGCCAGACCCACCTGCCCGTAGTGCGCCTCGTCGACGGCGAGGATGTGCTGCGACAGCTCGTTGCCGAGGACGTTGATCTGCGCCTGCGTCAGGACGTAGTCGGACGCCGTCTTGTCGGCGCACGGGGTGAAGTCGTCGGCGGTGTTCCAGTCGACCGCCGGGTCCAGACTGCGGACGCCGGTCGGGACGGAACCGAGCGTGTATGCGGCGGGCACGTAGATGTAGACCGGCGTGCCGCTCGGGGCGACGCCGGCATACACGCGCTTGAAGGTCTCCTCGTACGTGCCGCCGGCGGCGCTGTCGTTGAGGTCGAGGGTGATGGTGGCGTCACCGGGGTCGCCGGTGTTTGCGGCACTCGCGGAGCTCGCGACCAGCCCGCTCATGGCGGTGACGGTCGCGAGCGCGGTGAGTGCGCCGAGAACGGGTTTCAGGGTTCGACGCATCGAAAGGAGAGCCTCCTGGAAGGTGGCCCGCCCCCGGCGGAACCACAAGAAATCCGGATGGCCGATAGGCCGGGAACACTGAAACAAACCTGGCCCCAGCCTTGGAGATTTCTGACAATCACGATTTAGTAACGGCCCGCAACCAGTCGGCGATGTGGGCTCGGGCCGCGCGCCCTTCGGGCGTTGGGTGCAGTGGGTAGTCGTGGATCATTGCCGGCCCCTCGACGAGCTCGACGTCACCATCGGCTGCGGCGACCGCGTCGACGAACCGGTGCGCGTCGGCGTTGAGGATGTCGTCGGTACCGCTGACGACGAGCATTCGCGGCAGCTCGGCCAGCGGACCGTGGATCGGGCTCACCCATGGGTGGTCTGGGGGCAGCGGTCCTCGGTATGCGTCTCCGGCGGCCCGCAGTCCCGGTGCCTGCAGCCATGGGTCGCGTTCCGCGCGCGCCACGACGCCTGGGTCGTCGCACGCCACGTCGACCCAGGGCGAAATGAGGACGAGCCCGGCAAGAGCGCCGGGATCGGTGCGGGCCAGCTCCTGCGCGACGGCGACGGCCATCCCCGCCCCCGCCGAGTCGCCGACGAGGAAGACCGGTCCGTCGGGCGCCCGCAGCATGTCGTGCACCAGCCCGACGACGGCCGGGACGACGGCGTCCGCGGTTCCGACGGGAGCCAACGGGTAGATGGGGACGAGGGCGGACACGTTCGTGTCGCGGACCAGCCGCTCGACGAACCGCCAGTGCCAGTCGCGCATCTCCCGGAAGTACGCGCCGCCGTGGAGGAACAGGACCCGCCCCTCGGGGCGGCCACCGCGCGGCGCGACCACGTAGAGCGGCCAGCCGTCGGGGCTCACCCCCGCGACGACGTCGACCCGCCAGCCCCACCGGGAGGGCGGGGCGTAGGTCGGCGGCCCGGACCGCAGCGCGACCATCGCCGCCCGGGTCCCGGACCCGGACGCGTACTGCTCGTGCGCGCGGCGGATGCTCGGCGCATACCGGACCAGCCGGCTGGCGAGGCTAGGACCGCTGGGACGGGTCACAGGTACAGCCCGGTCGCGCCGTCCTCCTCGACGCGGCGCGCCGCGATGGCGTGGATGTCGCGCTCCCTCAGGAGCACGTAGTCCTTGGACTGGAGCTCGACCTCGTGTCGATCCTCGGCGTCGAACAACACGCGATCGCCGACCTCGACCTGGCGCACCGACGGTCCGGTGGCGACGACCTCGGCCCACGAGAGGTGCTTGCCCATCGAGGCCGTCGCGGGGATGAGGATGCCGCTGCCGGACTTGCGCTCGCCCTCGCTCTCCAGCGCCACGAGGACCCGGTCGTGCAGCATCCGGATGGGCAGGCCGTCGCCGGCCTTGGCCCGCTTGCCGGACACGGCCGGCGTCAGCCGCGGTTGCGGCGCAGCAGACCGGCGCCGAGGAAGATCACCGCGGTCGCGCCGAGGACGGCGGCCACCAGCTCGGTGCGGATCTGCCCGTCGGGGGTATGCGTCGCCTCCGCGATGCTGATCCGTACCGAATCGACCTTCCGCCGGACGATCTCCTTGGGACTCAGCCGGGTGACCAGCTCGTCGATGGTGGTGCTGAGGTGGGCGCGGCGCTCGGCGAGCTCCGCCTCGAGCGCCACCATCTCGGGCGTCGGCGGAGCAGGGATGGCCGGGGTCGAGCTGCTCATCCGGTCTCCTCTTCGCGCGATCGTGGTGGTGGGCAAACCCTACAGACCGAGGTCCTTGCGCAGCTTGGCAACGTGACCGGTGGCCTTGACGTTGTAGCGCGCGTCGGAGACCTTCCCCTCCTCGTCCACGACAAACGTCGACCGGATCACGCCTTCGACGGTCTTGCCGTAGAGCTTCTTCTCGCCGTAGGCGCCGTATGCCTCGTGGACGTGCCGGTCCGGGTCGGACAGCAGGGTGATGGTCAGCCCGTCGCGCTCACGGAACTTGGCCAGCTTCTCCGGCTTGTCCGGGCTGATCCCCAGGACCTCGACGCCACGGGCGTGGAGGGCGTCGATGGAGTCGGAGAAGTCGCACGCCTCCGTGGTGCACCCGGGGGTCATCGCGGCGGGGTAGAAGTACACGATGACGCGCTGGCCCTTGAGGTCGGACAGCGTCACGTTCTCGCCCTTGTCGTTCGCGAGGGTGAAGTCGGGGGCCGCGTCGCCGGGCTTGAGAGTGGTCGTCACGGCTCCAACCTAGTCGCGGCCGGGCTGTTGCGGCATACCGGCCTGCTGGTGCGGAAGGCGGGACTCGAACCCGCACGCCAAGGCACAGGAACCTAAATCCTGCGTGTCTACCAGTTCCACCACTTCCGCGATAGCGGACATCCAACACTTCCGCGATAGCGGACATCCAACACTTCCGCGTGAGCGGACATTAAACCCAGTCGCGCTTGCGCCGGACAGTCTACGAAGCCGGGGCGCTAGGAGACGTCCACCTGCACGGTGTGCCAGCCGGTCGCGCCGTCCGGGGCGGGCGGCGCCTCCTGCTCGGTCTGCGTGGTGCCGGTCGCATCGGTCGCGCGGACCCGGAGCGTATGCGTGCCAGGGGTCGCCGCCCACATCAGCACCCACTGCCGCCATGAGTCCACCGTCGGCTCCGCGGCGAGGGTGGCCGGCTGCCACGGTCCGTCGTCCACCTGGACCTCGACCTTGGTGATGCCGCGGTGCTGAGCCCAGGCGACCCCGGCCACGGCGACCGTCCCGGCCTTGACCCCGCGGCCGGCCCGCGGCACGTCGATCCGCGATGCGGTCTTGATCGGACCCTTGGCCGACCAGCCGCGCGGTGTCCAGTAGCCCTGGTCGGCCGAGAACCGGGTCACCTTGAGCTCGGTGAGCCACTTGGTCGCCGAGACGTAGCCGTAGAGCCCCGGCACCACCAGCCGAACCGGGAACCCGTGCTCGAACGGCAGCGGCTGCCCGTTCATCGCCACGGCGATGAGCGCGTTGCGGTCATCGGTGAGCGCCTCGATGGGGGTACCCGCGGTGAACCCGTCGCTGCTGCGGGACAGGACCATGTCGGCACCGGCCTTGGGCTTGGCCATGGCGAGCAGGTTCCGCACCGGCCAACCGGTCCAGAGGGCGTTGCCGGCGAGATCGCCGCCGACCTCGTTGGAGACACAGGTAAGCGTGACGAGGTGCTGCTCGAGCTTCTGCTTGAGAAGCGTGTCCCAGTCGATCGTCACCTCCTGCTCGACCTCGCCCCACACCCGCAGCGACCAGGTCGCGGTGTCGAGCTGCGGCACCACGAACGCCGTGTCGATCCGGTAGAAGTCCTCGTTCGGGACGATGTACGGAGTGACGCCCTCGACCGCGACCGACGAGCCGTCGATGGACGGCGTGACCGTCGGCGCCGGGATCACCGTGTCGGCCCGCGCCTCTCGGGCCGAGCCGCGCCCGCCGTCCAGCCGGGCGCCGAGGAAGCCCGCGACCAGGGCGCTCCCTCCCGCGATGAGCCGACGGCGGGTCAGCCCGCCCCACGTCCCGGTGCTGAGGTCGTCGCTGGGGCGTGGACGCAGCCGGACCAGGGTGTCGATGCCCACCGCCGTACCGATGAGCGTCGGCAGGACGTCCGGAGCCGAGGCGTCGGGACGAGAGATCACGGCCGCCATGCCGAGCAAGCCCACGATGCCGAGGAGGACGCCGGCGAGGAGTATGCGGGTCCGGGCCAGCACCCCGATGAGCGCACACACGACGAGCAGGACGACGGTCATGCCGATCGACAGGGCCAGCTTGTCGTTGGTGCCGAACGCCGAGACGGCGAAGTCCTTGAGCCACGGCGGGGTTCGGTCGATGAA
>DASTNV010000170.1:0-7660 GCA_035762725.1 Lapillicoccus sp. | reverse complement strand
CGCCCCACTATGGGCGGCGGTTCTCTTCGCCGTGAACATCGCCCTGGTCTTCCGGAAACGGCTCGATGCGACGATCGCCTCGGCCCTGTTCGTCGGGTTCTGCAACATCGTCGCCATCGTCATCCTCGTCATCCTCGCGCTCACCGTCCTCGAGGCGGACACCGTGCGGCATGCGGCGATCCCCGGCAGCTCGTCGTTCGACCCGAGTGTCGTGGGTGTGGCGTTCGGGGTCGTGCTGCTGTGCTTCTACGGCCACACATCGGTCGGCAACGCCGCGCAGGTCGTGCTGCGGCGGGACCCCGGCGGCAAGTCCCTGATGCGAGGGAGTGTCGCCGCGATGCTCACCGTGATCGCGCTGTACAGCCTCTGGGTCTTCGCGATCGGGGCGGCGGTCCCGGCCTCCCGGCTCGCCGAGGAACAAGGCACCGCGCTCGTCCCGCTCGCGGAGGAGGCCGGCGGCGCCGCCACCGTCGTGGGGTTCGTCTTCGTGTTCCTCGCGGTCGGGATGGGCACCGTGCACCTGTCGCTCGGCCTCTACAACCTCGTCGCGGAGCGGTTGGTGCACCGCCGCCGGTTGGCGCGGCTGCTGGGCCTGGCGCTGATCGGCTCGATCTTCCTGCTCGCCGAGCTGCTCATCATCACCAAGTCGGCCTCGTTCACCGGGTCGATGGGCGTCGTCGGAGCGCTCACCGGTCCGCTGATGGGCGGCGTCTTCCCGGTTCTCATGATGGAGTCCAGCCGCCGACGGGGTGACTACGAGCCGTCGCTGTTCTGGCGGTGGATGGGGAACCCGGTCGTGGCCACGCTCACCTTCCTGGCCTTCATGGCCACCGAGGTGATCTACATCTGGCTGTGGCCGTCAGTGATCCAGCGGCTGGTCGCCGCGACCGTGGTGATCCTCGTCGTCGTCGTGACCGTCATCATGCTTCGGTCCGGAGCGCTGCGGCCTCGGGCCGTCGTCGAGGTCCGCCGGAACGAGGAGTCGGGGCGCGACCACTTGCACGTGGTCTCCCGGGGGAGCACCGTCCGCCACGAGAACCTGCCGCCGGGGGAGCGGCTCGTCGATGTCCCGTTGGCGCCCCTCGACGTGCCCGAGGTCCGGGCCTGGGCCCACCAGGTCGACGCCGGTGGAGAGTCGGAGGTGCTGGCCGTCACCGCAACGCTGCGCGGCCCTGGCGGCGACGTCCCTCAGGACGTCCGTAACGGAGCGGTGGACCTGCAGCTCGACCAGGGAGCGGCGAAGACCCTGGAGCTGCGGCTGCCTCGGGTCAGAGGGGGCGCTCGCCGATGATCCGGCGCAGGTCCGACGCCTGCGCCCGCAGACCGCCGAAGTAGTCGGTCTCGGTCACCTTCCCGACCTGCTCCGCCTGCCGCTCGTGGTCCAGCTCGATCCGCAGCTGGTCCAGCTGGCGCCGCAACGCCTCCTCCCGCTCGGCGGCCGCGCGAGCGCGTTCCTCCTCGTGAATGACGCGTTCGAGGAGTCCGGCGCACTGCGCCGCGACCGCACCGGTCAGCTTGAGGTCGCCGGCGGCGAACGGTTCCGACGCCCGGTAGAGCACGATCGCCCCGCGCTGGCTGCCCCGGAACGCGAGCGGGGCCACCACCAGGGCGCCGGCGTCGTCGTCCTCGATCCGCAGCCGGGTCAGGTCGGCTGGTATGCGGGTCGCTCCCTCGGGCCCCCGACTCGCCTCGACGGTTTGGGCGCCGTCGTCGACGACCACCCAGCCGGCGTCGACGGGCACGTTGCGGGTCGCCTCGAGGAGCGTGCGGGAGGCCAGGTCGGCGCGGTTGGTGGCCGTGGCGAGGACCTCGCCCAACGCATAAAGAAGGTTGACCTCGCGGTACATCTCGAGGACCTCGTCGGCGATCTCGCGCCGCTCCGACTCGAGGGCGACGAGCGCGGTCAGCGCCGCGGCCGTGGCGTCGGCGCGCGGCCCGGCGACAGTGCCGGCGACGGTGCCGTCCGGCCGGGTGACCGGGACCGTGCCGCCGTCCAGGTCCGGTCCCGCCAGGCGATGGCCCTTGGCGTCCCGCACCGTCGCGTCACCGTCGGAGACGGCGGCGAGAACCGCGGCGACGTCGTCGCGGCGCAGCAGTCGTTTGAGGCGAACGTCCTTGGGCATCAACGGTCCTCGTCGACACCCAACCGGGCCCGAGCCAGGGCGAGCAGGTCGTCGGGGTCGAACGGCTTGGTGCGGAACTCGTCGGCACCGACCGCGATCCCGCGCTCCCGGTCGGCGTCCTGGCCCTTCGCGGTGAGCAGAACAAGCGTGACGTCGGTGAGGCCGAGGTCGGACCGGACGGCGCGGCATACCTCGTAGCCGTTCATCTTCGGCATCATCACGTCGAGGAAGACGAGGTCCGGCCGCTCGTCGGCGACCAGGGCCAGCGCGGCCTCGCCGTCGGCGGCGGTGAGCAGCTCGACGCCGTCGTCCTCGAGGTCCTCGAAGGTCTGTTCGAGCAGCGCGCGGATGTGCGCCTCGTCGTCGACGATGAGGATCTTGCGGGACGGCTCAGGCACAGGTACCTCACTCGAAGAGGACGACGACGACGGACTTGGTGACGGGGTCGGCGCGCAGGGCGTCGACCAGGAACGAGGGTTGGGACGGGTCGACCCGGGCGATGACGACGTCGGGCGGCCGGTCGCGGCTGACCTCGAGCGCGACCGCGGAGTCGGGGGCGGTGGTGACCGACCAGCCCTGGTCGGCGAGCGCCGCGCGGAGTTTCTCGCGCATCGCCGCGTCCGGGTCGGCGACGACGACAGTCCGGTGCGGGCCGCCGTGGGCCAGCAGCGCCTCGACGTGCGCGACGAGGTCGGCCCCGTCGATCGGCTTGGTGAGGTAGCTGTCGACGCCGACCGACTGTGCCCGGCCCTCGTCGTGGACCACGGAGATGACCATGATCGGGATCCGCATCGTCGCCGGGTCCTGGCGCAGCGCCGCCGCCACGTCGAAGCCGTTGACGTCGGGCATCATCACGTCGAGCGTGACCAGGTCGGGGCCGAGGGCGCGGGCCATCCGGATGCCCTCGTGACCGTCCACCGCCTCGTGGACGACGTAGCCGTGACCCTCCAGCTCCTGGCGGAGCAGCTGGCGGACCGGCTGGTGGTCGTCGACGACGAGGATGTGCGGCGGGCTGTCGGCGTGGCGGGCGCCGATGCTCTGCCGGAGGTCGCGCAGCAGCGTGCGGGCGTCCAGCACCGGCGTCGTCACCTCGGTCGTCGTCTGGGCGATCGGCCGGGGCAGCGTGACCGAGAACGTCGTGCCGCAGCCGATCTCGCTGTCGACGTCGATGTGCCCGCCGTGGTGCTCGACGATCTCCTTGCAGATCGGCAGGCCGAGGCCGGTGCCCTGCGGCTTGCCGGTCAGGGTGTCGCCGACCTGCTTGAACCGAACGAACAGGTCGCCGCGGTCGTCCGGCGCGATGCCCGGCCCCGTGTCGGTGATGGCGAGAACCACGTCGGCCGGGTCGTGCGTCGTTCGTACCGTCACCGAGCCGGTGTCGGTGAACTTGCAGGCGTTGGAGAGCAGGTTGATGACGACCTGCTCGAGTCGGTGCCGGTCGCCGCGGATGACCGGGAGGCCGGGTTCCAGCTCGACGTGAAGGGGGAGATCCTTTTCGGCGAAGAGCGGTTCGACGATGGCACTCACCTGCCGGACCACGCCGTCGAGGTCGACCTCCTCGTCACGCCACTCGACCCGGCCGGCCTCCATCTTGGCCAGGTCGAGCAGGTCGTTGATGAGGGCGGTCAGCCGCTCACCCTCGGTGACGATGATGTCGAGGTTGCCGCGCACCTGGGTCATGGCCCGTTCGGTGACGCGGTCGGGTGCGTCGACCGCGGGGTATACCCGCTCGTCGAGCCGCTTCGCGATGATCTTGGTGAAGCCGAGGATCGAGGTGAGCGGCGTCCTCAGCTCGTGCGAGACCGTCGAGATGAAGTCGGTCTTCATCCGGTCGACCTCGCGCTCGACGGTGATGTCGCGGACCAGGATCACCGTGCCGCGTGACGTACCGGTCGCCCGGTCGACGATCCCACTGGCCACGGCGCGGCCGATCCGCCCGTCCGCCAACGGAATCTCGCGGGTCGCGGCCATCGACGAGCCGATCCCCGCCAGCTCCGGGAGCACCTCGGTGGCCGCTTGGTGCAGCAGCGTGCCGGACGGTCGCGCCAGCATCTCCTCGAGCCGCCGGTTGACCCGCTCGACGTGCCCGTCGGGGCCGATGACCAGGAGACCCTCGCCGAGGTTGTCGAGGACGGCGGCCAGCTCGTGGCTGAGGCCGACCGCCTCGTCCCGCGCCCGAGCGGTCTCCGCGCGGGACCGTTCCAGCTCGGCCGTGCGGTCGGCGACCTTCTGCTCCAGTGACTGCTCGGACTGGTGCAGCTCGGCGTTCGCCTTGCGGAGCCCCTCGACCACCTCGGAGAGGCGACCGGAGTACGCATACAGAACGGTCAGTCCGAGCCCGAGAAAGGCGACCGACACGCCGAAGAACACCGCCCGGATCAAGTCGGTCGGCAGCCCGGAGACGACCGGTACGACGGCCCGCATCGCGAGCACGATGGCGACCACGGCGGCGACCGCCGTGGCCACGGAGATGAGCCACAGCGTGCGCCGCCGGACGTAGGGGATCGCGAAGAGCACGGGAAACACGGTGAGGACGGCGATGCCGCCGAACAACGACGGGACGATGAGGGGAGCGACGACGAGCTGGATCCAGAACGTCGTGCAGACGAGGAGGACGGCGGCGTCGACCCGTCCCGAGCGGTAGAGGGGGAGCGCCCAGAGCAGCAACCCGACGCAGAGAACCGTGGCGACCAGCATCGGCCAGGCCAGGGGTGTGCGGACCACGACGAGGATGCCGATGATGGCGAGGATGCCCGCCGAGGCAGCCACGAGGTCGAGGATGACGAACCGTCGGAACCGGCGCGCTGCCTCACCCGGGTCACCGACCGGGACGGTCGCCGGGGTGTCGGTGTGCGGCACCGGCGACGCCATTTCGCCAGTCTAGGCCGCGAGATCGGGTGCATCCGGGAGGCGGCCGGGAGCGGAAGTAGAGGACACAGCGGCTATCCGGGGACCGCAATCCCCGTGCGTGGAGTGGGCCACGTCGCCGGTCGACCCACCACGAGGAGTCTCCATGCGTTTCGTTCGTGCCCTCGGCGTCGTGGCTCTTGCCACGGGCGCCTCCGTCGGCGTCGCCCTCGCGGCGCCCAGCTCGGCGCAGGCCGCCGGGACCGCGATGGTCTCGGTTCTGCACGCCGTACCCAACACGCCGGTGGACGTCTGTGCCAACGGCAAGGCCCTGTTGACCAACTTCCAGCCGGGTACCCTCACCGACCCCCAGAGCCTGCCGGCCGGGTCCTACGACCTCAAGCTGACCGCCGCCAACAGCGGCTGCGGCGCGGCTGCCGTGCTCGAGGCCAACGGCGTCAACGTCCCCGCCGGGGCGAACATCACGGTGGTGGCCCACCTGGACGCCAGTGGTGCACCGAAGCTGACGCCGTACGTCAACGACGTCTCCGCGGTGCCCGCCGGCAAGGCCCGGCTGACCGTCCGCCACGATGCGGCGGCGCCCGCCGTCGACGTCCGGGCCGGCGGAACCGCCGTGATCACCAACCTCACCAACCCGAACGAGAAGTCGCTCGTCACCAACGCCGGCACGGTCAAGGCCGATGTCGTGCTCGCCGGCACGACGACGGTCGCGATCGGCCCGGCCGACCTCACCCTCAAGGAGGGCACCAGCACGATCGTGTATGCGTGGGGCAGCGCGAGCCAGAACAGCCTCAAGCTCGCGGTCCAGACCATCTCCGGCATGCACTCCGCGCCGGGCGGGGTCAACGCGGGTAGCGGTGGACAGGCCGCTGACGGGACCCCCTGGCTGGCGGTGGCGCTGGGCGGGGCGGCGGCCGGGGGGTTCGCCCTGGTGGTGACCCGCCGCCGGGCGGCCGGCTGACCCACCCATGAGCCGGTTCCCCTGGGCCAAGACGGTCGCCGTGGTGGCGGCCGTCATGGTCGGGGGTGCCCTCACAGCGGTGGCGGTCTGGCCGCGGGAGACGCCGAGCGCGGACGCCGTGGCCTCGCGGCTGGAGTTGGCGCCCACCCCTTCGGTCACCGCATCGACGGCGACTCCGGTCGAGCCGGAGTCGAGCCTGCCGTCGCTGCGGGTGGCCACCACCTCGCCGGCCGCCGCGGCCGAGCCGCCGACCCGGGTGGTCGTGGCCCGGTTGGGCATCGACATGCCGGTGGAGCCGCAGGGCGTTCTGCCGGACGGCGAGATGGCGTTGCCGGCGAGCCCGTCGGTGGCCGGGTGGTACCGGTTCGGCAGCGCTCCCGACGATCCGGCCGGTGCCACCGTGCTGGCGGCCCACGTCGACAGCAAGACGGGGATCGGCCCGTTCGTGCGGCTGGGCTCGGCGCGGGCCGGAGACACCGTGGAGGTGTTCGTCGGGAGCGAGCGACACGCATACCGGGTCACTGAGGTGGTTCGGGTCGACAAGCAGCGCGTGGACCCGGACGAGCTGTTCGCCGTGTCCGGGCCGCGACGGCTGCATCTGGTCACGTGCACCGGCGACTACGTGACGGGTTCGGGGTACACCCAGAATCTCGTCGTGATCGCGGACCGGGAGTGACCTATGGTGAGCCGCAATGACCGACATCGAGCGGGCCGACACCCAGACCGCGCGGGACACGCGCGCCCTGGCCGAGGCCTTGGCGGACGGCTCTCGCGAGGCGCTGTCCGAGTGCTACCGGCTATGGGGACCGCTGGTCATGGGGATCGCGACGCGGGCCCTCGGTAGCCGCCAGGACGCGGAGGACGTCACGCAGCAGGTGTTCGTGTCCGCGTGGCAGAGTCGCGGCACCCTGCGGCCGTCGGAGTCGGCGCTGCCGGCCTGGCTGATCGGCATCGCTCGGCGCCGCGTGGCCGACGAGTACGCCCGCCGGGCGCGGGCGACGCGGAACTCGCAGGCCGTCGCGGCCAACACGCCGCCTCAGGTCGACGGCGAGTCGGTGGACCGGCTGGTCGACCGGGTCCTGCTGCGGGAGGCCGTCGAGGGCCTGTCGGAACCGCGGCGGTCGGTGCTTCGTCTGGCGTACGTCGAGGACCGGACCCAGGAGGACATCGCGGCCCGGCTCGACATGCCGCTGGGCACCGTCAAGAGCCACATGCGACGGGGGTTGCTCCAGCTGCGCCGCGAGCTGGTCGAGGGTTGGGAAGGGGGAGAGCGATGAGCCACGTGAGCGACGACGTCCTCGCGGCGATCGCCCTCGGCGACCCCGACATCAGCCCGGAGGACCAGGCCCATGTCGCCTCCTGCCCGGTCTGCTCGCAGGAGGTGGCGGAGCTGGTCCAGGTTCATGGCCTGCTCCGCGAGGAGGCCGGTATGCGAGTTCCGCACCGGGTCGACCCCGGTCCGGCGGTGTGGGACCGAATTGTGGCGTCGACGCAGGAGCCGGTGGCGCGCGAGGTGGTTCCGGAGCCGGCGGAGCCTGCGGCCCCGTCGGTGGCAGCGGCTCGGCAGCGACGCCGGCCCTCCTGGTGGTTGGTGGCCGCGGCGGCGGCGTGCCTCGTGATCGGCGCGCTCGTCGGCCGGGCACTGTGGGCGCCGGGGGAGGCAAGTGCGCCGGTCGTCGCCTCGGTGGCGTTGACCACGCTGGACGCG
>DASTNV010000169.1:0-21466 GCA_035762725.1 Lapillicoccus sp. | reverse complement strand
GGACGACGAGCACGCCGAGGGGGATGTCGACGTCGACCTTCTGCAGGTTGTGGGTGTCGGCCCCGCGCACCTCGAGCGCGCCGTTCGAAACGCGCACGGACGCCTTGAGCGACGCTCGGTCGTCGAGGTGCCTGCCGGTGACCGTGTCGCTCTTCCGCAGACCGGCGACCGTCCCCTCGAAACAGACCGTGCCGCCGGCCGTTCCCGCGCCGGGTCCGAGGTCGACGACATGGTCGGCGATGGCGATCGCTTCGGGCTTGTGCTCCACGACGAGCACGGTGTTTCCCTTGTCGCGCAGCTGGATCAGCAGCTCGTTCATCCGCTGGATGTCGTGCGGGTGCAGCCCGATCGTCGGCTCGTCGAACACGTACGTCACGTCGGTCAACGACGAGCCGAGATGCCGGATCATCTTGGTGCGCTGGGCCTCGCCACCCGACAACGTGCCCGCCGGCCGGTCGAGGGAGAGGTACCCGAGCCCGATCTCGGCGAACGAGTCGAGTAGGTGCTGCAGGCCGGCGAGCAGCGGCGCGACCGACGGCTCCTTGAGTGTGCCGACCCACTGCGCGAGGTCGCTGATCTGCATCGCACAGACGTCGGCGATGCTCAGTCCCTCGATCTTCGACGAGCGGGCCAGCGCGCTGAGCCGGGTGCCGTCGCACTCCGGGCACACCGTGAAGGTGACGGCCCGCTCCACGAACGCCCGGATGTGCGGCTGCATCGCGTCGACGTCCTTGGCGAGCATCGACTTCTGGATCTTCGGGATCAGGCCCTCGTAGGTGAGGTTGATGCCCTCGACCTTGATCTTGGTCGGCTCCTTGTACAGCAGGTCGTGGCGTTCCCGCTTGGTGTACCGGGCGATCGGCTTGTCCGGGTCGAAGAACCCGCAGCTGCGGAAGATCCGGCCGTACCAGCCGTCCATGCTGTAGCCCGGGATGGTCAGCGCGCCCTCGTTGAGCGAGAGCGACGCGTCGTACAGCGCGGTGAGGTCGAAGTCGGTGACCGACCCCATCCCCTCGCACCGCGGGCACATCCCGCCGACGACGCTGAAGCTGCGCCGCTCCTTGCTCGTCGCGTCGCCGCGTTCGACGGTGATCGCGCCCGCACCGGAGACCGAGGCGACATTGAACGAGTACGCCTGCTGGGAGCCGATGTGCGGATCTCCCAAGCGGCTGAACAGGATTCGTAGCATCGCGTTCGCGTCGGTCGCGGTGCCGACCGTCGAGCGGGGGTTCGAGCCCATCCGCTCCTGGTCGACGATGATCGCCGTCGTGAGGCCGTCCAGGACGTCCACGTCGGGCCGGGCCAGGGTCGGCATGAACCCTTGGACGAACGCGCTGTAGGTCTCGTTGATCATCCGCTGCGACTCGGCGGCGATGGTGCTGAAGACCAGCGAGCTCTTGCCCGATCCGGACACCCCGGTGAACGCCGTCAGCCGGCGCTTGGGGATGTCGACGCTGACGTCCTTGAGGTTGTTGACGCGGGCGCCGACGACCCGGATGACGTCGTGACGGTCGGCTACGTGGGTGGCCGGGCTCATCTCAGGCGGTTCCTTGAGGGTCCTGGACCAGGCCGAGCACGTTGCCGTCGAGGTCCGTGAACGTGGCGACGAGACGTCCACCACCGACATCCTGCGGCGCCTGCTTCACGGTGGCCCCGGCCTCGGTCACCTCGGCGAGCTTCCCCTCGATGTCGGTGACGTGCCAGTAGGCGACGGGTCCGGACTCGGCCTGCGGTCCGCCGCTCTGGATCAGCCCGATCTGCTGGCCGGCGCTCTCGAACCCCACGTAGTACGGCGAGTCGGCCATCGGCTCGACGCCCAGCAGCGCGGCATACACCGCTTTGGCGGCGGCGAGATCGGCGACGGGGTGCAGGACGGTCTGGATGCCCAGGGTGGTGGTCATGGTGACTCCTCGATGTCGTGTGCTGGCGGTCGCCTCACGCTAGGCGGGGTGCCGGCGGCCGTGCTTCTCGATTCCTGACCAGTGCCTCAGCCGGCGTCCGGTCCAACGGACAGGGTCATCCCCGCGATCCGGAGCCGCTCGACGAGCACGTCCCCCATCGCGACGGCCGGAGTCAGGACGCCGCCCTCGGAGCCGAGCCGCTCCTCGTCCTCGGCCAGGCACAAGGCCGACTCCCCGAGCATGACCACCGTCGCGGCATACCCGGGGTCGCCTTGAGCGGCCACGACCGATCGCAGTCGCGATCCGGATGCGGTGGTGGTGCAAATCTCGAACCGGAAGTACCCCTCCTCGCGCGCCTTGGCGCCGGGTCCCTCGCCCGGGGAGGGCAGCACCCGGTCGGCGAGCGGTCGGATCCGCGGGTTCGACATCACGGTGAACGCCGTACCCAGAGCGGCCGCCAGCACGTATGCCTCCAGTCGCCCCCGCGTGCCGCGACCGAACGCGACGGCTTCGCGGTAGCGGAAGGTCGGCCCGTATGCGTGTCCCAGCAGCGAGTCGGTGCGACGCACGATCCGGGAGTTGAACGAGGCCATCAGCCAGGGCGCGGTCCACCGGCCGGTGGTTGCGTCGCGGTAGACGTACATCGCGTCGCGTTGGCCCGAGCGGTCCGGCCCGGCGAGGTGGTCGGCGCTGAGCGCGAATGGGTCGTGCAGGATCCGGCGCCGCTCCGGGTCCGCCTCGAGCGCCTCGACCTGGGAACGGATCGAATCCACGGTGCCGCCGCTGATTCCGCCACTAAGGCGGGTCACCAGCAGCGTCGTGTCGCCGAGCCCGCCAAGTCCCTGGCGCTCCGCCTCGCGGAACAGCAGGAGGACACCGAGGTCGGACGGGATCGAGTCGAACCCGCACGCCGTGACGATCCGTGCGCCCGACGACGCCGCAGTCTCGTGTGCCGCGTCGATGGCGTCCCGGACGAAGAGCACCTCCCCCGTGAGGTCGGCGTAGTGCGTGCCCGCCTCGGCACAGGCGCGGACCAGCTGAAGGCCGTACCGCGCATAGGGGCCGACGGTCGTGACGACGACGCGAGTGGAGCGCGCGAGGTGAGCAACCTGGGCGTGGTCGGTGGCGTCGCAGACGACCAGCGGCCACTCTTGCGCGGCCGCCGGCAGGTCGGCGCGGACGTTCTCCAACCGTTCGCGTGAGCGGCCCGCGAGGGCGACCCGCATACCGGACGGCGCCTCACGGGCCAGGTAGGCGGCGAGTAGCCGCCCGGCGAGCCCGGTGGCGCCGAAGACGACGAGGTCGTACTCCCGGTCGCTCACCGCGGCATGGCCCCCAGGCGCGCGAGCAGCAGTGCCTCGGCCTGGCAGACCCGCTCGAACTCGCCAAGGTGCAGCGACTCGTTCGCGCCGTGCGCCCGACCGTCGGGATCCTCCACGCCAGTGACGAGGATGGCGGCGTCCGGGAACTCGTCGGCAAACCGGGCCACGAACGGGATCGACCCGCCGGCGCCGATGTCGACCGGCTCGACCCCCCAGGCGTCGGTGAACGCCGCCCGGGTCTGGTCGTAGATCGGGCCGACGGGGTGCGCGTCGAAACCGGGACCCTCGTCGTCGAGGGAGATCTCCATCCGGGCCCCCCACGGCACGTTCTTCTCCAGGTGGTCCCTGAGCAGGGCGAACGCCTCCTGGGTGTCCTCGTCCGGGGCGATCCGCATCGACAGCTTCGCCGAGGCAGATGCGACGAGGGTGTTGGAGGACCGCTCGACGGTGGGCGCGTTGATCCCGATCGTCGTCAGGGCCGGCTTGTTCCAGAGCCGGGTGAGGATGCTGCCCGTTCCGATGGTGTCGACCCCGTCGAGGAGCCCGGACTCGAGGCGGAGCCGCTCCTCCGAGTAGTCCAGGTCGGTGGCCTCGCCGGAACGCAGCCCCGCGACGGCAACGTTGCCGTCGGCGTCGTGCAGCGTGGCGATGAGCCGGATCAGCGCGGTGATCGCGTCGGGTACGGCGCCACCGAACTGTCCCGAGTGCACCCCGTGGTCGAGCGTGGTGATCGTCACGACGACCCGAACCAGACCACGGAGAGTGACGGTGAGCGCCGGCTCGCCGATGTCCCAGTTGCCGGAGTCGGCGAGGACGATCGCGTCGGCGCGCAGCTTCTCGCTGTGCCCTTCGAGAATCGTCAGCAGCGAGTCGCTGCCGATTTCCTCCTCGCCCTCGACGAAGACGGTCACGCCGACCGGCGGCCCGTCGGGAAAGGCCCGGAGCGCGGCGATGTGGGCCATCACGCCGGCCTTGTCGTCGGCGGCGCCGCGGCCGTAGAGCCGCCCGTCCCGCTCGGTGGGTTCGAACGGCGGCGAGGCCCAGAGGTGGTCGTCGCCCGGCGGCTGGACGTCGTGGTGCGCGTAGAGGGTGATGGTCGGGCTGCCGGGAGGACCGTCGCGATGGCCGATGACGGCCGGGCGGCCGCCTTCGCGGACGATCTCGACGTCGAGGCCCTCGGCGCGGAGCAACGCGGCCACGGCGTTCGCGCTGTCCTCGACGTGCTGCTGGTCGAAGGCGTCGAGCGAGTCGCTGGGAATCCGGACCAAGGCCTCCAGGTCGGCCCGGACCGCCGGCATCAGGGCCGTCACCCGGGCCTTGAGATCGTCGATCTGGTCAGGGGTGAGGAGGTCGTCAGCCACGGCGGACGACTCTAGCGGCCGGACCGCATACCCTTGACGGGTGCAGCTGAGCGTGCCCTGGGGCAAGAAGAAGGTCGAGGACGAGCCGGTCGCCGACGCGTACGAGGAGCGTCCGGGGGCCAAGAACCGGCCGACGCCCAAGCGGCGTGACCAGGAGGCGGCGCGCAAGCAGCCCCTCGTCGTGACCGACCGCAAGGTCGCCAAGGACCGCGACAAGGAGAAGCGCCGCGAGGCCATGGCCCGCCAACGCCAGGCCATGGTGACCGGCGACGACGCCCACCTGCCGCCGCGCGACAAGGGTCCGGAGCGCCGGTTCATCCGGGACTACGTCGACGCCCGCTGGAGCGTCGGCGAGATCGTCCTGCCGATCATGGTCATCGTCCTGGCGCTCTCGTTCCTGCGGACCAGCTGGGCGCTGATGACGGTCTTCTTCCTCACCTACGGCCTCATCGCCGTGGCCATCGTCGACGCGATCCTCATGTGGCGCCGGATCAAGTCGCGGTTGATCGCCAAGTTCGGTCCCGGCCACGTGCCGCAGGGCGCGACGATGTATGCGGTGATGCGCGCCTTCCAGCTGCGCCCGACCCGGATGCCCAAGCCTCAAGTCAAGCGCGGCGCTTACCCGTCGTGATGTTCACCGTTCGCTGAGATCGGCGAAGGCCGTCGGCTTTCGCGTCACGGCGTAGGTCGCGAAGTACAGCCGGGACAGCGCGCCGTCGGCGTCCCGGACCAGCTCGAGGCGTTCGCCGCGTTCGCGGCCCTCGACGGCGCGGAAGCTCGAGTCGTCCGCGCGGGCGAACTTCGTCTCGTCCAGCGCCGTCCCGGCGGCGACGCGCATCCACAGCTCGCCCTCGCGGACCTCGAGCACGAGCTCCTCGCCCTCGCTCCACCACGAGCCGAGCAGCTCGTCCAGGTCCGTCTGCGGCTGCTCGGGGACCCACGCCGGCTGGACCCGCGGCAGGGCGTCGAGGACCCGGTCGAGGAGGCGGGTGGCCAGCGGTCCGGGTTCGGCACCGGCAGTGGACGTCGCGACGGCGAAGACCCCGACCCCGCGTTTCCGGTTGACTCGTAGTCCGGAGAGGAAGCCGGGCATCGCCCCGCGGTGACCCATGTGGACCCGGTCGCCGCTGCGGACCAGCTCGTACCCGAGGCCGTACCCCGACTTCCACGACTCGAGGTCGATGATCACGACCGGCCGGCACATCTCGTCCAGCGTCTCGGCCCGCAGCACGGCGGGGTCAGGCTGGGCGAGGAAGGCCGCATACCGGGCCATGTCGGCCACCGTCGACCAGAGTCCGCCGAGGGCGGCGGTGGCGCGCAGCTCGAGCTGCGGCTCGCGCGTGGCGGTACCCGCGAACGGGTCGACCTGGAACCCGTGTGCGTGGTCGCTCTCGGGGACGAGGCCGGTCCGGCTCATGCCGAGCGGCTCGAGGATCCGGGCGCGGAGCACGTCCTCCCAGGAGCGGCCGTCGAGGCGTTCGACGACCTGGCCGAGGAGGGCGAACGCGAGGTTGGAGTAGTGGAAGGCCAGGTGGGGAGGCAGGACCTGCTCGGCGTCCTCCAGCTCGTGCAGCAGCCGGTTCGCGTCCGGAGCGTCGAGGGTCTCCCAGATCCGGCCGACCGGTTCGCGCTGGAGGCCAGAGGTGTGGCTGAGCAGGCGGCGCACGGTGAGCCCCGCGTGCCGGGTGTTCGGGAGCCAGGTCCCGAGCGGGTCGTCCAGATCGAGCCGGCCCTCGTCGCGCAGCTGCATGACGAGAAGAGCCGTGAAGGACTTGGTGATCGACCCGATCATCACCTGGGTGTCATCGTGCGGCGGAGTGGGCGGGTCGAGCCGGCTGAGGCCGACGTGGCTGGACCAGGCCAGCTCGCCGTCGCGGGCGATCCCGACGGACAACGACGGGGTCCGCCAGCTCCGCTGCGCGTCGGCGATGTCGGCCGCGAGAGCGGTGGTGAGGACCTCGGGGAGAGACATGTCGACGGAGGCTACCCAGCCGGTCTGCGCCCGACGTCAGGGCCTGGTCGCCTGGAACCTGCCGCTCGGGCGGCTCGACTGGCAGTCAAGCCAAGCCACCCGTCAGCTGCGGCGTGATGGATGTGGCGTCAGGCGCGCCGGAAGCCGGTCGCCGGGCACCACATCGAAGCGGCAGCCGCCCGACGGCAGCCCACGCCCGCCGGGCGCGGCCCCCGTCCCCCGATCGGGAGCCGCGCGTCCGACGCATACCGGTGCCGGCGCCCGTAGCCCACCGCTCGCCGGTAGCGACCGGCGACGGGGGCCTCGAGGCCGCATCGGGTCATGCGACGACCTGCTCGTCCTGCGGGGCGTCCTCGAAGGCCGGGCCGTGGCCCTGGCCCGCGGACTCGCGCCCCGGGACGAAGAAGGCGAGAACCAGCACCGCGATACCGGTGACCGCCGCGAACAGCATGCCCAGCTGGATCCCGCCGCTCAGCGCGGATACCGGGTCGGCCCCGGACCCCGCCAGCGTCGCCGACCGCACCGAGAGGATCGTCACGACGACCGCCGTGCCGATGGCCGCGGCCACCTGCTGGAGCGTGCCGAGGACGGCGCTGCCGTGCGGGTAGAGGTGGGGAGGCAGGGCACCGAGCCCGGTCGTGAACACCGGCGTGAAGATCAGCGCCAGGGCGACACTCATCAGCACGTGGAGGGTCAGCAGCCACCAGGCCGGCGATCCGGTGCCGATCGTCGCGAACCCGGCCAGTACGGCGACCAGCAGGGCCGAACCCGGAACCACGAGCACCCGGGCGCCGTAGCGGTCGAACAGCGAACCGACGCGCGGACCGAGCAAACCCATGACCAGGCCGCCGGGCATGAGCAGCAGACCGGTGGTCAGCGGCGTCATACCGGACACGTTCTGGAGGAACAGCGGCAGGGTGATCATCACGCCCATCAGCGCCATGAACGAGAGGCACATCAGCGCGAGCGAGATGGCGAAGTCGCGGACCTTGAGGGTGCGCAGGTCGAGCAGCGGTGTGCGGCCACGCTGCAGCCGGATCTGGCGCCACGCGAACACGGCCACGACCACCGCGCCGAAGACCAGGGTCGGGATAGCGGGGAGGCCGCCGGCCACCTCGGGGTCGACGCCGATCTGGCTGAGCCCGTAGACGAACGTGCCGAACCCGAGCGCACCGAGCACGACGCTCGGCCAGTCGATCGCACCGGGCTGCGGCTCACCGACGTTGACCAGCTTGCGCAGGCCGACCACGAGCATCCCCGCGGCGATCGGGACGACGACCGCGAAGATCCAGCGCCACGAGCCGAGCTGGAGCAGGACTCCGGAGACGGCTGGGCCGAGGGCCGGCGCCACGGCCATCGCCAGGGTGACGTTCCCCATGACCTTGCCCCGCTGGTGCGCGGGAACGATGGTCATCAGCGTCGTCATGAGCAGCGGCATCATCACGGCGGTGCCGCTGGCCTGGACGATCCGCGCGCCGAGGAGCACGGGGAAGCTCCACGCGGCCGTCGCGAGGACGGTGCCGGCGAGGAACAGCCCGAGCGCGAGGGTGAACGCCGTCCGGGTCGTGACGCGCTGGAGGAACCAGCCGGTCATCGGGATGACGACCGCCAGGGTCAGCATGAACGCCGTCGACAGCCACTGGGCGCTCCGCGCGGTGACGTCGAAGTCGTGCATCAACCGCGGGATCGCGTTGACCATGATCGTCTCGTTGAGGATGACGACGAAGGTCGCGCCGACGAGGACCCGGAGGATGCTGGTCGTCTCCGGGGCAATGGCCGTGGAGGTCCGCTGGTCGGGGGAAGGGGTCACGTCGGGTCCTTCGATGGTCAGGCTCGGGCTCATGTCAGTGAGACCCCGTCGTCTCGGCAAAGTCATCGGGTGTGGTCAACACACGGCCTCGGGATGGTTCAGGGGCGACAACACCGTCGAGTCCGGTGTCCATCCCGCTGGGCTCTGCGCACGAGGTTAGGCGGCACCCCCGACACCGGGGCAACCGCTTTTCGCCGAGGGCGTGAGCCGGTTCACTCCATCGGCTGGAGGCTCATCGGCCCGTAGACGACCGAGTCGCCCTCCCGCAGCGTGACCGCGTCGACCCCGGAGTCGAGCAGGGTCCGCCACTCCTCGCCGAGCCAGGACTCGGCCTCGCTCTGCGACGGGAAGGTCCCGCCGTTCGGGGCGCCGGAGACCGGGTGGCGCTGCGCGTCGAGGAGCTCCCAGGACCAGGTTCCGCTCATGGCGTCGATGCTACGCAGCCACCGGCTTTGACAGCCGCGCGCTCCGCGTGGGACCGTCGCCCCACCGTAGGTCGGTGGCCAGGGGAAGCCGGTGTGAAACCGGCGCTGTCCCGCAACCGTGAGCGAACTTCGCCCAGCGAGTCCGCGAGCCGGAGCACCTGCCACCGATATCGGCTCCACTCATCATCGTCCGTCGCGGAATGCGGACCGGAGTCAGAGACAACGGGCCCGGTCCCTCGCGAGCCGTCGGGGCGGGCACGGAATCTCCCACCCGGCCGTGAGGAGGTTCCTCTCATGCCCCGTCCCGTCCATGGCGCCCGTCGGGCGTCCTTGCTCGCCGTCCTCGGCACGGCCCTCGCGGTGCTGCTCGGTCTGCTCACCGCCGCCCCGGCCCAGGCCGCCAACTACCAGTACTGGGGGTACTACCAGCTGGCCGACGGCAAGTGGACCTTCGCCCAGAAGGGTCCCGCCGAGACCAACCCTGCCGACGGGTCCGTCGAGGGCTGGCGCTGGGCGATCACCGAGGAGAGCGGGACGCCTCCGCGCAACCCGCGAGTGACCCCCGCCTTCAACAACGTCTGCGGCTCGGCGGCCGCCGCCGCGGGCCAGAAGCGCGTCGCCGTCATCATCGACTACGGTCGCGACGTCGACGGCGACGCCACGACGGCTCCGCCTCAGCCAGTGGCGAAGTGCGCCACCGTCGCCACCGCTGCGACCGGCGCCGAGGTCCTCGCGGCGGTTGCCACCGTCCGTAACGGCGACGGCGGCCTGGTCTGCGGCATCAACAACTACCCGGCCAGCGGGTGCGGCGGCCAGGTAGCCACCCTCACCGACGCACAGAAGGCGGCCGACACCCCCGTGACCCTCCTCGGTGCGGCTGCCCCCACTGCCACCCCGGGCGCCGGAAGCGCGACGCCGACGGAGACCGCCGGCCCGGTCGTCGCGCCGGCGAACACCTCGACGACCAGCTCGGGCGTCCCCGCGGTCGTCTGGGTCGGGCTGGTGATCCTCCTCCTCGGCGTCGCCGCGCTGGTGTGGAGCGCCATGCGCCGGCGTCGCCAGAACGCCTGACCCGTGGCCTTGTCCCTCACTCCCACCCCCCGGATGCTCCATCCGGTGGCCTGGTGGCTGTGGGGGGCCGGGCTGGTCGTCGCGGCGGCGCATACGACGAACCCGTTGCTGCTCCTGCTTCTCATCGTCGCCTCGGGGTGGGTTGTGGCCGAGCGCCGCGAGATCGGGGCGGTGAACGCCTACCTGCCGTTCCTCGTCCTCGGCCTCGTCGCGATCGTCATCCGGGTGCTGCTGGTCGCCGTCCTCGGTAGCGGCGTCATCGGCCGGACCGTGCTCTTCAGGCTGCCGGAGATCCCGCTGCCCGACTGGATGGCCGGGGTCCGGCTGGGTGGCCCGGTCTCCCTCGAGGCGCTCGTCGCCGCAGCGGTCGACGGACTGCGGCTCGCCGCCACGCTCGCCTGTCTCGGCGCCACCAACGCGTTGGCCAGCCCCAAGCGGCTTCTCCGCTACCTCCCGGCCACCCTCCACGACGTCGGTACGGCGGTCGTCGTCGGTCTGACGTATGCGCCCCAGCTCGCCGGCCTCGCCGGCCGGGTCCGCGCGGCCCGCCGGCTGCGCGGCCACTCCGGCACCGGCATCCGTGAGATGGGGCGGCTGGTCGGGCCGGTGCTGGAGGGCTCACTGGACCGCTCGCTCGACCTCGCCGCCTCGATGGAGTCCCGGGGGTACGGGCGAACCCCGGTGCGCTCGGCCTCGGCCCGACGGGTCGCGAGCGCGCTGACACTCACCGGCCTGGTGGGAGTGGTCGCGGGTCTCTTCGGCGTGCTCGACGGCTCGGTCACCGGACTGCTCGGTATGCCGCTGCTCGGCCTGGGGCTGCTCGTCACGACCGCAGCACTGCTCGTCGGCGCGCGGCGGGATGTCCGGTCGCGGTACCGGCGCGACCCGTGGGGATGGCCGGAGACGGCTGTTGCCGTGTTGGGGGCCGCCCCGGCCGCGCTGCTCATCTGGGCCGAGTCCCACGGCTGGCCGGGTGTCGTTATGGCGCAGAGCCCGCTGGAGTGGCCGGAGGCACCGATCGTCCTCGTCGTCGCCGTGCTGCTGCCGGCGCTCGCCGCGGTGGTCTCCCCCGTCCCGCCACGGCTGGCGGCGGTCCAGGCAGCGGCCGCGTCCGCTCGGGCCACGGCTCGGGCGGCGGCAACGCCGGTGCGGCAGGTGACCTCGTGATCGAGCTCGAGTCGGTCGGCGTCACGTACCCCGGCCAGGACCCGTCGCAGCCGGCGCTGCGGGACGTCTCGTTCACCGTCGACGAGGGCGAGCTGGTGCTCGTCGTCGGACCGACCGGCAGCGGCAAGTCGACCCTGCTGCGCTGCATCAACGGCCTGGTCCCCCACTTCTCGGGCGGGTCGATGACCGGCACCGTGCGCGTCGACGGCCGTGACACCCGCACGCACCGACCCCGCGACCTCGCCGACGTCGTGGGGTTCGTGGTCCAGGACCCGCTGGCGTCGTTCGTCACCGACACCGTCGAGGACGAGCTGGCATACGGCATGGAGACGCTCGGTGTCGACCCGCAGGCGATGCGCCGGCGGATCGAGGAGACGCTCGACCTGCTCGGGCTGGCCGACGTGCGCGACCGGTCCCTCGGCGAGCTCTCCGGCGGCCAGCAGCAGCGCGTCGCCATCGGGGCGGTCCTCGCGGCCGGACCCCGGATCCTCGTCCTCGACGAGCCGACCTCGGCGCTCGATCCCGTTGCGGCGGAAGAGGTTCTGGCCGCGCTGCACCGGTTGGTCCACGACCTCGGCGTGACGGTGCTGCTCGCCGAGCACCGCCTCGAACGCGTGGTCCACCACGCCGACCGGGTCCTGCTGGTCGCCGACGGCATGGTGTCGGCGCCGCTGGAGCCGGCGGCGGCGATGGCGCTGTCTCCGGTCCACCCTCCGGTCGTCGAGCTCGGCCGCCGGATGGGCTGGTCGCCGCTGCCCCTGTCGGTGCGGGACGCCCGCCGCCGCTCCCGCGACCTGCGGGCGCGACTTGACGCTGCGTCGACGGGGGCCAGCGTGAGCCGGGTAGCCGTCCGGCGCGGGGTCACGCAGGCCCTGCGCGGAATCGACCTCGAGCTCGACCGGGGAACCGTGACTGCGGTCATGGGTCGCAACGGCGCCGGCAAGTCCACTCTCTTCGCCGCCCTCGCCGGCCAGGTCCGGCCGAGCTCCGGCCGGGTCCGCGTGGGCGACCTCGACCCCGCGACGACCGCGCCCGAGCGCCTCGTCCGCGAGGTCGGGCTCGTGCCGCAGGACCCCGAACTCCTCCTGTATGCGGACCGGGTCGCCACCGAGTGCGAGCAGGCCGACCGCGAGCGCGGCGTCCCCCGTGGCAGCACCCGCACCCTGCTGGACCGGCTCACGGAGGGCGTGAAAGGCGAGACGCACCCCCGCGATCTCTCGGAGGGGCAGCGCCTGTGCCTCGCTCTGGCCGTCGTCCTCGTCGGCCGACCTGGACTCGTGCTGCTCGACGAGCCGACCCGTGGACTGGACTACCGCGCCAAGGCCCGGCTGGTCGAGGTGCTGCGCGACCTCGCCGGCCACGGGCATACCGTCGCCGTCGCCACCCACGACGTCGAGCTGGCCGCCGTCGTCGCCGACCGCGTCGTCGTCCTGGCCGAGGGCGAGGTGGTCGCCGACGGCGACGCCCGAACCGTCCTCGCCGGGTCGCCCGCCTTCGCTCCGCAGGTCGCCAAGGTGCTCCACCCGTTGCCGTACCTCACCGTGGCCGACGTCGTCGCCGCGCTCGGGGAGGCGTCGTGAGGTTCCGCGCTCCGTCGGTCCTCGCCCTGATCCTGGTCAGTCTGGTCGGGTTCGCCGCGTTCTTCTGGCCGTTCTTCGCCGATCCGCGAATCGGCGAGGAGCACGGGCACGACGCGCCCTGGCTCTTCGCGGTGCTCCTCACGCTCCTCGCCGTCGTCTTCGTCTCGGAGCTCACCACCGACCGGCTCGACGCGAAGGCGGTCGCGGTACTCGGTGTCCTCGCGGCGATGGGTGGGGCGTTGCGGGTCCTGTCCGCCGGTACCGCCGGACTCGAACCGCTGTTCTTCCTCCTCGTCGTCGGGGGCCGGGTGCTCGGCGCCAGCAAGGCGTTCCTGCTCGGCTGTCTGGCGCTGCTGACCGGGGCGTTGCTGACCGGCGGAGTCGGGCCGTGGCTACCGTTCCAGATGCTCGGCTGCGGCTGGGTGGCCCTCGGTGCCGCGCTACTCCCCCAGGTCGGCGAGCGCGCCGAGCGCTGGATGCTCGCGGCCTACGGCGCGCTCAGCAGCCTGGTCTACGGCGCCCTGCTGAACCTCTGGTTCTGGCCGTTCATGACCGCCGGCTCCGCGCCGACCGGAGCCGCCTTCGTCCCGGGCGCGTCGGTGGCCACCAACGCCCAGCACTACCTCGTCTTCTACCTCGCCACGTCGCTGGGGTACGACCTCCCGCGGGCCGTGCTCACCGCGGTGCTCGTCGTTCTCGTCGGGCCCGCGGTGATGACCATGCTGCGGCGGGCGGTGCGCCGGGCGCAGTTCGACGCGGTGCCGGAGTTCAGGGCTGCCGGGTCTGCACCTGGACGAACGGCGGCTTGACCACCGTGGCCGGGACTTCCCGGCCGCGCACGTCGATCGTCACCTCGGCGCCCAGCCCGAGAGCCGGTTCCAGCAGGGCGAGGGCGATGCCCTGCCGCAGGGTGGGCGAGAAGGTCCCGGAGGTCACCTCGCCGACCGTCCGCCCGTCCACGAGGACCGCGCAGTGCTGGCGCGGGATCCCCCGCCCGGTGACCAGTAGCCCCCACGACTGCCGCGGTGGGCCGGCCTCCTTCTCGGCCAGCAGCGCCTCGCGTCCCCAGAACTCCGGCTTCTTCCATCCCACCGCCCAACCGGCTCGCGCCTGGACCGGCGTGATGTCGAGCGACAGGTCCTGGCCGTGCAGCGGGTACCCCATCTCGGTGCGCAGCGTGTCCCGCGCGCCCAGACCACAGGGCATCCCGTCATAGGCCGACATCGCCTCGGTCAGCGCGTCCCAGAGGGCCGCGGTGTCCTCCCAGCGCGGCACCAGCTCGTACCCGCGCTCCCCCGTGTAGCCAGTCCGGCAGACGATGACCGGCCGCCCGTCCCAGTCGGCCACCGCGAACCCCATGTAGTCGTGCTCCGTCGGCAGCCCCAGCGAGCGCACCACCTCGTCGGACTTCGGTCCCTGCACGGCGATGATCCCGTATGCCTCGTGCAAGTTCGTGACCTCGAGGCCGTCCGGAGCAGCCGCGGCCAGCCGACGGACGACCTCGGTCGTGTTGGCCGCGTTGGGGATGAGGAAGACATCGTCCTCGGCGCGGACGTACTGAATGAGGTCGTCGACCACGCCGCCGGACTCGTCGCAGCACATCGTGTACTGCGCCTTCCCTGGACCGATCCGGCGCAGGTCGTTGGTCAGGCAAGAGTTGACGAAGTCGACCGCGCCCGGACCGACCACCGACGCCTTGCCGAGGTGGCTGACGTCGAAGATCCCGACTCGCTCACGGACCGCAGTGTGCTCCGCGACCACGCCGCCGCCGGGGTACTCGATGGGCATGTGCCAGCCCCCGAAGTCCGCCATCTTCGCGCCGAGCGCGACGTGCCGGTCGTGGAGGGGCGAAGTCTTCAGGTCAGGCATGCCGCCGAGGGTAGTGGGGTTTAGCTCCCCGCCTTGCGGCGGAACATCTGCTGCGCCTTCGCGGGCCCGTGGGCCTCGTTGACCTTCGGAGCATCGCCGTCGGCGGAGACGTCCATGCCGGCGTGGGCCTGCTTCTTGTCCAAGGCCTCCCGGAACTTCTTCTTCATCTCGTCCGACGGCCCGGTCTTCTTGCCCTTGCCTGACATCTCACGCTCCTGACGACTCGTGTTGGCCGATCCACTCTGTCATCCGGGGCTCGTGGGCCGCCACGTGGATTCGCTCAGGCCTGCCCGCGTCGCTGTTTCGAGCTCCACTCGCGCATCCGCTTCGGGTAGCCGGTCAGCAGGACGTCGTACACGGGGATGTCGAGCGACTTGGCCAGCTCGAACGCCGCCTTGCGCGAACCCACCGCTCGACGGGTCCACTCGCCGTCAGTCGCGACGAGGACGACGCTCTCGGCGGTGACGTTCGTCGCCGGTTCGACGTAGGCCTCGACGCCGCGACGGGTCGTCGCGAACGAGTGCAGATGGTCGCGGACGGCCTTGCGGTCGACCTCCATGCTCGGACCGTCGGTTCGGCGTGGGTCACCGCTTTTCTTGTTCCGCAACCGGCCGAACAAACCCATGGCTGAGGGTACCCTGCGCGCGTGGTCGGTCCGGGACGGCAGGGCCCTTGGCATCCCCGGGGATCGGGGCTCCTTGTCGCCGTCGTGGCGCTGTCCGTAGTGGCTCTCCTCGTCCACGGGATGGTCGCGCTCAACCTCCTCAACGGCGCTGCGCAACGCACCGTGGCGGCCGGCAAATCGGTTGTCACCCCGCCTCCCCGTACGCCTACCGAGCGACCGACGAGCGGCTCCCCGACGACGCCGCCGGCAACCACCACGGCACCGGCGCCGGTCAGCACCCCCGGCGGCCCGCTCCACATCGACCAGGCCTGCCGCCTGCCGGACAACCCTCCCTCGTCGGCGCACATCCCGGTCGGGGACCCCTTCGGTTCCGACCTCAGCCATCTGGGGCCGAATGCCGAGCTGCAGCGGCTGTATGTGGTTCAGAACGGCGAGCTGAAGCCCACCGACTCGGCGGGGCCGGTCCGCGACTGCGACCGGCAGCGTTGGGCGATCGTCGTGGCGGCAACGCCCGCCGAGGTGCTCCGGTACGTCGACGAGCTGCTCATCTTCGACGCGGACCTGAACTCCGGCTACGTCGGGGAGGTTCAGGCGCAGCCCGCCAGCACCGAGGCGAGCGCGCACTGGCGGCTCTCGCTCGCCCCGAACGGTGCCACCGACCTCGAGGTCGCCCTGACGGTGGCCCACGAGGTGGGGCACCTGCTCAGTCTCAACCGCGCCGAGATGACCGGTGAGGACCAGTCCACGTGCCGGGGGCTGTTGCTCCAGGAGGGCTGTCTGAAGGACGGCTCGTCGTTCGTGACCTACCTGGACGAGATGTGGGGCGAGGACCTGTACGACACCTGGTCCAAGGCCAACGACATCGCCGACGACCAGCAGCGGGAGGACGCCCTCTACGACTTCTACGACCAGCACCACGACAAGTTCGTGGACTCGTATGCCGCCACCCACCCCGTCGAGGACTTCGCCGAGAGCTTCGCCCTCTGGTGCGCGCTCGGACCGACCAGTCCGCTGCTGCCCCAAGTCATCGAGGGCGACCCCACCGACGGGGCGGCCAAGATCGCCTGGTTCGAGGATCCGAACCGCGCCGTGGGGCAACAGGCTCGCGCCCGGTGCGAGGCGCTGCGCGCCTTCACCCGCTGACCCGGACGTACTCGCATACGGCATCAGTGACAAGATGCTGAGGTACCCGCTTGCGAAGGAGCATGCTCATGCCGGCTGATGCCGACACGCCCTATGACGTCGTCGTCCTGGGGGGTGGCAGCGGAGGGTATGCGTGTGCCTTGCGAGCCGCGGAGCTCGGCCTGACTGTCGCGCTGATCGAGCACGGAAAGCTCGGCGGCACCTGCCTCCACAACGGCTGCGTCCCGACCAAGGCGCTGCTGCATGCCGCCGAGGTGGCCGACAACGCCCGTGACGGCAGCAAGTTCGGCATCAAGTCGACGTTCGAGTCGGTCGACATGGGCGGGGTGCATGCTTACAAGGACGGCGTGATCAGCCGCCTGTACAAGGGCCTCCAGGGGCTGGTGTCGTCGCGGTCGATCGAGTTCGTCCAGGGCACCGGCCAGCTCGGTGGCCCGGACACCGTCGTCGTCGACGGGCGCCGGATCACCGGCCGCAACGTCGTGCTGGCCACCGGCTCCTACGCGAAGACGTTGCCCGGCCTCGAGATCGGCGGCCGGATCATGACCAGCGACCAGGCGCTGAGCATCGACCACGTGCCCGCCCGCGTCGTCGTCCTGGGCGGCGGGGTGATCGGTGTCGAGTTCGCTTCGGTGTTCCGCTCGTTCGGGTCCGAGGTGACCATCGTCGAGGCGCTGCCGCGGCTGGTCGCGGCCGAGGACGAGGCGGTGTCGAAGCAGCTGGAGCGGGCGTTCCGGAAGCGGGGCATCGCCTTCCGCACCGGGACCCGGTTCGGCGGCGCGCGGCAGGAGGGCGACGTCGTCACCGTCGAGCTCGAGGGCGGCGATCCGATCGAGGCCGACTTGCTCCTCGTCGCGGTCGGACGCGGGCCGTCCGCATCGGGCTTGGGGTACGAGGAGGCCGGAGTCACTGTCGAGCGTGGGTTCGTCCCCACCGACGAGCGCCTGCGCACCAACGTGCCCAATGTGTATGCGGTGGGAGACATCGTCCCGGGGCCCCAGCTCGCGCATCGTGGGTTCGCCCAGGGAATCTTCGTGGCCGAGGAGATCGCCGGCCTCTCCCCCGCCCCCATCGTCGATAGCGGCATCCCGCGGGTCACGTACTGCGACCCCGAGATCGCGTCGGTGGGGCTGACCGAGGCGGAGGCCCGGGAGGAGCACGGCGAGGTCGAGACCTACGAGTACAACCTCGGCGGCAACGGCAAGTCGCAGATCCTCCAGACGCAGGGGTTCGTGAAGCTGGTGCGCGCGAAGGACGGTCCGGTCGTCGGCGTGCACATGATCGGGTCGCGGATGAGCGAGCAGGTCGGTGAGGCGCAGCTCATCGTCAACTGGGACGCGTTCCCGAGCGACGTCGCGAACCTCGTGCACGCGCACCCGACCCAGAACGAGGCCCTCGGGGAGGCCCACCTCGCGCTCGCCGGCAAACCGTTGCACGCCCACGCCTGACCCTCGACCTCCCATGCGGCCGAGCACTCGGCCAGAATGTGCCCACCGACCGATCGCCAACCCGAAGCCACCGAGGAGTCCCAACTCATGTCCGATCGCGTGACCATGCCGGCCCTGGGCGAGTCCGTCACCGAGGGAACGGTCACCCGCTGGCTGAAGAACGTCGGCGACAGCGTCGAGGTCGACGAACCGCTCCTCGAGGTGTCGACGGACAAGGTCGACACCGAGATCCCGTCCCCCGTCGCGGGCACCCTGCAGGAGATCCTCGCGCAGGAGGACGAGACGGTTCCCGTCGGCGCCGACCTCGCGGTGATCGGCGAGGGCGCTGCCTCGAGCGGCTCGGACGGATCCGCGGGTGGTGCGGAGGCCGGTGGTGAGGACGCCTCGGCGCCGGAGCCGGCCCAGCCCGAGCCGGAGGCGCCGTCGACCGAGCAGCCCGTAGCCGAGCAGACCTCGGAGCCGGAAGCGTCCCAGGCGCAGCCGTCGGGCGGCCAGCAGGAGTCGGGCGGCCAGCAGGAGTCAGCGCCGTCCGGTGGCGCGGCGCCGTCCGGCGGGTCGTCGGGCGGGTCCGGTGGCGGTCAGACGGTGACCATGCCGGCGCTCGGCGAGTCGGTCACCGAAGGCACGGTCACGCGCTGGCTCAAGGCCGAGGGCGACACCGTCGAGGTCGACGAGCCGCTGCTCGAGGTCTCGACCGACAAGGTCGACACGGAGATCCCCTCGCCGGCGGCGGGTGTCGTGTCGAAGATCCTCGTCCAGGAGGACGAGGTCGTGCCCGTCGGCGGCGAGCTGGCGATCATCGGCGGCGAGGCGGGCGCGGGCGGCGCCGGCGACGGTGGCGGGGCAGCTGCCGCGCCGTCGGCCGAGCAGGAGGCCCCGGCTCAGGAGGCCCCCGCTCAGGAAGCTCCCGCCGAGCAGCCGACGGCCCAGCCGTCGGCTGAGCAGGAGGCCCCGGCTCAGGAGACCGCCGAGCAGGCGACCCAGCAGGCGAGCGAGCCCGAGGCCCAGGCGGCCCCGGCGCAGCAGGCCGCCACGGCCACGGCACCGGCTGCCTCCACGTCGACGGCGACGCCGAGCGGGAGCAACGGCGGCACCGACGACAGCAACGCCTACGTCACGCCGCTCGTCCGCAAGCTGGCGGCCCAGCACTCGGTCGACCTCGGCAGCCTCACCGGTACCGGCATCGGCGGACGGATCCGCAAGCAGGACGTCCTCGACGCCGCGGAGAAGGCCAAGGCCGCCGAGGCGCAGGCCGCCGCTCCTGCCCCCACGGCTGCTCCGGCACCGGCCGCGCCGGCGGCATCGACAGCCCCGGCCGCCGGAGGCGCCGCGGCTGCTGGCGAGCTGTCGCCCAAGCGCGGCACCACCGAGAAGATGTCGCGGCTCCGCAAGGTCATCGCCCAGCGGATGGTCGAGTCGCTGCAAGTGTCGGCCCAGCTGACCACGGTGGTCGAGGTCGACCTCACCAAGGTTGCCCGACTCCGGGCCCGCGCCAAGGGCGAGTTCGAGCGGCGCGAGGGCGTCAAGCTCAGCTACCTGCCGTTCCTGGCCCTCGCCGCGGTCGAGGCGCTGAAGACCCACCCGAACGTCAACGCGAGCGTGGACGGCGAGTCGATCGTCTACCACGGCCAGGAGAACCTCTCCATCGCCGTCGACACCGAGAAGGGCCTCATCGTCCCGGTCGTCAAGAACGCCGGCGACCTCAACATCGCCGGGCTGGCTCGAGCGATCGCCGACCTGGCCGACCGCACCCGCAACAACAAGATCACCCCTGACGACCTCGCCGGCGGGACCTTCACCATCACCAACACCGGCAGCCGCGGGGCGCTGTTCGACACCCCGATCATCAACCAGCCGCAGGTGGCCATCCTCGGTACCGGTGCGCTGGTCAAACGGCCGGTCGTCGTCACCGACGCCGACGGCGGCGAGACCATCGCGATCCGCTCGATGATGTACCTCGCCCTGTCGTACGACCACCGGATCGTCGACGGCGCGGACGCGGCGCGGTTCCTCGGTGCGATGAAGACCCGGCTCGAGGATGGCCGTTTCGAGGCGTCGCTCGGGCTCTGACCGGTCGTCGTGAGCCGGTCGGCCGAGTCTCCAGCCGACCGGCTCACGCACTCAGCCTCGAGCGAGAGTCCCGGTCCGGCCCTCGGCAGGCGCCGTTCCGCGCGTGTGGTTGGCTGACGGGATGAGCCAGCGCGTCGCGATCACGGGGGCCTCCGGCCTCATCGGCAGCGCCTTGTCCGCGTACCTCGTTGCGCGCGGCGACGACGTCCGCCACCTCGTGCGCCGCGAGGCCCGCACCGGCTCGGAGATCTCCTGGGACCCCGCGCAGCGTCGCCTCGACGCGGCGTCCCTCGAGAACGTAGACGCGGTCGTCCACCTCGCTGGAGCCGGGGTCGGTGACCACCGCTGGACCCCGAGCTGGAAGCAGGAGATCCTCGCCTCCCGCACCGACGGGACCACCACGGTCGCCGCCGCGGTGGCCGCCCACGGCGACCGGATCCGACTGGTCAGCGGCTCGGCCATCGGGTGGTACGGCATCGACCGCGGCGACGAGATCCTCACCGAGCAGAGCCCGCCCGGCACCGGTTTCCTGGCCGAGGTGGCCCAGGCCTGGGAGGCCTGTACCGCCGCCGCCAGCGACGCCGGCGCGCCCGTCGCCATGTCCCGGACCGGCCTCGTCATGTCTCGCACCGGGGGCGCCTTCGAGCCGCTGGTCCGCCTCGGTCGGTTCGGTCTGGCCGGTTCGCTGGGTTCCGGGAAGCAGTGGTGGCCGTGGATCACCCTCGACGACCTCGTCCGCGCTCTGGTCCACCTCCTCGACCACCGCGACATCGTCGGCCCGGTCAACGTCGTCGGTCCGGAACCCTTGCGCCAGAAGCAGATCGTCGACGAGATCGGCCGCCAGCTCAGCCGTCCCACGGTCCTGCCCGCACCGGGGTTCGCCCTCCAGGCGGCCCTCGGCGAGTTCTCCACCGAAGTGACCGGCAGCCGGCGGGTCGTCCCGACCCGGCTCCGGGAGGCCGGCTTCGCCTGGGTTCAGGACTCGATCTCCAGCGCCGTCGCCACCATCGTCTGACTGGGCGTCTCTCAAGCGGCGCCGCGGTCACGGCGCACTCACTTCGGTGAGGTGCCACGCGCCGTCGGCCATCGCCAGGGTGTAACGCAGCGACGTTCCCGGCGCCGCGGCTACCGTCTGAGCCTCGCCGCCGTCGGTGACCACCCGGTATGCGGACCGGTCCACCACCGCTCGAAGCACCACGACGTCGCTCGCCGCGGACACGACCTCCGCCGACGTCACCACGAAGGCCAGGTCGACGTAGCGCTGGTGCTGCTCACGCAACCGCTCGATGGCCTGCCGGTCATTCTCGTGAGCGGAGGATCCGGCCGGCTCGACCCCGGCCAGCAGCACCTCATCGGCCGCCATCAGCGCCGCGGCTCGCCGGTCGGCGAGCTGCTGCAATGCGCCCACCGGGTCACGGGCCACGACCTCAGCCGGGGACGTCGCCGCCATCACGGACGACGCACCCGCGGACGACGGACTCGCCGTCTCGCGGCTCGGGGCCGCGTCGCTCAGGCCCGATTCGCCCGGGGCCGCGCTGCCCTGGGCCGACTCCTTCGCCGGTGGCCCGTTGCTCGGCGCCGACGTCACGCTCTCTGCCGAGCTGGTGGCCGCATCGGGCGGAATCGAACCCGACGTGTCCGCCACCGTCGTCGCGACAACCTCGAGCGGGCCGCCGGTGAGCCGGAGCAGCCCGAGCATGCC
>DASTNV010000168.1:0-28434 GCA_035762725.1 Lapillicoccus sp. | reverse complement strand
CGGACGCCCGTCGCTCGGCCGAGGTCATCGGCACCGAGCTCGCGGCGGTCGGTGTGACGCAGGACTACGCGCCGGTGTCCGACGTCAACATCAACCCGAACAACCCGGTCATCGGGATCCGGTCCATCGGCGGCGATCCCGGCCTGGTGTCCGAGCTCGCGTCCGCGCAGGTCACGGGGTACCACGCGGGTGGCGTCTCGGCCGTCGCGAAGCACTTCCCGGGTCACGGCGACACCGGTGTCGACAGCCACTTCGGCCTGCCCGAGGTGACGCACACGCTGGAACAGATCCACCAGATCGACCTGCCACCGTTCAGGGCGGACATCGCCGCCGGGGTGGAGACGATCATGACCGCCCACGTCGTCATGCCGGCTATCGACCCGGGCGTGCCGGCGACGATGTCGCACAAGGTCCTCACCGGCCTGCTGCGCGACGAGCTCGGGTTCAACGGGCTGATCGTCACGGATGCGCTGGACATGGCGGGAGCCACGGCGACCTACCCGCCGAACGTCGCCCCGGTGAAGGCGATGCTCGCCGGAGCCGACCAGCTGCTCGTCCCGCCGCAGATGGACACCGCCTACGGCGCCGTGCTGGCCGCGGTCCGCAGCGGCGAGATCAGCAGCCAGCGGCTGGACGACTCGGTGTACCGGATCCTGCTGCACAAGTTCCGCCACGGGCTGTTCGACAACGCCCAGGTCGACCCGGCCGCGGCCCCGCAGATCATGGGCGCGCCGCAGCACGTCGCGGATGCGCAGGCGATCACCGACCGCACCACCACGCTGGTCAAGAACGACGCGGGCGTGCTGCCACTCGCGACCGGACCGCGCAAGGTGCTCGTCGCCGGCTGGGGCGTGGGGACGACCCAGGCGATGGCGACCGCGCTCACCGCGCGCGGGGCGACCACCCAGGTCCGGGAGTCTGGGACCACTCCGTCGGCGGCGGCGGTCACGGCTGCCGTGGCGGCCGCCCAGGACGCCGACCTCGTGGTCGTCTCGACCAACAACGCCTACGCCGTCGATGCGAGCACCGGTCAGCCGACCGCGGCGGCCGCGGCCCAGACCCGGCTGGTCAAGGCGCTGCTCGCGACCGGGAAGCCGGTCGTCGTCACGGCCATGCGGAACCCCTACGACGTGGCGTCGTTCCCCGAGGCGGCGACCGTCCTCGACACCTTCGGCTACACGACCCATCAGGTCGAGTCGCTGGTTCGGGTGATGTTCGGCCAGGTGAACCCGAGCGGCAAGCTGCCGGTCTCCATCCCACGCGCTGATGGCTCCGGCGTGCTGTTCCCGTTCGGCCACGGCCTGCGGTACTGAACCGCAGGCCCGGCCGGGCCGTTTCCCGACCGCGCGCGGGTGTCGGCCCCTAGCGTGATCAGTCGTGAGACGGCGGCGGCACCTCGGTGCGCTGGCGGTGGTCCTCGCGGTGGGGTGTGCCGCGTGTAGCGAGACGGGAGCAGGGCCCGGTCCCAGCACCGGTAGCCCGACCGCCTCGGCGACGGGGACGTTCCAGAGCGGCATCGACCGCGGTGCCAAGGTGACCCAGCTGGCGGCCTCGTTCGTCGGAACGCCGGGCCCGGTCGAGATGAGCGATGGCAAGGTGCACCTGACCTACGAGCTCGTCCTCACCAACGTCGCGCCGGCATCGGTCCGCATCGATCGGGTCGAGCTGAACGATGCCGCCACCTCCGCACCGGTCCCGGGCGCCACGGGTCGGGTCGACCTGACGCCGCTCCAGGTCGGTACCGGGTCCGAGGGGGTGAGCGACGCGGGCGCCGGCGCGACGTCGGTGACCATCGCGCCGGCCACGACGTACCTCGCGTGGGTCGACGTCGCGTTCCCGCAACGTTCGGATCTGCCGGCCGCGATCGAACACGTCGTGACCGGTGCGGTCCTGGGCCCGAACGCACCGCCCACCCCGATCCAGCTGCGGCTCGGCCGCATCGCCCCGGCCACCGACGGCCCGGTGGTTGTCGGGGCACCGGTACCGGCTGGGACCTGGTACATGAGCGAGGGCTGCTGCGCCGACGACACCCACCACCGTCGCGGCATCGAACCGGTCAACGGGGTGCTGGAGGTGCCGCAGCGGTTCGCCATCGACCTCTTCAGGCTCGACGACCAGCACCGCACCTGGGTCGGTGACCCCACCAAGCTCGAGAGCTACCTGTCCTACCGCCAGCCCGTTCTCTCGGTTGCCGCCGGGACCGTCACCGCCGCCCAGGACGGGCTCGCCAACAACACCCAGGTCCCCAACCCGACCAACCTGGCGACCATCGGGGAGACCGTCGGGAACCACGTCATCGTGCAGATCGCCGACGGCGTCTACGCGCTGTATGCGCACCTCGACCCCGGATCGGTCGCGGTCCGGGTGGGGGACCGGGTGACACGCGGTCAACAGCTCGGCCTGATCGGCAGCAGCGGCATCTCGACCACGCCGCACCTCCACTTCCAGCTCCTCACGACGCCGACCTACTTCCCGGCCGACAGCCAGGCGTACGCGTTCGACTCCTTCACCGTGCTCGGGCGGGTCACCGCGCGGCTCTGGGACGACAACGTCGGGCTGCAGCCGTCCGGAGTGCTGCCGTTCGAGGTCACTTCGTCTTCGGCGCGGACGAACCAGCTGCCGCTCGATCGAGACGTGGTCCAGTTCGGTTCCTGACGTGGGACGCTACGTTGTGCCGATGACCCGCGCGCTGGTGCTCGGCGGCGGCGGTTCGGCCGGCAACGCGTGGGAGATCGGGGTGATCGCCGGGCTGGTCGACGCAGGGTTGGACGTCACCGAAGCCG
Organism: Lapillicoccus sp.; assembly: GCA_035762725.1. Lineage (GTDB taxonomy): Bacteria > Actinomycetota > Actinomycetes > Actinomycetales > Dermatophilaceae > Lapillicoccus. The sequence goes on along the minus strand of DASTNV010000168.1, from coordinate 25,651 downwards.
ACCTGATCGTTGGCACGTCGGCCGGGGCCACGGTGGCGGTCCAGGTCACCAGCGCACCGCCGTCCGAGCTCTACGCCGCGGTGGCGAACACCCCGGTTCGACCGCGCGGCGGACCCGCTCCCGTCGTCGATCATCTCGAGCGGACCAACCGGATCATCGCCGCGGCCGCGGATGCCGCCGACATGCGCCGCCGGATGGGGGCTGCCGCGCTCGAGCTGGAGGCGGGCTCTGACGAGTCGCGGCAGGCGCGGTGGCGCGCGACGGTCGCCGCGCGTCTGCCGAGCCAGCAGTGGCCGCAACGTGCACTGCTCGTCACGGCGGTCGACGCGCATACCGGTGAACCCGTCGTCTTCGACCGTGACAGCGGCGTCGACCTGGTCGACGCCGTCGCCGCGAGCACGTCCAGCGGTGCGGCCTACCGCATCGACGACCGCGGCTACATCGACGGTGGCTACCGGCGCAACGAGAACGCGGACCTGGCCTCCGGTTGCGACCGGGTGCTGGTGCTGTCGCCGTTCGGCGGCCGGTCACGGCATCCGGACTCGTGGGGTATGCAGCTCACGGCGCAGGTCGACGAGCTGCGGTCCACTGGGAGCCGGGTCGAGACCATCGTTCCCACGCCCGACGTCGAGGACATCTTCGGCGTCAACGCGATGGACCCCTCGCTACGTGCGCCGGCCGCCCGGGCCGGCTACCAGCAGGGCCGCGCCCGTTCCGAGGCGCTGACCGCGTTCTGGCGTTGACGTCGACCTAGGACTGGGCGGCCAGCGCGAAGGGGAGGACGGCGTCGGCCCCGGCCAGCCGCAGCGTCCGCGCCGCGACGGTCATCGTCCACCGCGAGTCGACGACGTCGTCGACGAGCAGCACCGGGCCGGACGTCTCGGCCAACGCCTCGGCCAATGACGGTCCGACGGCGAACCGGTCCCACACGCCGGCCAACCGGAACGCGCTGTTGCCGCCCGGCTCTCCGGTCGGGCCCCCGTCGACGAGGTCGAGCGTCCCCAGGAAGCGCAGCCGCCCGATCGTGGCCAGACCTTCCGCCACTGACGCGACCAGCTGCGGGCGCGCCCGGGACGGCATCGCGGCGACACCCACCGGGCGCTCGGCCCAGTCCCAGTCGCGCAGGACCGCGACGCAGGCCCTCAACAGCTCATCGGACGCCGGCTCGTCCGACCCGAGAACCGCCCGAAGTCGTTGTCCCCAGCCGAGATCCGTCAACCGGGCCACGGTCCGGCCGGGGAGCATCGCCTCGTCGGCGGAGAGCCGCCCCGACACCGGAACCCCCAACCGCGACATCGCCGTGGGCCACTGGCCACGGGGCTCCAGCTCGACACCGACGCGGGCCAGCTGTTCGCGGGCCGTGTTGACCGCCGCAGGCGGCAGCCGCGTCTCGAACCACGGTCCTGCGCAACGGTCGCATCGCCCGCACGGAGCCGCCGTCTCGTCGTCGAGCGCGCGCTGGAGGAACTCCATCCGGCACTCGTCGCCGCGCTCGTACTCCAGCATCAGCCCCTGCTCGCGGTCGCGAGCCGCCGCGACCCGCGCATACCGCTCCTGGTCGTACTCCCACGGCATCCCGGTCGACGCCCATCCGCCGGAGACCCGCGTCACGGCACCGTCGACGTCGAGGACCTTGAGCAGCAGCTCGAGACGCGTTCGGCGGATGTCGACGACCGCCTCGAGGGCCGGTGTCGAGAGTGGCCGACCGGACTCGGCGAGCGCGGTGAGCACGGCGTCCGCCTGCTCCTGCCGCGGCATCGAGGCCGAGGCGAAGTAGCGCCAGATGTCACGGTCCTCGGGCCCGGGCAGGAGGAGCACGTCGGCGCGCTCGGTGGCCCGACCGGCTCGGCCGACCTGCTGGTAGTACGCCACCGGGGACGAGGGCGCGCCGAGGTGCAGCACGAACCCGAGGTCCGGCTTGTCGAAGCCCATCCCCAGGGCGCTCGTCGCCACCAGCGCCTTGATCCCGTTGTCCCGCAACGCTTCCTCGAGTCGGAGCCGGTCCGCGGGATCCGTACGACCGGTGTAGGAAGCAGCGTCGTGACCCGCCCGGCGAAGTGCCGCGGCGACGTCCTCCGCCCCGGCCACCGTCAGCGTGTAGACGATGCCGCTGCCGGGCAGGTCGTCCAGGTGGGCGACGAGCCAGGCCAGCCGCTGCTCCGGCGACCCCAGCGGCAGGACGCCGAGCCGCAGCGAGTCGCGGGCCAGCCCGCCGCGCAGGGTGAGGACCGAGTGACCTCCCGCGCCGAGCTGCTCCTCGACGTCGGTGACGACCCTCGCGTTCGCGGTGGCCGTCGTCGCGAGGACCGGCGTGTCGTCCGGCAGCGTGGCCAGCAGGTCGCGGATCCGTCGGTAGTCCGGACGGAAGTCGTGCCCCCAGTCGCTGACACAGTGCGCCTCGTCGACGACGAGCAGGCCGCAGCGCCGGGCCAGCCCGGGCAGCTGCTCCTCCCGGAACCGCGGGTTGTTCAGCCGCTCCGGGCTGACCAGCAGCAGGTCGACCTCGTCGTCGGCCAGCGACTGCGCCACCGCCGACCAGTCCTCGGGGTTGGCGGAGTTCATCGTCACCGCCCGCACCCCGGCTCGTTCCGCGGCGGCGACCTGGTCGCGCATCAGGGCCAGCAGCGGCGAGACGATGATGGTCGGGCCGGCGCCGGCGGCCCGCAGCAGCTCGGTGGCCACGACGTAGACCGCCGACTTGCCCCACCCGGTGCGCTGCACGACCAGCACCCGACGCCGATCTGCCACCAGGGCCTCGATGGCCTCGAGCTGCCCCTCGCGGAAGTCCGCCTCCCGGCCCACCAGCCGGTGCAGCGCCGCCGTGGCCGCCTCGGTGAGGACGGGGGTCTCGGCAGCCATGGCCTCCACCGTATGCGGGCCCTCCGACGGCCGTGATTGGCCCATCGAGGTGGCCATGAACTGGCCCATGCGGACCAGCCATTGCCGCCTAGCGTCGAGACATGCCTCAGCCCCAGACCTCCGGGATGTCCGTCGCACAGGGCGCCGCGCTGACCATCGGCGCCGTCCTTGGCACCGGCGTCATCTCGCTTCCCGCCATGGCCGCCGGTATCGCCGGACCGGCATCCCTCGTGGCCTGGCTCGCCCTGGTCCTCCTGTCGGCTCCCCTCGCCCTCACCTTCGCCCGGCTGGGAGCGCGGTACCCCGACGCCGGCGGCGTCTCGACGTATGCGCGGCTGGCCTTCGGTCGCCGGGCCGCCACCGCGGTCGGCTGGCTCTTCTACGCGGTGGTCGCGGTCGGCGCGCCGCCCGCCGCAGCGTTCGCCGGGGGCTACGTGGCCGAGCTCGTCGGCGGCTCACGGACCACGACGATGTGGGTGGCCGGCACCATCGTCGCCGGGGTCGCGGGTCTCAACTGGTTCGGCGTCCGGGTGTCCGGACGGGTCCAGCTCGGCATGGCGTCGCTCCTCGCCCTGCTGCTGACCGTCGCCACGATCGCCGCCCTCCCGCACGCCGACCTCAGCCACCTGACCCCGTTCGCCCCGAACGGCTGGGGTGCCGTCGCGCCCGCTGCCGCGGTCGTCGTCTGGGGCTTCGCCGGCTGGGAGGCGGTCACCTCGTTGACCGCCGACTACCGGAACCCGGCTCGCGACGTCCCACGCGCCGCCGTGGTCGCGGTCGTCGTCGTGGGCGTGCTCTACCTCGGCGTCGTCGCGACGAGCATCCTCGTCCTCGGTCCCCGCACCGGGTCCAGCCAGGCGCCCCTCGCCGACCTGCTCGGCGTCGCCTTCGGGGCTCCGGGCCGCGTCGTCACGACCGTCGTCGCCGTCCTGCTCACCGTTGGTGCGATGAACGCGTACTTCGCCGGCGCGGCCAAGCTCGGTGCCGCCCTAGGCCGGGACGGCTCGCTGCCGACGTGGTTCGCCCAGGGCGGTGAGGCCGGCCAGGTCCCGCGCAGGGCCCTGGCGGTGACCACGACCCTGTCGCTGCTGTCGCTCGTCGCGACCGCCCTGCTCCACGTGGAATTCGCGGTCTCGGTCCTCCTCGCCACCGGCGCCTTCACGGTGATCTACGTCGTCGGTACGGCGGCCGCGGTGCGACTCCTCCCGCGGGGCACCTGGGTCTGGCGCGGAGCCGTGCTGTCCTTGGTCAGCGTGACGATCCTGCTCGCCGTCAACGGGATTCACGCTCTCTGGACGTTGGCGGTGGCGGCCGCTGCGTTCGGTTACGAGACGGCCGTCTCACGACGCAGGACGCGAACCAGCCGCCGCAGCCCCTCATCGAGTCGCGCGTCGGCCACCGCGCCGTACCCGACCACCACACCCTCGACCGCCGACGCGGACGCCTGTTCGGTCAGGTAGTAGCCGCCGAGCGCCTCGACCGCGACCCCGTCGCGCCGGGCCGCGACGACCACCCGCCGTCCGGAGCCGGCGGATACCTGAGGCAGCCGGACGCAGCCGTGCAGACCGGCCGAGGAGGGGACGACCTCGAGGCCGTCGACCGACCCCAGGGCCGCGAGGACCGCCGCGTGCCGCGCGGCATACACCGCGGACGCCTTGCGCACGTGCCGGGCCAGCATCCCCTCCTCGATGAACCGGGCGAGCGCCGCCTGGGTTGCGACCGGGCTGAACCCGTCGCACAGCTGCCGCGCCGCGCGCAGGGCGAGCCGCAGCGAGGGTGGCGCCACGACGAACCCGAGCCGTAAGGCCGGCAGCATCGTCTTGGAGAACGACCCGACGTAGCAGACGCGTCCACTCGGGTCGAGGTTGACCAAAGGCTCCAACGGCCTTGCGCTGAAACGGAACTCGGTGTCGTAGTCGTCCTCGACGACGAGGGCGTCGTGCTCCTGCGCCCACTCGACGAGGGCCGCGCGCCGCCGCAACGACATCGCGGCGCCGGTCGGGAACTGGTGCGACGGTGTCACGTAGACCAACCGGGCGCGAGAGGGAAGCGCCTCGACGACCAGCCCCTCGTCGTCGACCGGAACCGGCGCGACGCGCATACCCGAGGCCGCGAACAGCATTGCCGCCGGCGGGTATCCGGGGTCCTCGACGGCCACGGTGTCCCCTGGGTCGAGGACGACACGACCGATCAGGTCGAGGGCGTGCTGCGTGCCGTTGGTGACGAGCACGTCCTCGGGGTCGCACAGGACCGCGCGGGAAACGCCGACATACCGAGTGACCGCCTCGCGGAGACCGATCAGGCCGGCCGGATCCGCATAGCGGCCAGGGGAGTTCGAGCCGCTGCGCATCTCGGACGTCACCAGCCGCCGCCACGTGTCGAAGGGGAACAGTCCCGGGTCGGGAACGCCCACGCTGAAGTCGTAGGGCACGGCATCGCTCACCGAGACCGGCATCGGCTTCGCAGAGAACCCCGTCCGAGGCCGAACCGCTCCCGCCCGGCGCCGGCCACGCGAACCGGTGGGCACGTCTGCGGCCACGTAGGTGCCCGCGCCGACCCGAGCGACGAAGAACCCCTCGGCGACCAGCCGCTCGTATGCGGTCGCGACGGTGCCGCGGGACAGCTGTAGCTCGGTGGCCAGCCGGCGGGTCGGCGGGAGCCGGTCACCCGGCCGCAGCCGCCCGTCCCGGACCGCCTGTCGTAGCTCCCGGTACAGCCGGGTGGTGAGGTCACCGGTGCCGGGCGCCGCTGACCCACGGGTGAGGTGCAGGTCCATCTCAGTGCGTATCGAGGAAGGCGACCAGCCGTGCCACCGACGGGACGGCGAGGAACCCGGCCTGGAGCTCCGGACTCTCCGCTCCCGCGATGCGCCGGTCGACGTACGCCCGCACGGTGTCCCGCAGCTGCTGCCGCGCCGTCTCGTGGTCCGGTGAACCGGACAGCAGCTCCCACAGCTGACCCAGGAGGTGTGCCGAACGCATCGCGACGTCGATGGCCGGTTGGTCCAGCTCCGCGACCAGGGCGGCGGCCTGGGCCGCCGCCGCGTGGGGATCGAGTCCGCCGGCCCGCGCGATGACGATGCGGAGGGCGGTGCACTGAGGGATCGACGCCTCGACCCCGCTGTCGCGGAGAACTGCCGCTGCCCGGCCGGCCGCGTCGTCCGCCTCCGCGAGCCGGGCGTCCTCACCGCTCGAGAGCAAAGCCTGGGCCAGGACCAGCAGCGCATGGGCAGCGGTCTGCGGGCCGGCCTCCTCGACGGTGGCGTCGGCCGCCAGGCTCCGGGCGTGCGCGAGCGTCACGTCCGGCGGCTCGGTGTACTCGAGCATCCCGACACCCAGCCACAACGAGGCGTCGAGAGAGACCATGCTGGCGCCGACCTCCTGGCCGGTCCGCCACGCATACTCGAAGTTCTCGCGGGCCTCGGCCCAGCGGTTCGTCCAGAGCTGGGTGAGGCCGAGGATGGTCCGGTTCGTCGCGGTCCCCTCCACGTCTCCGAGGGTGTTGGACCGCTCGATCGCCTGCTCGCACCAGCGCTCCGCCGCGGCGAAGTCCCCGAGGAGGAGCGAGCTCGACGCGAGGTTCCCTAGGGCGACCGACTGACGGTAGAGGTGGCCCGACGCCATGAAGACCGGAAGGACCTGCTCGAAGATCTCCCGCGACTCGGCGACCCGGCCGAGGTTGAACAGCGTGACGGCGTGCTGAGCCATCGCCGTGCTCTCGGCCTCGAGGTCACCGTCCTTGGCGAACTCCTCTCGCGCCTGCACCCCGAACTCGAGCGCGTCGGCGAACCGGCCCTCGTTGCTGGCCAGCATGGCGAGGTAGCGCAGCGTCTCGGCGACCAGCGCCGTCTGCCCCGCGGTGCGAGCGGCGACCAGCGCCGTGTCCAGCTGGGTCTGAGCGGCTGCGCCGTCGCCCTGCCAGGTGAGCGCCTTCCCCGACCAGAGGTGCCCCTCGGCCACCCGGGCGCCGAGGCCGGCGTCGCGTGCCGTGTCGGCGGCTCGCGTCGCGAGGTCGACCGCCCGGTCGTACTCGCTGGACTCGAACGCGTGCCGGCTCTGGCCGAGGAGACTCGTGACGGTACGGTCCGGGTCGCCCAGCTGGCTGGACACCTCGTCCATCCGGCGCAGGATCTCCGGCTTGGCGGACCGGTCGCCCTGACGGTCCAGGACCTGCTCCTGTTCGGCGAAGACGTCGAACAGCAGCGCCGGGGCGTCGGCCGGGGCGAGCCGTTGCGCCCGATCGAGGAGGTGGGTCGCCTCGTCCAACGCGAACATCCGTCGGGCCCGGCGGCCGGCCCGCAGGTACCACTCGGCGGCAGCCGGGTCGTGAGCCTGGTCGTAGTGCTCGGCGACGATCGCCGCATACTCCTCGACGCGTCCGGTGCGAGCGGTGACGTCGGCGAGCCACCGGGCGGTGCGGCGGTGGTACTCGCGGCGGTGCGCCCGCAGGACGCTCTCGTAGGCGACGTCGCGCAGCAGGGCGTGCTTGAAGAGGAACTCACGTGACGACTCGAACGCCGACAGCTCGCGCTCGAAGACGAGGTCTCGGTCGAGGAGGTGGTCGAACGATGCGCCCGCGTCCGTCGCGTTGGTCTGCTCGGGGGAGAGGTGGGTCACCGCGTCGTCCCAGAAGATCCGGCCGACGACCGAAGCCCGCTGCAGGACAACGCGTTCCGGGGACGGCAGGGCGTCGAGCCTGGCCTGGAGCAGGCCCTTCAGCGACGGCGGGACGACGAGCCGCCCGACCAGCTCGTCGACGACCCGCCAGCGTGGGCTGTCCGGTACGACGACGCCGGAGTCGATCAGCCAGGTGACGAGCTCCTCGATGTAGAACGGGTTGCCCTCGGCCGAGTCGACGACCAGCTCGACCAGCTCGACCGGCGGGTCGTCGACCCGTTGGAGCAGCTCGAGGACCAGGGTGCGGCTCTCCCGCCGCGACAACGCACCGAGGTTGAGCCGGACGTGGTGCTCGAGCCCCGAACCCCACCGCGGGCGCTCCTCGAACAACGTCGAGCGGGTGGTGGCGACGACCATGATCGGGGCGTCGCGCCACATCCGCTCGGCGTCGTCGAGGAGCCGCATCGACGTCGTGTCGGCCCAGTGCAGGTCCTCGAGGAGGATCACGACCGGCTGCGACTCCGCCAGCCGAGCGAAGTACTGACCCAGCGCGACCGTGGCCTGGTCGCGGACGCTCTGCGGATCCGTGGGTACGCCCTGCTGCGCCGCGGCGTCGGTCCCGAGGTCGAAGTCCAGCCATGTCCCGACGACGTGCGCCGCGCGAACCGCCTGGTCGCCCACGCCGAAGGCCATCTCGAAGCCGGCCTCGAGCTTCTTGCGGACCACGTCCGGCGCGTCGCTCTCGGCGATCTCCATCCGGGTGGCGATGACGTCGCGGGTCAGCGAGTTGGCGCGGTTCTGCTCGACATGGGACGCCCGGCCGCGGAACCACCACACCACCTGGGGCTGACCGGCGAGCCAGAGGTCGAAGTCGCGCAGCAGCCGCGACTTGCCGATGCCGGCGTCGCCCACGACGTCCACGACGAGATAGCGGCCTTCGTCGACGACGTCGAGGAACCGCTCCTGGAGGAACCGGATCTCCCCGGCCCGGCCGACCGTGCTCGCCTCGATGCCCTCGACGACCCCCAACTGGTCCAGGGTGAACCCGCGGGGCCGTGGGGAGACGATGAGGTAGGCGTCGACCGGCGCGTCGAGGCCCTTCAGCTCCAGGCCACCGAGCGGCTGGACGTTGAAGGCGCGGCGGACCTGCCGGTACGTCTCCGTCGAGACGAGGACCCGACCCTCCGGGGCGGCACCCTGCAGCCGGGCGGCGCGGTTGACCGTCGGCCCCACCGCGACGAACTCGTGCCCGGCACGCTCGCCGAGGGTGCTGACGACCACCTCTCCGGTATCGATGCCGACCCGCATCCGCGGCACGACGCCGAACCGCTGCTCGACCTCGACGCTCAGCTCCGCGGTCGCCGCGACCATGGCCATCCCGGCCCGGACCGCCCGCTCGGCGTCGTCCTCGTACGACTGCTGCAGGCCGAAGACGGCCATGACGGCGTCGCCGATGAACTTCTCCACGACCCCGCCGTGCGCCTCGATCGCCGACTGCCAGCGGGCGAAGCACGCCTCGACGACGGTCCGGGTGTCCTCGGGGTCGAGCCGCCGGGACAGGACGGTGAAGTCGACGAGGTCGGCGAACAGGACGCTGACCAGCTTGCGCTGCTCGCCGCGCTGCCCGGACGACAGCTGCTGCTGCCGCTCGCGCAGCGGGGCGAGGGCGGTCTCGACCACGTCGTCGCCGAGGACCGGTCGCTGGGTCTCGAGAGCCGCGATGGCGCGCTCGACGGCGGCGAGGTCGCCGGAGGTGCCCGCCCCCGTGGACGGCGACGTCGAACCGGCGGGCACCATGTGGCATACCGTAATTCGCCGATTCGCTCCGGTCCTGGAGTTCGCCATCGAGGTGGCCGTTCGGCGGGTGAGCCGCGCCGGTTCGTGGTCTCATGGGCGCACCTGTCGATCCGGCCCCAGGGGGTTTCGCTGATGCGTTTCAGTGCCACGACGACCTCGCTGTCGTGGATTCCGTCCGACTCCGTCTGGGGACCGTTGAAGCTGGGCTTCGACCTCGGCCTGTCGCACTGGGACCAGCCGCTGCCCGACCGGTTGTCCGGCGTCGACGAGGTCCAGGCGCTGCACGACGCGGGACGGTTCCGGTTCGCCAACGTCCTCCAAGGGTGGGTCGAGGTCGAGGACGGTCGGATCGTCGGACACGGGTTCGGCGACCGGTCCGGTCTGCTCATGGGCGAGACCACGGTCCGGCTCGCGCGGGGCGGGGTGACCTTCGCCGCGGTCGGTATGCCGGTGCTCCGGTCCGCGCAGGTGGCCGGCGACGGTTCGGGGGGCGGGTCCGTGGTACTCCGTCAGACGGTCGGCGGCCGGACGGCGATCCCGCTGCCGCGACCGGTGCCCCATCCGCCGTTCGTGCGCTGGCAGGCGCCGCTGGTGTGGACGACCCTGCAGCTGACCATCGACGCCGACGGGTCGTCGGAGGCCTCGATGGTGGGCGCTAGCGCATTCCCGCGGCACTGGGTCTACGGCACCGACGGGGTGATCGCCTGGAAGTCGGCGCTCACCGACGAGAGCACCTGGATGAGGCACTCGTTCGGCGAGCGGACGCCGTGGAGCGACCGCGACCGGGAGGCGTTCGTCACCGAGGTGGAGACCCAGGTGGAGCGGCAGCTGTCCACCCAGATCATGCGCGGCGGCGCGCGGCCGGAAGTCCGGCGGCTGCCCGAGGGCGCCTTGCTCACTCGTCAGGGCGACCCGGGCGACGAGCTCTACCTTGTCCTCGACGGCGTCGCAGTGGTCGAGGTCGACGACCGCGCAGTCGCCGAGGTCGGACCGGGTGCGGTCCTCGGGGAACGGGCGATCCTCGAGGAGGGGCTGCGCACCTCGACGGTCCGGGCCACGACCCCGTTGCGGGTGGCCGTGGCGCGGCGGGACGCCATCGACCTCGACAAGCTGCGCGAGCTGGCCGACACCCACCGTCGCGAGGACCAGCCGATGGGGGACGCCCCGTCCGCTCCGCTGCCCGACTAGGGGGCGTCCGGCGTCGCCGCGGGGTCGGCGGTCGGCTCGACCTCCCGCTGAGCCGCCGCGCGCCGGCCGAACCACGAGGCGAGTGGCAGGACGCTCGCGCCGTGGACGACCACGCTCACCAGGACGGTGACGACCATGACCTCACCCACGAGCTCGTTGTCCGGTGGGTCCAGCTCGATGTACGCGAGCAGGCCGAACGCGATCGAGGCCAGCCCGCGGGGACTGACCCAGCCCATGAACCAGCGGTCGGTCCGTTCGATGCTGGTTCGCGCGAGGGAGATCACGACGGGGATGGTCCGGGCCACGACCACCGCGAGCACCGCGAAGAGGACGATCGCCCAGTCGGTGCCGTCCGTCAGCGTCTCGTTGATCAGCTGCCCGAAGAGGAACCAGACGAGCAGGCTGAGCAGGACGCTGGTGTCCTCGACGAGGTGGAGCGCGTCGTGGGGAAGTTTTGTCGTGGCGGAGCGGAACAGTAAGCCCGCGACGAAGGCGGCGACGAACCCGTTGCCCTTGAACCCCACGCCGACGAGGTAGGCGAGGAACGGCAGGACGAGGACGGCGATCCGCAGGGCGGCCGGCTCAGTCCAACCGCGTGAGTAGGTCTGGCTGATCAGCCAGCCGCCGCCGAAGCCGATCCCCGCGCCGACCGCGATGGCGATGAGGAAAGCCGGGATCGCGCCGATGAGCGCGTCGAGGTCCGGCGTGGAGTCGTCATGGGCGGCATGGGCTGCAGCGACCGCGAAGAGGAAGAGCGGCGCGATGAACCCGTCGTTGAAGCCGCTCTCGACGTTGAGCAGGTCGCGCAACCGAGCGGGAACCCGGCGGTCTCGGATCAGGGCGACGACCGGAGCCAGGTCGGTCGGCATCACCACCGTGGCGATCACCGCGAGGATCCAGAAGTTCGCGTGCGGGAAGGTCAGCGCCCCGAACGCCACGGCGAACACCAAGGAGAGGGGCAGTGCGATGAGCAGCAGCCGGGCGGTGAGCTTGGGCTCCTTGCCGAAGAAGCCGCCCTCGACCTCCGTGGCGTCCACGAACAGCACGACGGCGAGGACGACCTCGACGAAGTGCTCGACGACCGACGTGTCGAGGTTGATGACGAACACCGGGGCGGACCCGGCGGTGAGTGCGACCCCGGTTGCGACCATGGCGATCGGCGCGGTGATGCTCCACCGGGCCAGCCGACCGGCCACCAGACCCCACGCCAGGGGGACCAGGAGGAGCAGGGCCAGGGCCAGCACGGGCCCCACTCTCACACGTCCGCGGGGCGCGGACCAGCGTCTGTCACCAGGACGTCAGGGCGTGTCAGCCCATGGCAGCGGCGTGTGAGCGTCGTGCCAGCGGCCCCCTCCACGATCGACCTATGACAGACGTGATGATCCAGGCCGAGGGGCTGCGGAAGCGCTTCGGCACCACCCAGGCCCTCGACGGGGTCGACCTCGCCGTGCCGGCCGGCACCGTCCTCGGGGTCCTCGGCCCGAACGGCGCGGGCAAGACCACCGCCGTCCGCATCCTCGCGACGCTCCTGCAGGCCGACTCGGGCACCGCCCGGATCGGCGGCTACGACGTCGCCACGCAGCCGCACCAGGTCCGCCGCACGATCGGCCTCACTGGGCAGTACGCCTCGGTCGACGAGGACCTCACCGGTACCCAGAACCTCCTGCTCATCGGCCAGCTGCTCGGGCTCTCCGGCCGGGACGCCAGGGCCCGCGGCGCCGAGCTGCTCGAGTGGTTCGACCTCGCTGAGGCCGCTGGCCGGACGGCCAAGACCTACAGCGGCGGTATGCGTCGCCGACTCGACCTCGCGGCCAGCCTGGTCGGTCGCCCCCAGGTGATCTTCCTCGACGAGCCGACGACCGGTCTCGACCCGGCCAAGCGCGAGGACATGTGGGACGTCGTCCGCAACCTCGTGAACGACGGCTCCACGGTGCTCCTCACGACGCAGTACCTCGACGAGGCCGACGCGCTCGCTGACGAGATCACCGTCATCGACCACGGCCGAGTCATCGCCCATGACACGCCGGACGGGCTCAAGCGGGTGATCGGCGGCCAGCGCATCGTCGTCACGCCGAGCGACCGGGACCGGCTCGGCGACGTCGAGCGCATCCTCCGCGACGTCACCGACCACGAGCCCACCGTCACCGGCCGCGCGGAGCTCACCGTGGCCATCCGTGAGGAGGACGTCTTCGCCCACATCGTCGGGCGGCTGGCCGCCGAGGGCATCGGCGTCAACGAGCTCTCCCTGCACCTGCCGAGCCTCGACGAGGTCTTCATGACCCTCACCGGCCACGGCACCACCGACGACTCTCAGGAAGGAAAGGCGGCATGACCACCCAGACTCTCGCCACCACGCATACCGGACCGTCGCGGTCCACCGTCCCGAACGCCCCCACGACGGGAGGCGGCAACCTCTTCACCCACGCGCGGGTGCTGGCCCGACGCAGCCTGATCAAGATGTGGCGCACCCCCGAGGCGCTCATCGACGTGACCCTGCAGCCGGTCATCTTCCTGGCGCTGTTCACCTACATCTTCGGCGGCGCCATCGCCGGCGGTTCGCAGCAGGAGTACCTCCAGTTCCTCCTGCCGGGCATGGTCGGCCAGCTCATCGCCATGGCCAGCGTCAGCATCGGCGTCAACATGAACCAGGACATCGAGAAGGGCGTCTTCGACCGGTTCCGGTCGCTGCCGATCTCGCGATCCGCGCCGCTGGTCGGTGCGGTCATGGCGGATGTCGTCCGCTACCTCATCCTCTTCGTCGTGACGATGGGCGTCGGCCTGCTGATGGGGTTCCAGGTCGGGACCAGCTGGTGGGGCGTCCTCGCCGCCCTCGGCATCTCGATGGCCTTCGCGCTGTGCTTCGCGTGGATCTCGGTCTTCGTCGGGATGATCGCCCGCACGTCCGGCGCCGTGCAGGGGATCATGTTCCTGCTGGTCCTGCCGCTCGGGTTCGCGAGCAACACCTACGTGCCGACGGCGACGCTGCCGGACTGGATGCAGGGCTTCGTCAGCCACAACCCGATCACCTACCTCGTGAGCACCGTCCGCGGGCTCATGGTCGGGGGACCGGTGACCGAGAACCTCGTCGGCACCCTCCTCTGGATGGCCGGCATCGTCGTGGTTTTCTTCCCGCTGGCGCTCTGGGCCTACCGCCGGCGCGCCTGAGCCTCGACCTCCGGTTCGACCCCGCTCACGTCCAGTGACGCGGGGTCGAGCCGTGTCGCGGCGTCCTCCTTGCTGAGGGCCCAACCCCGGTCGTATGCGTCGGCAAACGCTTTGTCTCCCAACGCCTTTGGAAGTTCCTCGGTCAGGGCGGCGACCGAGAGGTCGGTGGGGTCCTCGGCGCCGCGGACCCGCGCGGCGGCGCCGAGCATCGTCGCGGCGTCCTCGAAGCGGTCGAGAGCCAGGGCGAGCCGGGCGGTCGCGGTGCCCTGACCGGCGAGGATCGGCATGTCTCTCGTCATCAGGCCAGCGGCGTGGCCGGCCTTCGCGCTCTTCAGCGCCGCGTCGAACTCACCAAGCTCGATGTCCAGCGACGTGATCACGGTGTGGATCAGGGCCCGGCCGTGGGCGCCCCCGAGGGTGCGGCTACTCTCCGCCTCCGCGACCAGCCGGTCGCGGATCTCGGTGATGGTGGTGACGTCGCCCTCGCGGACGGCGAGCCAGCCGACGGCCGCGTCGGACATGATCGTGCCGAAGCCGCTCGGGTCGTCGGCCCCGGCGAACCGGTCGATCTCGCGCCGGGCTCCGTCGAGGTCACCCAGACGCAGCCGCAGGCTGGCCAGCCGCATCGCCATGAACGCGGCGTCCGAGGCTGCGCCGAGCTCCGTCAGGTACTTCTCGGCGAGGTCGTAGGACGCGATCGCCCCCTCGAGGTCACCGTCGTAGGTCTGCAGCTGGGCGCGCATGGCTGTGACGGTGGCGAGGCCCCACCGGTCGCCGATCGCCGTGAACTCCTCGAACGCGGTGCCGACGCTCTCGCGCGTCACCTCGACGTCGCCGAAGTTCTCCGCCATCGCCGCTCGGAGCATCCGCATCGCGGCGCGGACCCACGGGTCGGGATGGTCGAGCGCGGCGAGCCGCTTCTGCTCCGCGACCTCAGGAGTCCCGGCGAAGTAGGCGAGCATGGTCCGCAGCACGATGGCCTGGGGGAGCGCGTAGTCGGGGTCGGGGAGCTCGTCCAGCTCGGCCTGGAGGGCCGCCGCCTTGCGGGTCGTCTCCTCCTCGAACGCGGTGTTGTCCTCCATGCCCCGGGTCATCATGAGGATCACCCGGGCGAGCTCTCGAGCCCCCGGCGCCGCCTCGCCCGGGACGGCCAGCGCGAACTGGAGCCACGTCCACGCCTCGGCGTGCGAGCTGACCAGCGACCAGTACCAGCTCAGCTCGAGAACCATCCGGATGGTCCTCGCCGCGTCGCCGGAGTCTCCGAGGTAGCGGATCCCGGCCAGGATGTTGTCGTGCTCGACGTCGAGCATCCGAGCGGCGTCGAGCTGCTCGGGCCCGTAGAGGCGCCGGCTCTCGCGGGTCACCAGGTCGGCGAAGAACTCCGCGTGCCTTAATCGGGCCTCCTCCACCTCGCCTCGCTCGGCGAGCCGGTCGATCCCGAACTCGCGGATCGTCTCGAGCATCCGGTAGCGCAGGCCGGCGGCCTCGTCGACGGTCAGCAGCGACTTGTCGACCAGCGAGCCGAGGAGAGTCGGGACCTCGTCGGCCGGGAGGCGAGCGTCGCCGCATACCGCGGTCGCACTGGCCGGAGTCGACCCGGCGGGGAAGACGGCCAGTCGCTCGGCGAGCAGCCGCTCGTCCGGGGTGAGGAGCTCCCAGCTCCACTCGACGACGGCGCGCAGCGTCTGGTGGCGGGGGAGGGCCGTGCGCCGGCCGCCCGTGAGCAGGCGGAACCGGTCAGAGAGGCGGGCGGCGACCTCGGCCACCGGCAGCACCCGGGTCCGCGCCGCGGCCAGCTCGATGGCGAGCGGCAGGCCGTCGAGCCGCCGGACGATCTCGACGACCGGTGCGAG
Organism: Lapillicoccus sp.; assembly: GCA_035762725.1. Lineage (GTDB taxonomy): Bacteria > Actinomycetota > Actinomycetes > Actinomycetales > Dermatophilaceae > Lapillicoccus. The sequence continues at coordinate 10,173 of DASTNV010000168.1, read as the reverse complement.
CGTGGCTTCGTCGAGGACAGGCCCGGACCGCACCGCGCTCGCGCGCTCGACGAAGAGCTGCACCGACGCATACGACATGGCGTCGTCGAGCAACACGTCCCAGGGCGGCAGCCGCAACGGCGGGAGCACGCACAGCGACTCGCCGTCGACCCCGAGCGGTTCGCGGCTGGTGGCGAGGACGCGAAGGCTGGGGCAGGACGCGAGCAGGTCCTCGACCAGCTGCGCGGTCGCATCGAGCAGGTGCTCGCAGTTGTCGACGACGAGGAGGTGTTGTCCGGCTTGGAGGGTGGCGAGCAGCAGGGACAGGTCGTCGGTGCCGCGGCGCGCCTCACGGGTCTGCTCGAGGACGATCGCCTCGCGCAGGTCGAGGGCGGCGAGGAAGGCCGGGAGTACACCACTCTCGTCGCGGACCGGGGCCAGCTCGACGAGGGCGGCGGCACCGCCGTAGGCCTGCTGCCAGGCCCGCCCGACCTCGGTGGCAAGCCGGGTCTTGCCGGCACCGCCGGGACCGACCACGGTGGCCAGGCGGCTGCCGTCGAGAACGTCGAGGACGCGAGCCTGCTCGGCCTCGCGGCCGAGGAAGCTGGTCAGGCCGGCCCGCAGTCCGGGACGTCGTCCCAGCGGGGGTGGCGTCGGGACGTCCTCGCGGAGCAGCGCGAGATGCAACTCGCGCAGCGCGGGAGACGGGTCGGTGCCGAGGGTGTCGGCGAGGGTGCCGCGGAGGCGCTCGTACGCGGCGAGGGCCTCGGCGGTGCGGCCGGTCGCGGCCAGGGCGCGCATCAGCTGGCCGGTGAGCTGTTCGCGGAGGGGGTTCGCGCGGGTGAGGTCCTCGAGCTCGGCCACGACGTCGGCGGCGTGGCCGAGGGCGAGGTCGGCGTCGACCCGCGCCGTCAGCGCGTCGAGGCGTTCCTCGTCGAGGCGGGCGATGAGCGCGACGGCGTACTCGGCGTCCTCGGCGTCGGCGAGGGCCGGGCCTCGCCAGAGGTCCAGGGCCTCGGTCAGCTCGCGGCGCGCCGTGGCAGCGTCGCCCTGCGCCAGCCGGTCGCGGGCATGGCGGCTGAGCCGGCGGAACCGGTTCGCGTCGAGGTCGTCGGCGGCGATGGTCAGCCGATAGCCCTGGTGCGACTGCTGGACGACGGCCGGGTTGCCCAGAACACGGCGCAGCCGGGAGACCAGCGTCTGGAGGGCGCCGACGGGTTCGGCCGGCGGGTCGCCGCCCCAGACCGCGTCGACCAGCTCGGACGCCGTGACCACCTGGCCGGCGTCGACGGCGAGACGGGTCATCAGGCGGCGCAGCCGGGACCCGGCGACGTCGATGGGGACGTCCCTCGGGCCGATCACCTCGAGCTCGCCGAGGACCCGCACCTCCACGGCCGGAGAGTCTGTCAGACCAGGCTGACCTGCTTGAATGCTTGTCGTGTCCAGCAGCCAGTACTGCGTCAACGTGCCCCTGCGCTGGTCCGACATGGACGCCTACGGGCACGTCAACAACGTCCAGTTCCTTCGGTTGCTGGAGGACGCGCGGGTGACCGGGTTCCAGGAGTGGTTCGGCCAGGACCGGTCGCTCCTCGACGAGGGTGTGCTGGTGGCCCGGCACGAGATCGAGTACATCGCGCCACTCACCTTCCGGCACGCGCCGATCGCCGTCGAGATGTGGTGCACGAAGATCGGCGGCGCGGGGTTCGACCTCGGGTACGACGTGCGCGACCCGTCGGACGTCGGCGAGGGTCACTACGCGCGGGCCGAGACGAGCCTCGTGGTCTACGACTTCGCGAGTTCTCGCCCCCGGCGGATGCGCCCGGACGAGAAGGCGATCCTCGTGGGGATGCGCGGTCCGGCGGTTCCGTTCCGGTGGCGCGGCCGGTGACGCTGCTCGTCCTGGAGGACCAGCAGGGGTATGCGGACCTGCGCACCTTCGTGACGCGGGCCCGGTCGCTCGACGACGAGGGTGCCGTCCGGCTCCAGGCCGAGGGCACGGTGTTGGCCGCCTACGTCGGGGTGCTGCCCGGTCGCGGTCTGCTGGGTGACGGCGCCGTAGTGGGGTTGCGGACGATGCGGCTGGCGCAGCCGTCGACCGTGGACGTGACCGTCGCGCTCGGGGCGGTCGCCGACCGACTGGCTCGCGATGTTTCAGGCGGTCTCGAGGTGCCTCCGGCCGGCCGCTCGGCGGCGTGGGCGGCGGTGACGCCACCCCGCGGTGGGTGGGAGCCGGTGGGGTCGGTGCCAGCGGGCGCGCTGGTGTCGGCGGCGCGGGCCGGCATTGCCGAGGTGGCGCAGGGGGCGCCGTCCGGAGCGGGCGGGCACGCGGTGACCGACCTGCGGCACCGGGTGTGGGGCCGGCTGACCGAGACGGTGCCGCCGGTACCCGCGGGGGCGGCGTTCGCCGCATACGTGCTGGGGTTCGTGGGCCCGGCCGACCCGGAGGCGCGCTGCGACGTCGTCGCGCACGGCCGCTGGACCCGGCTCAGCTCAGCGCGTGGACACATCCTGGTCCGCTGAGACGGGTGTGCACCGGCGGCCGCTGACGATGACCAGCGCAGCGACGGCGGCGAGCGCCGACCAGATGATGATGTAGGTGTGCTTGTCGCCACCGCCTGTGGTGTGCAGCGTCGCGAAGATGGCGCTGGCGGCGGCGATGCCGATAACGCTGCCGAGGACGTCGGACAGCTGGAGCGCGGCGGAGGCCGTGCTGTGCTCGGCGACCGGGACCAGGTCGAGGAGGATCACCGAGAGGCTGGTCGAGCCGAGGCCCATGCCCAACCCGCTGGCGACCATGGCGGGAGCGAAGAACCAGACCGACAGCCCGGTCGCGGTGATGAGCACCATGAGCAGCGCGCCGCCGGCCACCAGCGCGCCGCCGGCCGAGACAAGGACCCAGCGTCGTCCGGTGAACGAGGGGCGCCCCTGGATCCACGAACCGGTGGACCAGCCGAGCGATCCGATGGCGAGGACGATCCCGGCGAGGGCCAGGGTCGAGCCCCGTTCCTGGGTGAACATCAGCGGGATGTAGGTGATCGTCCCGTTGAAGGCTGCGTTGAGGAGGAACCGGCTGCAGATCACCGAGGGCAGGCCGCGAGCCATGCGCAGCGTGCCCCGAGGGAGGAGGCGGGGAGTGACGACGAGCAGGCCGATGATGCCGGCCAGGGCCGCTGCGGTCTCCCACGACGCCAGCCGGATCTGGTCGTAGGTACCCAGCTGGAGAAGACCCGCGAACAGAGCGACCAGGACCCCGGCGAACGCGGTGCGGCGGTGGCTCGCGCGTTCGGTGGCGTCGCTGTCGCCGACGTCGCTGGCTCGGGAGATCGCCTTGCGCTGGCTGGCGATGATGAAGAGGGTCACCAGGGCGGGCGGGACGACGACCCAGAAGACGAGCCGCCAGGTGAACGCCGTGGTCAGCCAGCCGGAGAGCGGCGCGCCGACGAGGGACGGCAGGACCCAGGCGGCGGACACCCACGCGAAGACCTTGGGGCGCAGCTCGCCGGGGTAGACCCGGCCGACGATGACGTAGATGACGACGATGACCAGCCCCGCGCCCAGCCCGGTCACCGCCCGCCCGACGAGGAGGATCGGGAACGAGGTGGCGAGTCCGCAGATGGCGGCCCCGCCGGCAAAGAGGAGCTGACCGGCGTAGACGCCGGGCAGCGGACCCGAGCGGTCCGACCAGACACCGGCCAGCACGATGCCGAGGAGCTGGCCGGTGAGCATCACCGAGAAGGCCAGCCCGTAGCTGCGGACCGCGCCCAGCTCCTCGGCGGCGGCCGGCATGGCCGTGGAGATCGCCATGAACTCGAAGGCGATGATCGTCACCATCGCGATGACGGCGATGGAGATCAGCCGGTACGCGGGGCTGAACACGGCGGCTGGGGGCGCTGTCGCCGTCCGTTCGGCATCCCCCGTGGTGCTCACCGACCCGAGTCTAGGAAGGTGCGCGGTCATCGAGGAGAGCCGGGTCGGACCCGTGGTGGGAGAATCAGCCGCGTGAGCGAAGGCCGGGAGCTCGTCATCTCGCCGTGTCAGGCGCGGTGCTCCTGGTCGACGTCGGGCGAGCGGCTCGAGGGGGAGCTGCTCTTCGCGTGCGTGGCGTGCGGGAGCGAGTGGATCGCCTCCGAGGCGTGGACGCCGGTCGACTGGCAGGGCCTGGTTCCAGACGCGGTCCAGGCGGAGCGGGCGCGCGGCTGAGAGCGCGGCGTCTCGTCGCGGTACCCGGTCGGATCACCGAAACGGCTGCCCTGACAACGGACTCGGTTATTCGACCAGTTATCCGATCGGTGATCCGACCGACCTGATGGCGGCGCGGGTTCCGGCGTCGATGCCGTCCTGGACCACGCGCGGCGTCGTGTCGTAGACGGTGAGCCCTACGTCGTGACGCCAGGCCGTGAACGCCCGCCGCTGCTCGGTCGTCATCGCTGCCTCGGACAGCGGTGCCCCGGCGTCGTCCCAGAACCGCGCCGCCCCGTGCTCAGTCGCCCAGCGTTGCGGCGACTTGTCGGCGGACCAAGGCTGGGCCCGGCTGACCAGAGCCCGCACCTCCACGACGGTGGCCTCCGTGGCCGCGTCGAGGTTGCGGGTCGTCGTGGCTCGTTGTCGGGCTTCGGCGTCGATGGGCAGACCCGCGGCGATCATCCGGTCGGCCGCCGCCCGGACGAGTGGTGTGGCGGCGCGGCCGGAGGCGCCGGTAGCGGCGAGCTTGTCCACGCCGGTCTCGAGCAGCCCGGCCAACCTCCGGTTCCGGGCGTCGGCGTCGGCGTCGCGTCGGGCCAGCCCGTCGCCGGCGCTGGTCAGTGTGAAGCCGACGGTCTCGCCGAGCCGCCGCGACACCGCGTCGAGGGCGTGCGGGTCGCCGGCGTGGTCGGCCCGGACGGCAGCGACCAGGTCGGCGTCGAGGCGCTCGCCGAGCGAGTCGAGGACGACGGCGAGAGCCGGCTGACGGACACCGGGCGATGGTTCGTCGAGCGCGAGGGTTCCTAGCAGAGCGGCCGCTGTGGCTCGGTCGGCAAGGACGGCTTCCCAGGTGCCGGGCCCCCGGCCGGCTCGGGTGAGCCGGTCGACGTCGGGGACCAGCGTGCCGTCAACGCCGAGCCCAGAGCTGTCGTCGAGCACCCCCGTCACCGCGTCCGGGTGCCGAGCCAGGACGACACCGACGTCCTCCAGCCCGGAGCCGACGGCCAGCCGGTATGCGTCGGGTCGGCTGGGGTCTCGTGCCTCACGACCCACCGCGTTGAGGAAGGCGGCGTCGAGAGCGACGGCCTCGCGGTTCGAGGGGTCGGCCCCGGCACCGACCACCAGCCGAGCGGTCGCGGCGAACGACGTCGCGGCGGCCTCGGGGTCAAGGGTGGGGTACCGCCCCGCCACGAGATGGTCGACCACGAGCTCGTGGCCTGGCCCTGGCACCCGCGCCAACAGCCACGCGCGGGTCGCCACCGCATCGCCCTCGACCGCTCGGGATACCGTCAGCACCGGGTCGCCACTCGGATCCGGACCGACGGTCAGAGCGGCCGCCGGGCGTGACCCCGAGGGCGAGCGCAGGGCCCGATCGGCCGCCACGATCGCCGCACCGACCGTGGATGCGTAGCGGCTTCCGGGACTCAACCCGGCCTGTCGGGCGGCGGTCAACAACGATGCCTGGACCGCCGCGGCGGCCACACCACCGGCGACGACCGACATGGCCAGTTCGGTGAGCCACGGCTCCCGCCACGCCTCGAGCTCGGCCCGGGAGGTGGCGTCGAGCCCGATGGCGTAGCGCGGGTTGGCTGCCGTCGCGAGCCCCGTGCCGAGTGCAGCGACCAGGCCGGCGAGCCCCGCACCGTCTCCGGAACGGGACAGCGCGTCGAGGGCCCGGCCGGCCACCTCCGGGTCGAGCCGCGCCCAGACCGCCTGCGCCACCAGGGGATCCCAGCCGTCCACCCCAAACCGGGCCAGCGCCCGACCCACCGCGCCTACATCTCCGTCGGCCACCGCCGTCACGTCCCGGACGACGTCCTCGGCCATCATCGCCGCGACGGAACGTGCGGCGGCAGCAGCCGTCACCGGCAGCCCACCGAGGACCGCCGCCCGCACCGCCGCGTCTGACGGCGGTGGGTCGGCCCACCCGAGGACCAGTGTGCCTCGGCGCCCCGGACTGCCGACGTCGACGACCTCGCCGACCAGCGCTCGCAACCGGTGCGCGGCCACGTCCGCCGCGAGCTGCAGCTCGGCCGTCGCCACACCGTGCAGCGCCGACACGTGGCTCAGCGTCGACTCGGGCAGGGGCACGAGCGGATCAGCCGGCACGGCGGCATCCCTCGAGGCCTGCAGGGTTGCAACGGTCCGCTGCGCCGCGTCGAGCTCGTCGGCGTACGTCCCCAACACGGCGGCCGCTCGCGCCAGCCGGTCCGCCGACGCCGACTCCAGAGCAGCCACAACCGCCAGCTCGTCGACCGCCGCTCGTGCCGCCTCACCGGACCACCCCTCGAGCAGCGCGACGCCGCGCGACATCGACCCCGAACCGATCCTCGCGGCGGCGGCCCGCAGCAGCGCTGCCGCCGTCCAGAGGCCGGCTGGCTCGCCCCGGGGGAGCGGAAGCGCCACCAGCCCACCGACCGGTGGGCCCCTCACTGTCGACCCCCGAACCCGGAGGCGACCGCAGCGTCCGTCGACGCATACCCCCCCGCCGCCGAGCCCAGCCCCGTCGCGAGCACCGAGCGTGCATCGCCCAACGTCACGGCCACCGTGGACTCGACCTGTCCGTACCCCTCCGCCGCTGCGGCCAACGACCCCTCGATCGACCCACTCGCCGAGGCGAGCGCCGCTGCCACCAGTCGACCGACCTCGTCGAGCGCCGGACCGTCGCCGGCTGTCAGGGCAGCGGCCGCCCCGAGATCGTCGGGACGAACCGCGAAGGAGGGCATCCCCCGACGCTAGGCATGCGTGGACGCATACCCCTCCGGTTGTCCACAGCTCTCAGGCGGTGAACCAGACCGCCGTGTCGGTGGGTACCGTCCCGTCGCCCGGCAGCTCCTCCGAGGCGACGAGAACCCGCGCCCCGGCGGGCAGGGACACGGCCGCGGGACCCAGGTTGACGAGCACCATCACGTCGGCCCGGTCACTGCCCTTGGACCGGAACGCGACGACGTCCGGGGCGTCGGCGTACGCCTCGAGCCACTGCAGCGACCCGGAACCCAGCGCATACGAGCGCCGCAGCCCGAGCAGCCGCTCGTAGAGCTCGAGGGTCGACCCGGGCACACCCTCCTGGCGGTCGACGGCGAGGTCGCGGTACACCGCCGGCTGCGGCAGCCAGGTCTCCTCGGTGGGGCCGAACCCCATCGACGGACCGGTCGACGACCACGGGAACGGGATCCGGCAGCCGTCGCGCCCGGTCTGCTCCCCGTTGGTCCGCAGGAACGCGGGGTCCTGGCGTACCTCGTCGGGCAGGTCGGTCGCGTCGGGCAGGCCGAGCTCCTCGCCCTGGTAGAGGTAGGCGGCGCCGGGCAGGCCGAGCATCAGCGTCGTCGCGGCGCGGGCCCGGCGGAGGCCGAGAGGGGCGTCCGGCTGCGGGTCCTCGGCGCGAATTCCGTTGGGGCGTGGCTGATCCTGGGGCAAGCCGAGGCGCGAGGCGTGGCGGACCACGTCGTGGTTCGACAGCACCCACGTCGTCGGCGCACCGACCGACGCGGCCGCCGCGAGGGACTCGGCGATGGTCGTGACCAGCCGCTCGGCGTCCCACGGGCAGTCGAGGAACTCGAAGTTGAACGACTGGTGCATCTCGGTCGGGCGGATGTAGCGCATCAGCCGCTCGATCGGCTGGACCCAGGCCTCGCCGCAGAGGATCCGGGTCGGCTCGCCGTACCCGTCGAGCACCTCCCGCCACTCCTCGTAGATCTCGTGGACGCCGTCCTGGTCCCAGAACGGGTGCTTCGGAGCGTCGTCGGAAAGGTCGTCCTCGACGGCGTCGAGCAGCCGCAGCGGACCACCCCAGTCGGGCAGCGCGGGGTCCTTGACCAGGCCGTGGGCGACATCGACGCGGAACCCGGCCACCCCGCGGTCCAGCCAGAACCGGAGGATGTCGAGGAACTCGGCGCGCACCTGCGGGTTCGCCCAGTTGAGGTCGGGCTGCTTGCGGTCGAACAGGTGGAGGTACCACTGACCCGGCTGCCCGTCCGCCTCGACGACCCGCGTCCACCCCGCGCCGCCGAAGACCGACGGCCAGTTGTTCGGCGGCTGGTCGCCGTTCGGGCCCTTGCCGTCGCGGAAGATATAGCGCGCTCGCTCCGGCGAGCCGGGAGCCGCCTTGAGGGCGGCGCGGAACCACGCGTGCTCGTCCGACGTGTGGTTGGGCACGAGGTCGACCATCACCTTGAGGCCGAGCTGGCTGGCCCGCGCGATGAGCGCGTCGGCGTCGCTGAGCCGCCCGAAGACCGGGTCGATGTTCTCGTAGTCGGCCACGTCGTAGCCCGCGTCGGCCATCGGCGACTTGTAGAACGGCGAGATCCAGATCGCGTCGACGCCGAGGTCGCGGAGGTAGGGGAGCCGCGCGGTGATCCCCGGCAGGTCGCCGATCCCGTTGCCATCGGAGTCGGCCCAGGACCGGGGATAGATCTGGTAGGTCACGGCGCTGCGCCACCAGTCGGTGGCGTCGTCGCGCGTCGCCGAGAGGGTGGGCTGGTGGTCGAGGAGGGACGGGGTCGTCACACGTTCAAGCCTGAGGCCAGCGTGGAAAGCGATGCAAATTCGTTTGCCACCGTCTCACTGCGTGGCGCGTTCAGGTGCCTCCCAGGGGTGTGGGCGCCTCCTGACAGGATGGCCGGGTGAGCTTCTACGAGGAGGTCGGCGGGCATCCGACCTTCGCCGCACTGGTCCACCGCTTCTACGAGGGCGTCGCCGCAGACCCGGAGCTGCGCGCGCTTTACCCCGAGGAGGACCTCGGTCCGGCGGAGGAGCGGCTGCTCGGCTTCCTCGAGCAGTACTGGGGTGGCCCGACCACCTATTCCGAGCAGCGCGGGCACCCGCGGCTGCGAATGCGGCACGCCCCGTATGCGGTGACCCCCGCCCAGCGCGACCGCTGGCTGACGCACATGCTTGCGGCCGTCGACGCGCTCCGTGACGACGGCGTGCTCGACGACACCCACGACCTGCTGCTGCGTGACTACCTGGTCCGTGCGGCGCACTCCATGGTCAACACGTTCGAGGACGAAGGAGCCCGATGACCGACATCAGCCAGCTCCAGGGCGCCGGCGAGGTCCTGACTCCGGACGACGCGGGCTTCGCCGACGCCACCGCGTGGCCGGGTCCACCAGTGTCGCCCGACGTTCTCGTGCGGCCCTCCTCCGCCGAGGAGGTCGGAGCGGCGCTGGTCTGGGCCGCGGCCGAGGGTGTCGACGTGGCGGTGCGCAGCGGCGGGCACGGCATGTGGGTACCTATTCCGGGCGGTCTCCTCATCGACCTCCAGGCGCTGTCGTCCGTCGAGGTCGGCGATGGCCACGTGGTCCGGATCGGGGCCGGCGCGATGTGGGGCGACGTCGCCGACGCGCTCGCTCCACACGGCCTGGCTCTCAGCTCCGGCGACACCCGCTCGGTCGGAGTCGGCGGCAACGCCCTCGGCGCCGGAATCGGCTGGCTGGTGCGGTCGGTCGGCCTGGCCGTGGACCAGCTGGTCGGCGCCGAGATCGTCACCGCCGACGGCCGGGTGGTCAACGCCTCCGCCGACGAGAACCCGGACCTGTTCTTCGCGATCCGTGGCGGCGGTGGAAACTTCGGCGTCGCGACCCGGCTCGACTTCCGAGCCGCCCCGCTCGACGCCGTCGTGTTCGGCACCGCCCCCATCGACCCGGATCCCCTCGGTGCGGCGATCCGCGGTGTCCGTGACGCGATGCGCGAGGCCCCTCGCGAGCTCGTCGTGACCCTGGTCAAGCCGCCGCCGTTCGGACCGCCGATGCCGCCGATGGTGACCATGGTCTGGGCCGGCGGGGACGAGGCGGCGGCTCGGTCGGCGCTCGCTCCGCTGTTCGCCGTCGACGGAGTCGGCGAGGCCGACCTCCAGGTCGTCCCGTATGCATCGACCCTCGTCGAGCTGCCGCCGATGCCGCCGGGTCCGATGCCCAAGATGACCGGCACCAACGGGATCTTCGCCCGGCTCGAGGACGCGACGGTCGACCGGGCCGTCCAGGCGCTCGCGGCTCACCCGGCCTCGTTGTTCGA
>DASTNV010000167.1:0-3368 GCA_035762725.1 Lapillicoccus sp. | reverse complement strand
CCGGAAGGTTCTCAAGCGGATCAACGTGCTGCTCGCCGACGTCGTGCGGAACGGCAATGAGGGCATCGGCAAGCCAGAGCCGCTGAAGCACGACTTCGCGGGGTACTGGTCGCGGCGGATCACCGACGAGCACCGGCTGGTCTACAAAGTGGCGGGGGAGGATATCCGGGTCGCGGCCTGTCGCTACCACTACGGCTGAGCCCTAAGAGGCGACGCCGTACCACTGCTCGGCGGTCTCGCCCACGAGCTTGCGGCGGTCACCAGCCGAGTATGCGGCGAAGATCTCGTCGTATGCGGCATACAGGCCGCCGACCGTCGACCGGAGGCGTTCGATGGGGAGGTCGGACCCGATCATGCATCGGTCCGCACCGAACAGGTCGACGACAGGAAGCAACCACGACCGCACGTGCTCGGTGGTCCACGATCCGAAGATCGTCCCCAGCGCGTCAAAGCGGGTGGCCACGTTCGGTCGCGCCGCCAGTGCGGCCAGGCGGTCGAGGTGGCGGTCGCGGCCCGCATCACTGAGGTCCGACGGCCAGCCGAAGTGGTCGACGACGACTCTGAGGTCGGGCAGCGCATCGGCGAGGCGAACAGCCTCCGGCAGCTGGTCGCTGGTCGTTTCGATCGTCACCACCAGTCCTCGTCGGGCCATCAACGTGAGGTGGTCCATGACCAAGGGCCGGTCGAGGAACGGCACCTCGGAGGCGTCCCCCTGGCCGAAGTCCGGCGTCAGCCGCACCCGCACACTGCTGACCAGCGGGATCTGCCCGAGGCGGTCGACCAGGTCACCGAACCCGTCCGCCGCGGGGTCGCCGAGACTGACCAGTCCCGTCACCAGCCCACGACCCTCGTCCTGCCTCCAGACCCACTCCGCGGCGGCGACCGGGTCAGCGGCGCCGGCATCCGACCAGACGACCCCTCGAACCTCGAGCGCCGCGGTCTCTCGCTCGTAGTCGGCGAGCGTGTACAGGTCCGGCAGCGAGTCGTAGTTGCCGAGCATCTCGCGCACCAGCGTCCGGTCGGCCAGCCAGAACACCGGGTTGCGGGCGATGTCCCACAGGTGGACGTTGGCGTCGACGATCGGGCCGAGCTCGGGCATACGTCGCAGTATTTCGGCCTCCCTGCTGTCTCGCAGCGGAGGATGCTGGCGACATGGGCGATCGCGACGACTTCCTCACCTGGGTCCGGACCGAGCTCTACGCCGCCGAGCTCGCCCTTCACAACGGTGACCCGGGTCCCCGGCGGGCCCTGTGGTCACGGAATGAGCCGGTCAGCGTGCTCGGGGCCTGGCAGAACGCCTTCGGGCAGCAGGGGATCGACGACCTGTTCGCGGCCCTGGGCGACAGCTTCTCGGACTGCACGTCCTACGAGTTCGAGCTGCAGTCGTACGACGTGGTGGGAGACGCGGCCTACACCGCCGGCCTGGAGCACACCTCCGCGTCCGTGAACGGCCGGCCGCGGACTTACACGCTCCGGGCGACGCAGGTCTACCGCCGCGAGGACGGCGCCTGGCGGGTGGCGCATCGCCATGGGGACACCGTCGCTCCCGACGGTCCTGGCTGGTAGCACGCAGACATTCCTTGACTCATTCCCCGTGAGGAATCAATGCTTCCCTGGTGAGTGACACCGAGGGAAGCTGGTCCGGCACAGCGCCCACCGCCCCGAAGTACCTCGCGCTCGCCGGCACCCTTCGCGGCGCGATCGCCGTGGGCCGCTGGCCGCTCGGGGCCCGGCTGCCGGTCGAGCGTGAGCTCGCCCACCAGCACCAGGTCGCCCTCAACACCGTCCGCCGGGCGGTCGCGCTGTTGTGTCGCGAGGGCCTGCTCGAACGGCGCCAGGGCTCCGGTACCTACGTCCTGGCCCGACCGAGCGAGCGTGGGGCGAAGCCGGACGTGGTCGGCGTCCTCGTCCCCTCGACCACCTACTACTACCCGCGCGTCCTCGAGGGGATCGAGCGGGCGCTCAGCGCCCAGGACGTGCGGATGATGCTCAGCTGCGCCGCGTACGACCCGGCCGAGGAGCTGCGCCAGGCGGAGCGACTCGTGGCCTCCGGCGCCCAGGGCCTCATCGTCGTCCCGACGCTGCATACCAACCCTGACCCGGTCGCCCACCTGGCGGCGCTCAAGGCCGTCGGCGTACCCCAGGTCCTCGTCGAGCGCATCCCCCCGTCGCCGGCGCCCGACGACGACACCGAGTACGTCGCCACCGACCACGTCGCCGGCGCGTATGCCGCGGTCCGGCACCTGCGCGACCTCGGTCACGAGCGGGTCGGCTACCTCGGCCGCTCGGGCACTGCGAGCTCGGCCTCCGTGGGTGCCGGCTTCGACGCCGCGGTCACCGCGCGAATCACCAGCGCTGACAACCTTCTTCGTGAGGAGTCAGACTCCTGGCCCGCCGAGTCGTTCGATGCCTTCGTCCGCACCTGCGCCGACCGCGGCGTCACGGCGGTGCTCTGTCTCGGTGACCGCGAAGGCGCCGGACTGGAAGCCGCCGTCCATCGGGCCGGCCGCCGAGTACCCGGAGATCTGGCAGTCGTCGCCTACGACGACGAGGTCGCCGACCTTGCCGAGGTGCCGCTGACCGCGGTCCGCCCGCCCAAGGAGGAGCTCGGCCGGCTCGCGGCGCAGCTGCTGCTGCGCCGACTGCGGCTCGGCCCCTCGGCTGCCCGTCACCAGGTGCGGATCAAGCCGGCCATCATCGTCCGCGACTCGTGCGGCGCTCGTCTCTCCACACAGTCCTTGTCTTTACTTGCCGTCTGATCAAGGAGTTTTCGTGAGCCGCCAACGAATTCGTCTGGGCATCGTCGGGGCCGGAACGGTCGGAGAGCTGCACGCCGCTGCGGTGGCGAGCCTCTACGACCGTGTCGTGGTCACCGCAGTGGTCGACCCGGTGGCCGAGGCGGCCCAGCGGCTGGCCGATCCCGTAGGAGCCCGGGTCCTCACCGACTACACCGAGCTGGTCGACAACGGGTTGGTGGACGCGGTCGTCGTCGGCTCGCCGCACGCCGAGCACCGACGACAGGTTGTCGAGCTGACGTCGGCGGGGCTGCCGGTCCTCGTCGAGAAGCCGATGGCCCTCTCGGAGGTCGACGCCGAGGCCATGATCCTCTCGGCCCGCGTCCATGGCGTCACGTTCGGTGTCGGCCTGCTCCAGCGACACCTGCCCAGCGTCCAAACGGCCCAGCACCTCATCCGCGACGGCGCGATCGGTGCTCCACGGCTTGTCGTGGACCGGCGCGGCGGTCGCTACGAGCCGGGGACCAGGCCGGCCTGGTTCCTCGACGCCAGCAGCGGCGCCGGCGGGATCATCACCAACCTCGGGACGCACAGCGTTGACAAGCTGTTCCAGCTCACCGGGCAGGACGTCGC
>DASTNV010000166.1:0-9551 GCA_035762725.1 Lapillicoccus sp. | reverse complement strand
GATCGACCGATGAGCAGCCCCACGCGGTACGACGACATCGTCGTGGGCGCGGGCCACAACGGGCTGACGGCGGCGGCCTACCTCGCGCGGGCGGGACGGCGGGTGCTCGTCCTCGAACGCCTCGACCACATCGGTGGCGCTGCGGTGTCGGCGGCGCCGTTCGCGGGGGTCGAGGCCCGCCTCTCCCGCTACTCGTACCTCGTCTCGCTGCTGCCGCGGCAGATCGCGTCGGACCTCGACCTCGACGTCCGGCTGGTCCGGCGTCGCTTTGCGTCCTACACACCTCTGTCGCAGGACCCCACGCGTGGGCTGCTGGTCGACGCCGCGAGTCCAGAGGCGACGCGAACGTCCTTCGTCGCGGCGCTCGGCACCGATGCGGACTACGTTGCCTGGCAACGGTTCTACGACCGGATGGCTCGAATGGCCCAGCGGCTGTGGCCGACCGTCCTCGAGCCGCTGCGCTCCGCCGTCGACGTCCGGGAGACCGTCGCCGACGACGAGCTGTGGCACGCCCTGACCGCAGCGCCGATCGGTGAGCTGCTGCGCGCTACCTTCGCCGACGACACGGTTCGCGGCATCGTCGCCACCGACGCGCTGATCGGCACCTTCGCCGACCTCGACGACCCGAGCCTGGTCCAGAACGTCTGCTTCCTCTACCACCTGATCGGCGGGGGCACCGGCGACTGGGACGTCCCGGTCGGCGGGATGGGCGCGATCACCGACGCCTTGGCCAAGGCGGCAGCGGGAGCCGGGGCGGACATCGTCACCAGTGCCGACGTGGTCTCGGTCGACGGCGACGGCGAAGTCGTCTGGCGCCTCGGTGGCCGGCAGCACACTTCCCGCGGGCACGTCCACGGCGGACTCGCCCCGGCCCGGCTGGACGGCCTCCTCGCAGCCTCCGGGTCGCAGAAGGTCGCCGGCGAAGCGCCCGCACCGGAAGGGGCGCAGCTGAAGGTCAACCTCCTGCTCACCCGGTTGCCACGCCTCAAGGACCCCAGCGTCGACCCGCGAGCCGCCTTCGCCGGCACCTTGCACCTGCGCGAGTCGATGAGCGAGCTGCAGCGCGCGTATGCGTCAGCCGCCGCCGGTGCGCTACCGGACCGGCTCTCGTGCGAGGTCTACTGCCACACCCTCTCGGACCGGTCCATCCTCGGGCCGGACCTCGCGGAGGCCGGCGCGCATACGTTGACTCTCTTCGGACTGCACACTCCCTCAAGGCTGTTCGCCGGGGGCGACGACGCGCATACCGAGCGCCGGTCGGCGGCCTTGGCCGCCGCGCTGGCTGCCGTCCAGGAGGTCCTCGCCGAGCCGCTCGCTGATGTCCTGGCCCGGGACGCCAACGGCGAGCCGTGCCTCGAGGTGCGGACGCCGCTCGACCTCGACCGTGACCTGGGTCTGCCCGGCGGCAACATCTTCCACCGACCGCTGCGCTGGCCGTGGGCCGAGCAAGCGGAGGAGGTCGGGACCTGGGGCGTCGAGACGGTCCACCCGAACGTGACGATCTGCGGGGCCGGTGCCCGACGGGGTGGCGGGGTCAGTGGCATACCGGGTCACAACAGTGCGCAGGCCGTTCTCCGGTGACCGGCGCCAAGGTCGACCTCACTGCCTGCCGGTGAGGGTCCGGTAGCTGCCCTCGACGATCTCGGCCAGGACGTCGAGGTCGACGGCCGAGACGTCCTTGAGGTAGAGGCAACCGACGCCGGTCGTGTGCGGGCCGAGGCGGGCCAGCTCGGCGGCGTGCGCGGCGATCCCGTCGACGAGGTAGATGACGCAGGCCGTCTTGCGAGGCGCGAACCCGACCGTGGCGGTGTCGCCCTCGCGGCCGCTCTCGTAGACGTAGTGGTACGAACCGAACCCGATGATCGACCCCCAGAGTCGGGGCGTCTCGCCGGTGACTCGCCCGATGAGCTGGAGCAGTGTCTCGGCGTCACGCCTCCGACGCTCAGGCTGGACACCGGCGACAAACTCCCGGACCTCCTGCGGGACCGCAGCCATCACCAGGCCCCCGGCTCGCCCGGTCGGTAGGTGCCGAGTGTCCACTCGACGCCCTGCGGGTCCACGACCCGGCACCGGTAGTTCCACTCGCTCTGCTCGGGCGCCCACACGCTGGTGCCGCCCGCGTCGGTGGCGGACGCATACAGCTCGTCGACGTCCTTGCTAGCGGGAACCGCGAGGTAGATGCCGATCCCGCACGTGTCGCCCTTGACCGGCGGCCGGTCGTACCCGACCTCGTCGCTGTAGAGCGTCAACGCCGCGTCGCCGCGGCGCAGCTCCGCGTGGACGATCGTGTCGCCGTCCTCCGGCCAGAGGCGAACCAGGTCGAACCCGAGGGCCCGATGGAGCCACTCGATCGCCGCCGTCGCGTCGCGGTAGCCGAGATAGGTGTGCAGGGTGGTCGTCGGACCCTCGCTCATCGACTGAGCGTCGCACACGGTACGGACACTCGGTGCGGCAAGATCGGCGTATGGATCGCCAGCAAGAGTTCGTGCTCCGCACGATCGAGGAGCGCGACATCCGCTTCGTCCGGCTCTGGTTCACCGACGTGCTCGGCACCCTGAAGTCGGTCGCCATCGCCCCGGCGGAGCTGGAAGGGGCGTTCGCGGAGGGAATCGGCTTCGACGGCTCCGCGATCGAGGGTTTCGCGCGGGTCTACGAGGCGGACATGCTGGCGAAGCCGGACCCGGCGACTTTCCAGGTGCTCCCGTGGCGCGGAGAGCACCCCGGCACGGCCCGGATGTTCTGCGACCTCCAGATGCCCGACGGCTCACCGAGCTTCGCGGACCCTCGCCAGGTCCTGCGCCGCGCGCTGCTGCGGGCGGGCGAGCTGGGGTTCACCTTCTACACCCACCCCGAGATCGAGTTCTTCCTCCTCAAGAAGAGCTGGAAGAAGGGCCGTCGACCCAAGCCCGTCGACGAAGCCGGGTACTTCGACCACGTGCCGCACGGCAACAGCCACGACTTCCGGCGCGCGACGATCACCATGCTCGAAGCGATGGGGATCTCGGTCGAGTTCAGCCACCACGAGGGCGCGCCGGGGCAGAACGAGATCGACCTGCGGTATGCGGACGCGCTCACCACCGCGGACAACATCATGACTTTCAAGACGGTGGTCAAGGAGGTCGCGCTGGAGCAGGGCATCTACGCGACGTTCATGCCGAAGCCGTTCGCGGAGTACCCCGGCTCCGGGATGCACACGCACCTCAGCCTGTTCGAGGGCGACACCAATGCGTTCCACGAAGCGGGCGCGCCGTACCAGCTGAGCAAGACGGGTCGCCAGTTCGTGGCCGGCCTGCTCCGGCACGGCGCCGAGATCACCGCCGTCACCAACCAGTGGGTCAACTCTTACAAGCGGCTCTGGGGTGGCGGCGAGGCGCCGGAGTACATCACCTGGGGACACAACAACCGGTCGGCCCTGATCCGGATCCCCATGTACAAGCCGAGCAAGGGTCAGTCGACGCGGGTCGAGATGCGCTCGCTCGACGCGGCGTGCAACCCCTACCTCGCCTTCGCGCTCATCGTCAACGCCGGCCTCAAGGGCATCGAGGAGGGGTACGACGTCCCGCCCGAGACCGAGGACGACGTCTGGAACCTCACCGCCGCCGAGCGCAAGGCCATGGGCATCGAGCCGCTGCCGCTCTCCCTCGGCCGCGCCCTGGAGGTGATGGAGCGCAGCGAGCTGGTCGCCGAGACGCTCGGCGAGCACGTCTTCGACTTCTTCCTGCGCAACAAGCGGGCCGAGTGGGAGGACTACCGTAGCCAGGTGACGCAGTTCGAGCTCGACCGCTACCTGCCACGCCTCTGACGGTCGGCCCGTGACGACGCGGTCCACGACGACCGGCGGCCAGCTCGCCCGGCTCGGGTTCGCCGACCCGGCGCGCGCGGAGCGGTTGCTGCAGGACTCGGCGCTCATCGGCTTCGCCGACCCGCTCGAGGACGTCTTCCACGACGGCCTTCCGGACGCGCTCAGCGCAGCCGCCGACCCGGACCAGGCGCTGCTCGGCCTGGTCCGCGTCCTCGAGTCGTTGCGCGAGCACGACGGACGGAGCCACTCTGGCTCCGCCTCGGCGGAGGCAGAGATGGAAAGCGCTGCGCTGCTGGGCGCCCTACGCCACCGTGGGCCGGAGCGGGACCGACTGGTCGCCGTCCTCGGTGGGTCGGTGGCGTTGGTCGACCACCTGGTCCGGCATCCCGAGCACTGGCGCTGCGTCGCGGAGGCGGAGCCGCCGACCGCCGCCGGCCTGCGTGAGAGCCTCGTCGCCGCCGTGTCGCCCGGCGAGCGCGGGGAGGTCAGCGCATACGACGCCCTGCGGATCGGCTACCGACGTGAGCTGCTCTCGATCGCCGCCCTCGACCTCACCGCGAACGACCCGGTGGGGTACATGCCGGCGGCCGCCGAGCAGCTGGCCTGGCTGGCTGAGGCGGCCCTCGAGGCGGGTCTGGCGATCGCGGC
Source organism: Lapillicoccus sp. (assembly GCA_035762725.1). Taxonomy (GTDB): domain Bacteria; phylum Actinomycetota; class Actinomycetes; order Actinomycetales; family Dermatophilaceae; genus Lapillicoccus. The sequence goes on along the minus strand of DASTNV010000166.1, from coordinate 5,101 downwards.
GGACGAGTTCGGACCCGGGGCCGCCGACACCCGGCTGGCGGTCGTCGGGATGGGCAAGACCGGTGGCGGCGAGCTGAACTACGTCTCTGACGTCGACGTCGTCTTCGTCGCCGAGCCGGCTGAGGGGGTCAGCGAGGAGCGCGCCCTGGCGGTGGCCACCGTCCTCGCCACCGGGTTGATGCGGGCCTGCTCGGCCAACACCGGCGAGGGCACCCTGTGGCCGGTCGACGCCGCGCTGCGCCCCGAGGGCAAGGCCGGTCCGCTGGTGCGAACCGTGGCCAGCCACAAGGCGTACTACGAGCGATGGGCCAAGACCTGGGAGTTCCAGGCGCTGCTCAAGGCGTGGGTGTCGGCGGGGGACCTCGAGGTCGGCAAGGCCTACAAGGAGGCCACCCAGCCCTTGGTCTGGGAGGCCGCGGGCCGCGACCACTTCGTCGAGGACGTCCAGGCGATGCGCCGCCGGGTCGAGCAGCATGTGCCGACGGCCGAGGCCGACCGCCAGCTCAAGCTCGGCCGCGGCGGCCTGCGCGACGTCGAGTTCGCCGTCCAGCTCCTTCAGCTGGTCCACGGCCGGAGCGACCCGTCGCTGCGCTCGGCGACGACCCTCGAGGGTCTTTCGGCGCTGGCCAAGGGCGGGTACATCGGGCGCGAGGACGCCCTGGCCCTCGGCGAGGCATACCGGCTGTTGCGAACCCTCGAGCACCGCATCCAGCTCTACCGACTACGCCGCACCCACCTCATGCCGACCAGCGAGGCCGACCTGCGCCGGCTCGGTCGTGCGATCGGGCTGCGCGTGAACCCGGCCAAGGAGGTCGCCGAGCTGCGCGCGTCCCGGTCCCGGGAGGTCCGGCGGATCCACGAGCGGCTCTTCTACCGGCCGCTGCTCAACGCCGCCGCCAAGCTGTCGTCCGCGGACACGTCGCTGACGCCCCAGGAGGCTCGGGCCCGGCTCGCGGCGCTCGGGTTCCGCGACCCCGCCGGCGCGATGCGCCACCTCGAGGCACTGACCGCCGGCGTGACCCGGCGGGCCGCGATCCAGCGCACGCTCCTGCCGGTCATGCTCGGGTGGTTCGCCGACGAGGCCGATCCGGACGCCGGGCTGCTCGCGTTCCGGCGAGTCAGCGAGGAGCTCGGGACCATCCACTGGTACCTCAAGATGCTCCGCGACGAGGGCTCGTCCGCCGAGCGGCTGGCCCGCACGTTGGGCCGGAGCCGGTATGCCGCCGACCTCCTGGTCCGCTCGCCGGAGTCGGTGGCGATCCTCGGGGAACCCGGGGGCCTGACTCCGAGGACCCAGGAGCAGCTCCAGCTGACCCTCGGCAGCGCGGCCGGGCGTCGCCCCGACGCCGACGCGGCCATGGCAGCGGTGATGCAGCTGCGCCGCCACGAGCTGCTGCGGATCGCCATCGCCGACCTCAGCCACGAGATCGACCTCCCGGACGTCGGCCGGTCCCTCGCCGACCTCACCGCGGCGACGGTCCACGTCGGGCTCGAGATCTCCGTGCGCAAGGTCGAGCAGCAGCTCGGGTCGAGTCTCGGCACCGACATGGCGGCGATCGGGATGGGCAGCCTCGGTGGCGGCGAGATGGGGTATGCGTCGGACGCCGACGTCGTCTTCGTCCACCGGGCGACGGGTGAGGTGTCCGACGACGAGGCGCAGCGGCGGGCGGTTCTCGTCGTCCAGGAGGTCCGCCGACTGTTCGGCCCGGCCGGTCCCGACCCGCAGCTCACCCTCGACAACGACCTTCGTCCGGAGGGCAAGGCGGGACCGCTCGTCCGCAGCCTCGCCGCGTACGCCACTTACTACCAGCGCTGGGCGGCGACCTGGGAGTTCCAGGCGCTGCTGCGCGCGCGCCCGGTGGGCGGGAACGCCGCGCTGGGGGAGGCGTTCATGGAGGCGATCGAGCCGGTGCGCTACCCCGCGGACGGCTTGACGCCCGCCCAGGTCCGCGACATCCGGCTGATGAAGGCGCGGGTCGAGGCCGAGCGGCTGCCCCGCGGCGGGGACAAGCGCACCCACCTCAAGCTGGGCCTCGGCGGCCTCACCGACGTGGAGTGGACGGTCCAGCTCGTCCAGCTCCAGCACGCGGCGGCCGAGCCACGGCTGCGCACGACCGGCACGATGTCCGGTCTCGAGGCGGCCGAGGCGGCCGGACACGTCTCAGCGTCCGATGCTCGCGACCTGCGCGCGGGCTGGACGCTGGCGGCGTCGATGCGCAACGCGTCGGTGCTCTGGCGCGGGCGGCCGGTCGAGTCCGTCCCGGCCGACATGCGTGACGCCGACGGCATCGGACGGATCATCGGCCGGCCGCCGGGGTCCCACTCCACGTTGGAGGAGGACTACCTTCGCGTCGCCCGCCGCAGCCGCAGCGCCACTGACCGCAACTTCTACGCCGCTCAACCGGGAGCTCAACCGACCTGAGACTCGCGGCACCAAGGGCTGACCGGTAGCGTCACCCGGGTGCCGGGGCATGGGACAAATCAGACGGCCATGCCGCCGTTGTCCCAGGTGTTCGCCGTCCGCGGCTACCTCGCCCTGTTCATCGCCGCGAGCCTCTCGACGTGGGGCGACTACATCGCCCGGCTGACCATCGCGGCCGTCGTCTACGAGCGGACCGCCTCGCCGCTCGCCACCGCGACCACCCTTGCGGTCAGCCTGGTTCCGTCGATCTTCGGTCGCAGCCTGCTCGGTCCGTTCGCCGACCGGGTGCCGTACAAGTGGGTCCTCATCGCGTCGCACTCGAGCCGCGCGCTCATGGTGCTCGTCCTCATCTGGGCGGTCGCGGCCGAGGCGCCGATTCCCGCGCTGCTCGTGGCACTGTTCATCCTGGAGACGCTCGGCGGCCCCGCCTCGGCGGCCCAGCTGGTGCTCCTGACCGACCTGTTCACGGACCGGCTGGTCTTCGTTCGCGCCCTGGGCCTGTCGGCGCTCGCCGAGCAGGCCAACCAGGCACTCGGCCTCGCCCTCGGCGGGATCATCGTCGCCGCGCTCGGCCCGAGCCGCGGGCTGGTCCTGGACTTCGTGACCTTCGTCGTCTCGGCCGTCGTCGTCGGCATCGTCGTCCGCGCCCATCCGGTCCGCGGCGAGCCCCGGCCGGGGCTGCGCGGCTTCTTCGCTGACCTCGGAACGGCGGCCGGGGTGGTCGCCCGGCACCGCGTCCTGCGGCGGCTGCTCGCCCTCAGCCTGGTTGCGGCCCTCGGGATCTCCGCACCAGAGGCGGTCGCGCTCCCGTATGCCGGTAGTGCCGGCTTCGGTGGGCTGCTGATGGCCTGCCCGATCGCCGGCGCCGCGGTCGGGGTGATCGTCGTCAGCCGTTGGGAACCGCACGTCTCCAACCGCCGGATCATCGCCATGGCGCTCGCGATGCCGGTTCCGTTGCTGCTCACCGCATTTCGGCCCCCACTGCTGGTGACCGCGCTGCTGTGGTTCGTGGCGGGAACGCTCCAGGCGTTCATGCTGCCGCTCCAGTCGACGTTCTCGTTGGTGACGCCCGAGGCACGCCGTGGGGCCGTGTTCGGGCTCGGCGGCGCGCTCTCGGTGACCGCGTCGGGCCTGTCTTACCTCGTCGCCGGCTGGCTCTCGGAGCTGACGAACCCGGCCGCCGCGGTGACGATGTGCGCCGTCGTGTGCCTCGGCGCGACCGTCCTGCTCGCGGCGCGCTGGCCGTCGCGCGACCTCAACCGGGCGGTCGCACGCGCATACGCCTCTTGAGACTGGGGGAGTCGCGCGGAGTCGGGGACTCTCGCGGAATCGGACCCGCGGCGTCGCGCCGTCCCATTACCGTGAGGGACCCGCCGTCGACGGTGGGATTCGCCCGAACGGGAGGTCGAGCGGATGGAGCTGCAGCGGTTCACGCGACTCGGCCGGGTGACGCGCGACCTCTCCGCGGCGACCGACCTCGACGCCGTCACCGACATCGTCACCCGCCTGGCCGGCGAGGCGGTCGGGGCCAGCGTGACCATGCTGGCGCTGCGTGAAGGCGACGACCTGGTCACCCTCGGGCTGCGTGGGACGCCGCTGCTGCCCGAGTTGGCCGAGGGACGGTTCCCGGTGTCGACGCCGATCCCCATCTGCGACGCGGTGCGCACGGGCCAGCCGGTCCTCGTCCTCGACCGGGACGAGCTCGCCGAGTCGTATCCGGCGCTCACCGGTGGCGAAGCCGTGGCCATGCTCGCCTTTCCGCTTCGCAGCGGCGACGACCCAGCCCTCGGAGGGCTCGCCCTGCGCTTCGACGCTCCGTCGGCCCGCCCGGAGATGGCCGAGATCGAGCTGCTCAACATCGTCGCCGACGTCTGCACGCAGACCGTCCTGCGGTTTCGGGCGGAGGCGAGCAGCGCGGCGCGGCTCCGGCAGATCGAGTTCCTCTCGTCGGCGTCCGAGCAGCTGGCCAAGAGCCTCGACCACCGCGCGACGATGACCACCGTCGCCGAGCTGGCGGTCGAGTCGATCGCCGACTGGTCCGGAGTCCAGCTGCTCGCGGACAGCCGCCTCCACTCCCTGGTCGTGGCGCACCGCGACCCGGCGTTCGCGGCGATCGCCCGCCGCCTGATGTCGCGGGTCCCTCCCGACCCGAGCTCTCCGGTGGGGTCCTACGCCGTCGTGCGGACCGGGAAGAGCCAGCTCTACTCGCCGGTGGACGCGGCGCTCATCCAGCGGGTGTCCTCCGACCCGGAGCTGGTCGAGCTGGCTCAGCAGCTGGGCCTCGTCTCGGTCATGGTCGTCCCGCTCGTGGCCCGCGGCCGGATCACGGGAACGCTGTCGCTCGCCTCGTGCACTCGCCAGTTCACCGCGGAGGACCTGACCTTCGCCGAGGACCTGGCCCGCCGGGCGGCGCTGGCCATCGACAACGCCGACCTGTTCTCGCAGACCCAACGGGCAGCGGTGACACTCCAGCACGCCCTGCTGCCCCACCGGCTGCCCGAGCTCAAGGGCTGGGACGTCGCCACGCTGTACCGGCCGTCCGGGCGGGCCGAGGTCGGTGGGGACTTCTACGACGTCGTCGACCTCGGCGAGGGGCGGTACGTCGCGGTCATCGGTGACGTGATGGGCCGCGGGGTGGATGCGGCCGCGACCGCCGCGCGGCTCCAGGCGGCGGTACGC
>DASTNV010000165.1:0-5630 GCA_035762725.1 Lapillicoccus sp. | reverse complement strand
ACGACCATCGGGGCCCTGCTCTCGGCCATCGGCATCGCCGGCATGGACCGGCTGGTGCAGCGAAACGTCCTCGCGATGTCGGGCCGCGCCGTCGAGGCGGCCGGCGACGTCTCCACGCTGCTGCTCGACAAGACCGGGACGATCACGCTCGGCAACCGGCACGCCGTTGAGCTGGTACCGGTCAGCGGCACTGACCCCCGCGAGCTCGCCGAGGTCGCCTATCTCGCCAGCCTGGCCGACGAGACGCCGGAAGGGCGGTCCATCATCGACCTGGCCGGCGGACAGCTCGAGACCCACCCCGGGCGCGAGGGCACCTTCGTCGAGTTCACGGCTCAGACTCGGATGTCGGGCGTCGACCTCGACGGCACTCGGATCCGCAAGGGCGCCGGCAGCCAGGTCGTCGCCTGGGTGTCAGCGCAGGGCGGCGCGGCCCCCGAGGGGCTGTCCGAGATCGTCGACGGAATCGCGTCCGCAGGCGGTACCCCGCTCGTCGTGGCGCGCGACGCTCGGATTCTCGGGGTTATCCACCTCAAGGACATCGTCAAGCAGGGGATGACCGAGCGCTTCGACCGGTTGCGGGCCATGGGGATTCGGACCGTGATGATCACCGGCGACAACCCGTTGACCGCGGCCGCGATCGCCGCCGAGGCCGGCGTCGACGACTACCTCGCGGAGGCGACTCCCGAAGACAAGATGGCGCTGATCCGCCGTGAGCAGGAGGGCGGCCGGCTGGTCGCGATGACCGGCGACGGTACGAACGACGCCCCGGCGCTGGCGCAGGCCGATGTCGGCGTGGCGATGAATACCGGTACCTCCGCCGCCAAGGAGGCCGGCAACATGGTCGACCTCGACTCCGATCCGACCAAGCTGATCGAGATCGTCGAGATCGGCAAGCAGCTCCTGATCACCCGCGGTGCGTTGACGACCTTCTCGATCGCCAACGACGTGGCCAAGTACTTCGCCATCATCCCGGCGATGTTCACCGGCATCTTCCCGGGCCTCGCGGCCCTCAACATCATGGGCCTGGCGACGCCGTCCTCGGCGATGCTCTCCGCGGTGATCTTCAACGCCGTGGTCATCGTCGCGCTGATTCCGTTGGCGCTCAGGGGTGTTCGCTACCGACCATCGGGAGCCGCGGCCATGCTGCGCCGGAACCTGCTCGTCTACGGGCTCGGCGGCGTCATCACCCCGTTCCTTGGCATCAAGCTCATCGACCTCGTCGTCTCCCTCCTCCCCGGAATGCGGTGACCCGGATGTCCACGCTCTCCCGTCAGCTCTCCGCCGCACTGCGGATGCTGCTCGTCCTCACCGTGCTCTGCGGCATCGCCTACCCGCTCGTCGTCCTCGGTGTCGGCCAGGCGGTCGCTCACGACCGGGCCAACGGGTCCCTGGTCGACCGTGACGGCACGGTGGTGGCGTCGATGAGCCTCGGCCAGCAAGTCACCGATCCTCAATGGTTCCAAGGGCGTCGGTCCGCCAGCGAGTACGCCGGCGACACCAGTGGCGGTACCAACCTCGGCCCGAACGACGCGAAGCAGGCCCAGGCCCTTGCCGAGGCCCGTGACGCACTGATCGCGGCGAATCCCAACGCTGACGGACCCCCACCGGCCGACGCCCTGACTGCCTCGGCCAGCGGGCTCGACCCGGACATCTCGGTCGCGTATGCGACGTGGCAGGTCCCCCGCGTCGCCGCCGCTCGTGGGCTGCCGACCGACCGCGTGCAGAGCCTCGTCGACGACCACACCAAGGGCCGGTTGCTCGGGTTCCTCGGCCAGCCGCGGGTGAACGTCACCGAGCTGAACCTCGCCCTCGCCGACCTGGCGACCGGCTCTCGACCGGCCATCTGAGCGGGAGACAATCGAGCCGTGGCCCGCGGACGTCTGCGCATCTACCTCGGGGCCGCCCCCGGGGTGGGAAAGACCGTGGCCATGCTGGCCGAGGGCCGGCGGCGCCAGGAGCGCGGCACGGACGTCGTCATCGGCCTCCTCGAGACGCACGGGCGCTCGTTCACCGCCGCCCAGGCGGACGGCCTGGAGGTCGTCCCTCGTCGCACCGTCGAGCACCGCGGTACCGACCTCACCGAGCTGGACGTCGACGCCGTCCTCGCCCGCGGTCCGCAAGTCGCGCTGGTCGACGAGCTCGCGCATACCAACGCTCCCGGCTCGCCGCGGGCCAAGCGGTGGGAGGACATCGACGTCCTGCTCGGCGCCGGCATCGACGTCATCTCCACCGTGAACATCCAGCACCTCGAGTCGCTCAACGATGTGGTAGAAGCCATTACCGGAGTGGTGCAGCGCGAGACGGTGCCCGACGACGTCGTCCGCTCGGCCGACCAGATCGAGCTCGTGGACATGTCACCCGAGTCGCTGCGGCGGCGGATGTCGCACGGGAACATCTACCCCGCGGAGCGGATCGACGCCGCGCTCTCCAACTACTTCCGCCCGGGCAACCTCTCCGCGCTGCGCGAGCTCGCGCTGTTGTGGCTGGCCGACCGCGTCGACGAGACCTTGGAGCGGTACCGGGCGTCCCACGGGATCTCCGACCCGTGGCCGACCCGGGAGCGGATCGTCGTCGCGCTCACCGGCGGCCCCGAGAGTGAGACGGTCCTGCGCCGAGCCGCCCAGATCGCCAGCCGTGGCGCGGGCAGTGAGCTGCTCGCCTGCCACGTCTCACGACCCGACGGACTGGTCGACGCGGACCCGAACGCCCTTGCGGCGCAACGAAAGCTGGTCAAGGAGCTCGGCGGCGTCATGCACGAGGTCGCCGGGAGCGACGTCGCCGAGTCGATCCTCGACTTCGCTCGCGGGGTCAACGCCACGCAGATCGTGCTGGGAACCAGTCGCCGGTCCGGGCTGGCTCGGCTGACCCGGCGGGGCGTCGGGGAGCTGGTCGCCGCCGGCTCGGGCGAGATCGACGTGCACCTGGTCTCGCACCCCCTCACCGGGGACGGGATGCCGCTGTGGCACGGCAGCGGACTGGGGCGGCGCCGGCTGCTCGCGGGATGGCTGCTCGCCACGGTCGGCGTGGCGGTCGTGACCCTCGCCCTCGTAGCGACGAAGGGACGTCACGAGCTCCCGCTCGAGGTCCTGCTGTTCCTGGCGCTCACGGTGGCTACCGCTCTCGTCGGCGGTCTCCTCCCTGCGGTGGTCTGCGCTGTGATCTCCTCGCTGGTCATCAACTGGTTCTTCACCGACCCGATCGGGACGCTGACCATCCAGAGCCCACAGAACGCGGCGGCCCTTGTCGTCTTCGTCATCGTCGCGGCAGCAGTCGCGTCGGTGGTCCATCGGGCTGCCCGGCGCCGCGAGGTCGCACTCCGCGCCCAGCGCGAGTCGCGGGTCCTCGCGGCGCTGGCCCAGTCCCTGCTGGCCGAGGCCGACCCGATCCCGGCGCTGCTCGAGCGGGCTCGCACGACGTTCGGTATGCGCGCCGCCGCTCTGGTTGCGCGGCCCACCGTCCGCGACCCCTGGACCCTGGTCGCGTCCGCCGGCGAGTTCCGGCTCGAGGACGTCACCGACGCCTCGGTACGACAGACCGTCGACGACGAGACCGAGCTGGTGCTACTCGGCCCGGTGCTGCCCGCCGACGACCAGCGGCTGGTCGGCGCGTTCACCTCGCACGCCGCGGCGCTGCTCACGCGCGAGCGGCTGATGGCCGAGGCCGGTCGGGCGCGGGGGCTGGCTCGTGACAACCGCGCCCGCACCGCCCTGCTGGCCGCGGTCTCGCACGACCTCCGCACTCCGCTGGCCGGGATCAAGGCGGCGGTCTCCAGCCTGCGCCAGTCGGACGTGACGTTCTCGCCCGAGGACGAGGCGCAGCTGCTCGAGTCGATCGAGGAGTCGGCCGACCGGCTCGCCGTCCTCATCGGCAACCTGCTCGACATGTCCCGCATCCAGACCGGCAGCATCACTCCCCATGCCGGTGAACTCGCGCTTGCCGAGGTCGTCGAGTCGGCGCGAACCCCTCTGGTCGGGGCCGAACGCGTCCGCACGCGGTTCGACGACGACGTGCCGCTGGTCCGCGCGGACGCGGGGTTGCTCGACCGCGTCCTCGCCAACGTCCTGGAGAACGCCCTGCGGCACTCCCCCGGCCGCCGGGAGGTCGTGGTCCAGGCCGGCCGGCTGGGCGGCCGGGTCCAGATCCGGGTCGTCGACCGTGGCCCGGGTGTGTCGGACGAGGCGAAAGACCAGATCTTCGCGCCGTTCCAGCGCGGTGGCGACGTACCGCGAGGAGAGGGCGTCGGGCTCGGCCTGGCCGTCGCCCGCGGCCTCACCGAGGCGATGGACGGCACCCTCTGGGCCGAGGACACGCCCGGCGGCGGGCTGACCATCGTCGTCGACCTGCCGACGGCCACGGCCGCCGTGGCGCCGACGGTCGCCGGGAGGGTCTCGTGACCGTCGTCCTCGTCGTCGACGACGAGCCGCACATCCGGCGGACCCTCTCGATCAACCTGCGGGCCCGCGACTACGAGGTGGAGACGGCCGCCGACGGTCGGTCGGCGCTGCAGGTCCTCGCCGAGCGCACCCCGGACGTCATCGTGCTCGACCTCGGACTGCCCGACCTCGACGGCGTCGACGTGCTCCGCCGGCTCCGCGACGTCAGCCAAGTTCCGGTCGTCGTCCTCTCGGCGCGGCACGACTCCGACGACAAGGTCGAGGCGCTGGACGCCGGCGCGGACGACTACGTCACCAAGCCGTTCGGGATGGACGAGTTCCTCGCGCGGATCCGGGCGGCGGTGCGACGAGGCTCACCCGAGAGCCCGGAACCGCTGGTCGTCACGACCGACGACTTCACCCTCGACATCGGCGAACGGCAGGCCCGGGACCGGGACGGCGCCGACATCCGGCTGACGCCCACCGAGTGGCGGCTGCTCGAGGCTTTGGCACGCCGCTCCGGTCACCTCGTCACGCATACCGAGCTGTTGCGCGCCGCCTGGGGACCCGCGTACGGACGGGAGCTGAACTACCTCCGCGTGTATGCGAACCAGCTGCGCCGCAAGCTCGAACCCGACCCAGCCGCGCCGCGCTACCTACTGACCGAGCCAGGGATCGGGTACCGGTTCGTGGTCTAACCGTCAGGCGCTGGCCGGCGCCCATCTCGGCCCGCACCCCCGCTGACTTTTCCGCACGTGATGAGCATCATTCCGACATTTCGGATATCGGTTCCCGAACTCTCATCACGTGCGGAGAAATCGGCTGCAGTGGACCCGCTTGACGATCGGCGAGTCCCAGTACTCCTGCAGGACGGTCTCCTTGGCGTACGACCCCGTGACCGGCATGACGGGGACGAAGGCCACGATCAGCAGTCCGAGGGCGAGCGCGGCGAGCCCATTGGCCGAGTCGAAGAGCCACGCGTCCACGAGACGCGTCCGGACATCACCGAGAAGGCGATCAACGGGACGATCCCGACGATCACCGTCAGCGGTTATTGGCCTCGGACCCCAGGGCGGGTCGCGTCCGGTGAGGCCGACCAGCAGTCCGGACGCGGCGTCGGAGCGTCCAGCTGGTCGTCCCGCACCTCGCCGACGAGTCTCGCCAACGTGCGGGTGGCCGGTCCGAAGTCCAGAGTGGTCATCACGGGAACCACACCGACGTCAACAAGTTCCCTTCGGTAATCGTTCTCGGTACTTT
>DASTNV010000164.1:0-6179 GCA_035762725.1 Lapillicoccus sp. | reverse complement strand
ACGTGCGGTTCGTCGGCACCGGCCGGCACAGCCGCGCGCGGCTCCTCGCCGGCATGGTCCGGGCCAACCGTCCTTGGCTCCTCGTCCCCCAGCTCTCGAGCGCGTTCGCCGCTGCCTTCGCAGCGGCGGCAGTCGTCCTGATCACCGACACGGTGTGGCGCATGGCGGTCGCACTGGGTTCCCTGCGCCTGGGGATCGCCGCGGTCCTCGCAGGGGCGACCATGGTGGCTTGGCTGGTGATCGATCACGAGATGTGGGAGCGCCCGTCGCGCGCCGGCGACCGCGAACTCGCGAGGCTCTATAACGCGACGACCCTCATCACGCTGACGATTGGTGCGCTGTGCCTGTACGTCGGGTTGTTCGTCGCGGGCCTGTTGGTGGAGGTTCTCCTCCTGCCACGTGGCATCCTCGGGTCGGCCCTCGGCCATCCCGCAGACGCAGGCGACTATCTGGCCGTGGCGTGGCTCCTGGCCACGATTGCGACAGTCGGTGGCGCGGTGGGCACCGGGTTCGCCAGCGACGAGGCAGTGCTTCAGGCCGCGTACGGCTACCGACAGCGTGAGCGCCGCAACCAGGAATAGAGGCCATGTCGTCAAGGGCGGCGCGCCGGGACCCGGAGGGTTCCTACGGCAGCACGCCGGCGAGCTCTCGTGGCATGCCCGACCGAATGTCGTCCCACTCGCCTTCGGTCACGTGGTGCCGCACGGCTTCGAGGACGGTCCTGATCAGCTGCTCGGTGCCGCCGACGACGTCGAAGCCGAAGTCCTGCCGGACCCGGCCGATGAACTCCTCCCGGTTCATCTTCACCGGGACCCTGGCCGGGACCCAGCCCTCGTAGTAGAGCCCACGAATCAGCATCGGCAGCTGCGCGGCCAACTGTGCCGCCTCCTCCACGGTGAGGCGATCGCGCAACGCGTGCAGCACCGCCCGCAGGGCGGCGTACGACTGGTTCCGTCGGACCTTCGGCCATCCGTACGCCTCCTCGATCTGCTTGAGGACGCGGTTGGTCTTGTCGAGGGTCGTGGCGAACGCGGAGTATCCGGTGTCCGACATCGCGTCCTACCTCGCTCGCGTCACCTTGATGCGGTGGACGCGTTCGCTCTCGGCCTTCGGTAGCGTCACCGTGAGCACGCCCGAGTCGAGCGCGGCGGTCACGCCGTCCTCGTCGACGGCGCCGGGCAGGTCGACTTCGTAGTGGAATCGGCCGACGGTGCGGGTCTGGCGCCGCAGCAGGCCGACGCGCTCCTTCTCCTTGCGTTCCCCCGACACGATCAGCCGCTGGCCAGCCAGCGAGACCTCGATGTCGCCCTCGTGCACTCCGGGCAGCTCGAGCTCGACCACGTACGCGTCGTCACGCTCCTCCACGTCGGCTCGGGGCACGAAACCGGTGGTGGGGAGCTCCGGCACGGGGCGCCACGTGTCCAGCAGCGTGCCCAGCTGCGACTGGACGCGGTCGAGCTGAGCGAAGGGGTCGAGGCTCGGGACGTCGAGCGGGTTGCGGCGAACGGGAACAGCCATGAGCACTCCCTTCCCTGTTGGGACCCATCGTGGGTCCGGCGGCGGCAGGCCGAACCACGCGATCGCGTGGAGGTCGGCGCCGGGCGTGGTCGTGGCGTCGGCTCCGACGGCCGGTCTCTCAGCCGCTGCCTGCGACGGTCGACGCAGCAGCGGACCGGACGACCGTGGGCCGAGGCGGACCGAACTCGTCGATGTAGCGGTCGAGCTCGGCGCGGAGGAGATCGACGACGGACTCGACTGCGCCGACGGGGATAACGACCTGCACGACGGCCCGCGGCGCCATCACCATCCCGGCGAGGGCGCTTGGGCCTCCTGCCTCGTCGTGGGGCACGGTCATCAAGGAGAACGTGAGCCGGAAGTCGTACGGGGTGGAGGTCGCGTGCGCGATGTTGGCGTACACCGGCGCACCGACCGTCGACATGTCGGGCAGTCCCACTGCGAGGTCGTGACGTTGCGAGTTCACCACTGCGCCCTCCTTCCAGCTGGAGACCGTCGCTGTTGCGCCACCCCGGCCGCATCACGCGTTCGCGTGGAGCTCGGTGGCCCGTGCTCGGGTACAGCCGAGACCACGCGTTCGCGTGGTCCCCGCCGACGTGCCGCCGCGCGACGTTCAGTGGGTGTTCGACACCGACTCGTCCTTCCATGGACCGGCCGATCTGATCCCGCTCCGGCCGCGCCCACGATTGGCGGAGGAACTGACGGCCCCGGGTCCCGAGGAGCGGACAGGTCGGCAGTCGCTGGCGGGGATCGTCGTAGCGATCGAACAGCACCGCCGGCAGATGGCCCAGCTCCTGGATGGCCTTGACGGCCTGGAACGGGCGGTGGTGTCGGCCGGCGTACTGGCGCTCGCCGAGGGGCGCACCGACGCCTCGACGCTCGTGACCGACCTCGCCTATCGGCTGCGGCTGGACGACGCTCGGCTCGAGCGGCTCGCCGAGAAGCTCGACGAGCAGGTGCCCCACATCCTGCAGGACCACAGATGACAGGAGACGTCCGATGCTCATGCGCTTTGACCCCTTCCGTGAGTTCGACCGCCTGACCCAGGGGCAGGGATCCCCGGGGACGAGCCGCACAGCATCGATGCCGATGGATGCGTATCGCGAGGGCGACCAGTTCATCGTCGAGTTCGACCTGCCCGGCGTCGATCCGGGATCGATCGACCTCACGGTCGAGAAGAACGCGCTCACCGTGCGGGCCCAGCGGTCGTGGGAGCCGAAGGAGAACCAGGAGGTCCTCATCTCGGAGCGGCCGCAGGGCACGTTCACCCGCCAACTCTTCCTCGGCGAGGGCCTGGACAGCGAAAAGATCCAAGCTGCGTACAACAACGGGGTCCTGCGCCTCACGATCCCGGTCGCGGAGAAGGCGAAGCCCCGCAAGGTCCAGATCACGGCGGGTGAGGACCGAGCCATCCCGGCGAGTGCCAGCGAGTCCTGATGCCCGCGGGAGAGGAGGGGGCAACCATGGAGGTCGCCAAGGAACTCGACGTGGACGGCACCCCACGTCGCGCGATCGCGGCCTTCGCCCGCTACGAGGACGCAGAGGAGTACGTGGACCGCCTGGCCGACCGGGGGTTCCCGGTGGAGCACGTGGTCATCGTCGGCCGGGATCCCGTGATCGTCGAGCGTGTCACGGGCCGCCTCGACGCGTGGCGGGCAGCGGGAAGCGGCGCGCTGTCCGGCGTGGTCTTGGGGCTGTTCTTCGGCTGGCTGTTCGCGTTGTTCTTCGCGCACGACGGCACGTCGCTCTTGGCGATCGTCGGCTACTGGCTGCTCGTCGGCACGGCGCTCGGCGCCCTTATCGGCGTCATCTCGTACGCCTTCAGCGGGCGGCGCAGCTTCACGTCGGTGCCGACCATCAGCGCCCGTCGCTACGAGGTGCTGGTCGATCACGCGCACGCAGACGAGGCACTCCAGCTGGCGATCCGGTCGCCGCACGGCTCACCGAGGGCCTCCTGACCGATCACGGCCGACACGACCACGAGGAGGAACGACCATGGCCAAGGCCGTCGGTATCGATCTGGGCACGACCAACTCGGTCATCGCGGCCGTGGAGGGAGGTCAGCCCGCCGTGATCCCCAACGCGGAGGGATCGCGCACGACACCCTCGGTCGTCGCGTTCACCGAGCAGGGTGACCGGCTCGTCGGCCAGGTTGCCCGCCGGCAGGCGATCCTCAACCCCAAGGGGACCATCTACTCGGCGAAGCGGTTCATCGGACGCCGCTTCGAGGAGGTGGAGACCGAGATCAACGCCGTGTCATATGACGTCGTGCCCGGGCCCGACGGCATGGCGCGCTTCAAGGTGCGGGACAAGCTCTTCGCGCCCGAGGAGATCTCGGCGATGGTGCTGCGGAAGCTGGCCGAGGACGCGGGGAAGTACCTGGGCGAGCGGGTGACCGAGGCGGTCATCACGGTGCCGGCCTACTTCAACGACGCGCAGCGGCAGGCCACCAAGGACGCGGGGAAGATCGCGGGGCTCGAGGTCCTGCGCATCATCAACGAGCCCACGGCCGCCGCGCTGGCCTACGGGCTGGACAAGAAGTCGAACGAGACGGTGCTGGTCTTCGACCTCGGCGGCGGGACGTTCGACGTCAGCATCCTCGACGTGGGCGACGGCGTCGTAGAGGTCCGCGCCACGTCGGGCGACACGCACCTCGGCGGCGACGATTTCGACCGGCGGCTCGTCGACCACATGGCCGACGAGTTCCAGAACGACAACGGGATCGACCTGCGGCAGGATCCGCAGGCTCTCCAGCGCCTGTTCGAGGCGGCCGAGAAGGCGAAGGTCGAGCTCTCGTCAGTGACCCAGACGCAGGTCAACCTGCCGTTCATCACCGCCGATGCGAGCGGGCCGAAGCACCTGGTCACGACCATCATGCGGTCGACCTTCGAGGAGCTGACGGCCGACCTCCTCGAGCGGACGATGGGGCCGGTGCAGCAGGCCATGGCCGACGCCAAGGTCACGGCCGACGACATCGACGAGGTGATCCTCGTCGGCGGTGCCACCAGGATGCCGGCAGTGCAGAACCTCGTCCGCCGCCTCACCGGCGGCAAGGACCCCAACATGACCGTGAATCCCGACGAGGTCGTAGCGCTGGGCGCCGCGGTCCAGGCGGCGGTCATCAAGGGCGAAGTCTCCGACGTGTTGCTGCTCGACGTCACCCCGCTGTCGCTCGGCGTCGAGACCATGGGCGGCGTGATGACCAAGATCATCGAGCGCAACACCACCATCCCGGCCCGCCGCACCGAGGTGTTCAGCACGGCCGAGGACAGCCAGACCGCGGTCGACATCGTGGTGCTGCAGGGCGAGCGGGAGCGGGCCGCCGACAACCGGGTGCTCGGGAGGTTCCGCCTCGAGGGCATCCGCCCCGCGCCCCGGGGCGAGCCGCAGATCGAGGTCACGTTCGAGATCGACGCCAACGGCATCCTCCACGTGTCCGCCCGCGACAAGGACACGGGCGCCGAGCAGAAGATCACGATCAGCGAGACCTCGAACCTCGACCCGAGCGAGGTGGAGCGGATGGTCGCCGACGCGGAGCGAAACCGGGCCGACGACGCCCGGCTGCGCCAGGAGATCGACGCGCGCAATGAGCTGGACTCGGTCGCCTACCAGGTCGAGCGTCGCGTCGGCGAGCTCGGCGACCAGGTGCCGACGCACGAGAGGGCCCGGGCCGAGCAGCTCGTCGCGGACGCCCGCCAGGCCGTCCAGGAGCAGGCGCCGATCGACCGGGTGCGCTCGCTGACCGCCGAGCTGCAGCAGGTGTACCACTCGCTCGGGGCGGCCCAGGGCCCCGGCCCCGGGGCCGCCCCGGGCGAGCAAGCCCAGGGCCAGACCCCCGCCGGCGGGGACGACGACGTGATCGACGCCGACTTCACGGTGAGCTGACGACAGGTGAGCAACGAGGCCCACGCCCGCGAGCAGGGGGACGCTGCGCTCGACGACGGTTCCCCCGAGGACGACGCCGACGCGACGCCGGCCGGGGATGCCGCCGCTCCGGCCGAGGACACGGTTGCACAGCTCGAGGACCGGCTGCGTCGTGCGCTCGCCGATCTCGACAACCTGCGGAAGCGGTACGAGCGGGAAGTCGCCCGGGAGCGCCTGAACACACGGATGCAGGTCTCATTGCACTGGCTGCCGGTCGTGGACGATCTCGAGCGCGCCATCGAGCACCTCCAGTCGAGCGAGGACTGCGGGCCCGAGGTCGTCGAGGGGGTCCGGGTCATCCGCGACCGCGCTCTCTCCGTCCTCGCGCAGCTCGGTTTCCCGCGGTTCGACGCCACGGGCGAGGGGTTCGACCCCACCCGCCACGAGGCCGTGAGCGTCATCGACAGCGACGAGCCCCCCGGCACCGTCGTGGACACGACCCGAACCGGCTACGGCACGGGCGAGGTCGTGCTCCGGCCCGCAGGAGTCGTGGTCGCCCGGGCGCCCGCGCCCGACGTCAGGGGGGCGGGGGCCCAGGACGCGGGCTGATGGCCGACCGGCGTGACTTCTACGAGGTCCTGGGGGTCGGCCGCAACGCATCGCAGGAGGAGATCCAGCGCAGCTACCGGCGGTTGGCCCGCACCTACCACCCGGATGTCAACAAGGATCCTGAGGCGGAGGCCCGCTTCCAGGAGATCGCCGAGGCCTACGACGTGCTCTCCGATCCGGACACCCGCCGG
>DASTNV010000163.1:0-11941 GCA_035762725.1 Lapillicoccus sp. | reverse complement strand
CGCCGAGGACCTGGCCCGCCGGGCGGCGCTGGCCATCGACAACGCCGACCTGTTCTCGCAGACCCAACGGGCAGCGGTGACGCTCCAGCACGCCCTGCTGCCCCACCGGCTGCCCGCGCTCAAGGGCTGGGACGTCGCCACGCTGTACCGGCCGTCCGGGCGAGCCGAGGTCGGTGGCGACTTCTACGACGTCGTCGACCTCGGCGAAGGGCGGTACGTCGCGGTCATCGGTGACGTGATGGGCCGCGGGGTGGATGCGGCCGCGACCGCCGCGCGGCTCCAGGCGGCGGTACGCGCCCTGGTCGCCGCCGACCCCTCCCCCCAGGCGGTCACCGCTGGGCTGGACCGACTCTTCGAGCTGTCCACCGAACAGCCGCTGGTCACCATGGTCCTCCTCGCCCTGGACAGCGCCCGGGACACCGCCGATGTCCTGGTGGCCGGACACCTCCCGCCGCTGCTGGTTGCTCCGGACGGCACCGCGTCCCGGTGGCACGGGACGGTGTGGCCGGCGTTCGGCGTCGGGGCCGTCGACCGCCACCCGGACACCGTCGACGTGCCGGCCGGCGGGGTGGTCCTCCTCTACACCGACGGGCTCGTGGAGCGCCGGGACGAGGACCTCGACGCCGGCCTGGACCGCCTCACCGCCGTCCTGCGCCACTCGGTGCCGGAGGACCGCGAACACCTCCAGACCTTCCTGGAACGGGTCGCCCGCCGCGTCCGCCTGGTCGGTTCGGCGCGCCACGACGACGACGTGGCGATGCTGGCGGTCCGGCGTCTCGAGTAGCGATCCTGGGAGTTCGCCGGGAACCGATGCGCATGCGGGTCGTTGGTACGGGGTAGGGCCACGACATCTAACTGCCCAGGCCCCAGAAGGAGTGGACATGGGATTCCTCGACAAGCTGCTCGGCCGGGAGACCCCGCCGCAGCAGTACCAGCAGGGCTACCCCCAGCAGGGGTACCCGCAGCAGCCGGGGTATGCGACCGGTCCAGGCCAGGGGTATGCCTCCGGCCCACAGGACTCCACCACCGGAGCGAATGCGCAGGACCGCGCGGCCATCGCGCGGTACCGCTACCTCCTGCGCACGGCGCCGCCGGAGCAGATCGAGGAGGCGCACGCCCAGGCGTTCGCCCAGCTCTCGCCGTCACAGCGCCAACAGGTGCTCCAGGAGATGACCCAGACCCTGCCCGCCGCTGAGCGGCCGCAGTCGGACGACCCCCGCCAGATGGCGCGGGCCGCGACGCGCGCCGAGATGCAGCAGCCCGGCTACCTCCAGCGGACCTTCGGGGGTCGCGGGTACGGCATGGGCGGCGGCGGCATGATGGGCGCCCTCGGCGGCTCCCTGCTCGGCACGATCGCCGGCGTGGTCATCGGTACCGCGGTCGCCGACGCGATGCTCGGCGGCTTCGAGGGCTCCCCGGAGCAGCAGGACTTCGCGGCCGGCGGCGACGGCTCGGGAGAGTCCGCGGGTGGGGACGCGTCCGGCGGCGATGCCTCGGGTGGCGACGCCTCGGGCGGCGACCCCGGAGCGGGCGACGCCGGCGGCGGCTACGACACCGCGGGCGACTCCGGATGGGGTGACTTCGGTGGTGGTGGCGGCGACTTCGGCGGCGGCGGCGACTTCGGCGGTGACTTCGGCGGGTTCTAGGCCGTCGCCTGACCCCGTCTAGCCCGCTTCCTTCTGCCTCTCGGCTGGAGGAAGCGGGTCTTTAGGCGTCTGGGTCCTTCGCGTCGGCCAGCTCGTCGAGTCCGTTGGCCTCGGCCAGTGGGTCGACGTAGCCCGGTGGTGCCGGTGGGTCCGGCGTGACCGGTGGGAACACCGTGCCGTCAGGCTGCAGATGGGTCGTGAGGGGTTCAGGTTCCTGATGTGTCATGGTTCTGGATCAGCTCGGCGGGTCCTCGCGAGGGCAGGCCTCGGGAAGCGGTAGCCGTCGCCGGACCGCCTCGTCCCGCATTTCGAAGAGTGGCGCGAACCCGGCCTCGAGCTCGTCCCGCGTGGCCCAGCGGGCCGACTCCTCGCGCAGCTCGTCCATCAGGTTCTGGTCGGTCATCGTCATCGTGTCGGTCGACACGTTCGAATCCATCTCCTCTCGCAATCCCCCGAGAGGTGGTCGGTTTCCGCTTTCCACCGTGCCAAGGGAACCCGTGTGTCGCAACCGCGCCGCCTGAAAGAGCCCTGTGAGAGCCGGTTCAGCCCGACGGGTGGAGTCGCCGCATACCCCGCAGCACGCCGAACAGCGCCACCGCGGTGACCGCCGCGGTCGCGACCATCGACGCGATGAAGCCGACGGTGGCCTCCTGCGGTGTGCCGCGTCCCGCGAAGTCCGCGACCACGCCGACGACGCTCACGCCGATGACCGCCCCGAGCTGCCGGGCCTCGGTCACCAGGCTGGCCGCGATCGGACGGTCCTCCTCAGGGATCTCCGCCATGGCTCCCGAGCTGGCCGGCGTGAACACCGCCGGACGGCTGATCCCCGAACAGGAGCAGCCCCGGGACCAGCCAGAGGACGGTCAGCGTCGGAGCGGCTGCGGCCGTGAGGAGCAGGCCGAGCACCCGGCGCCGCTGGTCCGTCGTCAGCGCACCCCACGTCGACACTCGGGCCGGGGGGCCCCCCTCACGGGGCATCGTGCCATCTGGACGGCTCGGCGGCGGTCAGGCGTTGGCGAAGGCGGCGGCCGGGTCGATCCGGACCACCGACCGCACGCTGAGCGCGCTGGCCGCCACCCCCACGAGCAGGGACAGCCCGACCAGCCGCAGCCCGTCCACCGCGCTGAGCGAGATCTCCAGCGGGAACAACGGCAGCAGCAGGTATGCCAGCAGCAGCGCCAGCCCGCCGGCGACCAGGCTGACGAGCGCGCCCTCGAGCAGCATCGACAGGACCAGCCGGCCCGTGGTGACTCCATGGGCCTTGTAGACGGCGAACTCGCGGTACCGGTCCAGGCCGGAGAGGAAGGCCAGCATGCCGACGATGGCTGCGGTGACCACCCAGAGCATTCCCGCGATGAGGCCGAGGGCCGTGGTGGCGACGGACAGCGGGCGGCGCAGGTCGTCGCGAACCGCGGTGGGGGTCATCGTCGTGAGCCCGGCCGGGAGCGGTTGAGAGGCGCCACGAACGACGAAGGCGCTCGCGAGGTCGCGGCCGTCGAACGCGATCCGCTGTCCCTCCTCGAGCGTGATGAGGACCGTCGCCGTGCCGCCGTTGTAGGTCAACCCCCGCACCTGGCCGACGACGGTCAGCGGCCGCCCGGCCAGCGTGATGACGTCACCGACCTGCGCGCCCAGCTGAACGTCGACGGCGGCCTCGCCGAGCGCACTCGGCGCGCGTCCTTCGACGACGGCCGGGACGACGACACCGCCAGGGGCGTACGCGATGACGTTCACGTCGGTGAAGCCGCCCCCCGCCTCGTCGATGGAGTGCCGGAAGATTGCCACCGGGGTCACGGCTTCCGTCCCCGGCTCCTGCCGAACCGCGTCGCCCAGCTCGGTCGAGATCGGTGAGTTCGACGTGAACGGACCGGACACCCCGGCCGGGACCACCCAGGCGTCGGCCCCGAAGAACCCGATGGTGCGGTCGGTCTCGTCGAGAAAGCTGTCGTGCAACGCCCCGAGCAGTGCCGCGATGGCGAGGACCAGGGCAGTCGCGGCCAGCCCGAGGACGATCCGTCGGGCTCGCCACTGCATGTCCCGCAGCGTCACGAGGATCATCGGGAACCATCCGGGGCGATGAAGCCGCGAGCCCGCGTGCCGAGCGGCACGACGACGCAGATGATGACGAGCACCAGCACGGCGCATACCCGTTGGTCGAAGACGCCGAACAGCGCACAGAGCCCGATGACCCAGCCGGGCACGATGACCGCGGCCAGCCGGGTGCCGCTGGGATACGGCAGCGGACTGACCATGAGGGCGGCCAACGCCGCGAGCCCTGCGCCAAGCGCCACCGGCGCGGAGAAGAGGACGCCGAGGGCCAGCGCGGCGATCGAGGCGGACGTGGTGGGCACGCCACGGAACCCGACGTCCCGTTGACGGTGCGCGAGGTAGTCCGCCAGTCGGACGAGAGCAGCGGCAGCGTATGCCGCGGCGCCGGCCGCGAGGATCACCCAGCCGCCCGCGCCCGGCTCGATCGGCAGCGCGAGGACGGCGACCACCGGAGCGACGCCGAAAGTGACCGCGTCCGCGAGACCATCGAGGAACGGGCCGAGCGGCGTACTGCCCCACCGCCGCGCCGCCATGCCGTCGAGCATGTCGAGCACCGTGCCGATAATGACGAAGAGGACGGTGACGCGGTACCGGTCGGTCGGGGTCAGGGTTGCGAACGCCCCGAGTCCGGTGGCGGCGGCGATGGCGGCCAGCCCGCAGAGGGCGTTGCCGATGGTGACGTAGTCGGCGACGCCCGGCCGGCGGCCGACCGGGACGCTCACCCCGCCTCCACGTGGGCGAGCACGGACGAGCCGCCGGCGAGCCGGGCCCCCGGCCGGACGGT
Organism: Lapillicoccus sp.; assembly: GCA_035762725.1. GTDB lineage: Bacteria > Actinomycetota > Actinomycetes > Actinomycetales > Dermatophilaceae > Lapillicoccus. The sequence continues at coordinate 7,462 of DASTNV010000163.1, read as the reverse complement.
CACGCATACGCCGTCCGGCAGCCGGACGTCGACCCGCGACCCGAACCGGATCAGCCCGATCCGCTCGCCGCGCCGAACCAGGTCGCCGGGGGAGCGGTAGGCGACGATCCGGCGAGCGACGGCCCCGGCGTACTGGGTGAGGACCACATCGCCGTGGTCGGTGGCGAACCGCCACTCGAGCCGCTCGTTGGCGTCGGCGCCAGACGTGGACGCCCGCCGGTGGCGTCCGGCGCGGTAGGACTGCCGCACGACCACGGCGTCGCAGGGCGCCCGGGTCACGTGCACGTCGAACAGGTTGAGGTACGTCGAGACCGTCGTCCCACCTTCGCCGTCCGTCGCCACGGCCTGGACGCGGCCGTCGGCTGCCGCGAGGAACCCGTCGCCGTCCGGTCGACGCTCGGGGTCGCGGAAGAACCACGTGGCCGTGCCGGCCACCGCGAGTGCGCCGAGCAGCAGCGCCGGACGTCGGGCGAGGAGCGGCAGGAGCCACAGCGCGCCGACGAACCGCGGGGTACCGCGGGCCAGCCGCGGCCTCACGGCGTCACCGCGGCGGACTCCATGGCGATGACCGCGTCCGCCACCGCGTGGAACCGCGGGTCGTGGGTCGCCACGACGACCAGCCGTCCCGCGTCGTGCAGACGGTCGGTCAGCGCGAGCATGCTCTCGGCCTGCGCGGGGTCGAGGTGGGCGGTCGGCTCGTCGGCGACGAGCAGGGGAGGGTCGTGGACCATGGCCCGGGCGAACGCGACCCGCTGCTGCTGACCACCGGACAGCTGCCCTGGCCGCTTGCCTGCGTGCGGCGCCATGTCCATCTCGTCGAGCCAGCGCCGGGCGGTCTCCCGCGCCGGGGTCGATCGCGTCCCGGTGAGGACCAGTGGGGCCATGACGTTCTCGAGAGCGGTGAGGCTGGGGATGAGGTTGAAGGCCTGGAACACGACACCGACCTCGCGCCGCCGGTAGTCGAGGAGGTCGTCCCCGCGGAGAGCCGCCACCTCGATGTCGCCGAAGGACACCCGACCACCGGTCGGCCGCAGCAGACCGGCGAGGACCGAGAGCAGGGTGGTCTTGCCACACCCGCTGGGGCCGAGCGCGAGGACCAGCTCGCCCGATTGTGCGGAGAACGACAACCCGTCGAGGACGCGGGAGACGTGAGACCCCAGCGTGTACTCCACGGTCAAGTCCTCGACCGTGAGGAGTGGCCGAGGTACCTCCACCCACCCTCCTCTGAGCAGCCGCGGTTCCGCGCCCGAGAGGGCCCCGTCCCTGCTCCGGAGCGGTCAGCATATGGGAGCATCACCGCGAATCCGGTGCAATGCGTGGAAGGACGAGCGACCGGGATGCTGCGTCGAGCCGTGCTACGGATCGCGCTGCGGTGGGCGCCCCAGGGCGCTGGCACCGACGTCCTGGCCAGACTGCCCGACACCACGCTCGACGCCCTGCGGCGCAACGGGATGGACCCGCTGCTCGACGGGTCGGCCGGACCGGTGCGTCGCATCGCGCTGCCGTGGGGTTTCCGCGGCTGGTTGGTCACCGGCTACGACGAGGTGCGGGCGGTCCTCGCCGACCACGACTCCTACAGCAACGACTTCGGCAACCTCGTCGGGCAGCGCCGCGCCGCCGCCGCGTCCGATCCGGGCGGTCTCGGGTTCGCCGACCCACCCCGGCACACCCAGCTGCGCCGGATGCTCACGCCGCACTTCACGGCGCGTGCGCTCCGCGCCCTCGAGCCGGCGGTGACGCGGATCGTCGACGAGACGGTGAGCGGGGTCGAGGAGCGACTGGCTGTGGACGGAACCGTCGACCTCGTCGAGCACTTCGCGCTGCCGGTACCGAGCCTCACCATCTGCGAGCTGCTCGGCGTGCCGTATGCGGAGCGCGACCAGTTCCAGCGGCTGAGCCGGGCCCGGTTCGACGTGTCGGGCGGGGGAGCGGACTCGCTCGCCGTCATCGCCGAGTCGCTCGACTACCTGGAAGACCTCGTCGCCCGCCGGCGCCGCGAGCCGGCGACCGGGCTGATCGGGAGCCTGGTCGCCGAGCACGGTTCGGAGCTCAGAGATCGGGAACTGGCCGGAGTCGCCGACGGGCTCCTCACCGGCGGCCTGGAGACGACGGCGAGCAGCCTGGCCCTCGGCGCCGTCGTCCTGCTGCGGTCGCCGAAGGACCGCGACCGGCTCGCGACGGACCCGGCGTTCGTGGCGCCCTACGTGGAGGACCTGCTGCGGTACCTCACCGTCGTCCAGGTCGCCTTCCCACGCTTCGCCCGTCGCGACCTCGAGCTCGCCGGTATGCGGGTCAGCCGCGGTGACGTCGTGCTCTGCTCGCTCAGCGTGGCGGACCGAGACGCACGGATGGGGTCGGACGCCGACCGGGTGGTCGCCACGGCGAGTCGCCCGTCGCACCTGGCCTTCGGCCACGGCATTCACCGGTGCGTCGGTGCCGAGCTGGCCCGGCTGGAACTTCGGCTGGCGCTCCCAGAGCTGTTCCGGCGCATACCGGATCTGCGACTCGCTGGATCCGAGTCAGATCTGGAGTACCGACCCCTGTCGCTGGTCTACGGCCTGGCCGCCCTGCCGGTGCATCGTCCCTCCGTTCTCAACGTATAGCGCACCGGGGGGCTTGCGGCAAGGCCCCCATCGGGCCGCACAATCGCCGACGCCACCTTCTCGGACCGGAGCTGATGCCGTGTTGTCGTTGTCCACCAACGTCTTCGAGCTACCCGAACACCTGGCCGCCAAGGCCGACCCCGCCCTCGTCGCCGACGACGAGCTGCACTTCGCGCTGATCGCGCAGACCCTCGACCAGACCGTCGCCGACCTCACCGCGCGGGTGGACGCCACTCGGAAGGAGCGCGGCGGCTCGGGGCAGCAGGCCCTCGAGCGCGACCTGGAGATCCACCGCCTGACCGCCCGGCTGCGCATGCTGCGCCGGTTCGGCCTGGACCTCTGTCTCGGCCGCATCGTCACCGCCGGCGAGGAGCCGGTGTACATCGGCCGGCTTGGGCTCACCGACCGCGACGGCCGCCGTGTCCTCGTCGACTGGCGGGCGCCGGCTGCCGAGCCGTTCTTCGCCGCGACCCATGCGCACCCGATGGGGTTGGCCAGCCGTCGCCGGTACCGCTGGACCCGGGGACGGATCAGCGACTACTGGGACGAGGTGTTCACGCCCGACGGTCTGCAGGGGCACGCGGCGCTCGACGACCAGTCGGCGTTCATCGCCAGCCTGGGGACCAGCCGATCACCACGGATGCGCGATGTCCTCGGCACGATCCAGGCGGACCAGGACGCGATCGTCCGGGCGAGCTCGCGCGGCGTCCTCGTCGTCGACGGCGGGCCGGGTACCGGGAAGACCGTCGTCGCGCTGCACCGAACCGCCTATCTCCTGTATGCGGATCCGCGACTAGGCCACCGCCGCGGCGGCGTGCTGTTCGTCGGCCCACACCGGCCCTACCTCGCCTACGTGTCGGACGTGCTGCCCAACCTCGGCGAGGAGGGGGTGCAGTCGTGCACGGTGCGGGACCTGGTTCCGGAGGGGGCGGCTGCTCGGCCTGAGGCGGATCCCGAGGTCGCCGGGCTCAAGGCGTCGGCCGACATGGTGCGGGCCGTGGACGCGGCGGTCAGGATCTACGAGGACCCGCCGACGACGGGGTTGACCGTCGAGACCGACTGGGGAGAGGTCCGACTGGGAGCGGACGACTGGACTGAGGCGTTCGCGGCTCCCGGGGCGCAGACCCCCCACAACGAGGCCCGCGACCAGATCTGGGAGTCGCTCGCCGCCATCGTGGCCGACCGGTTGGATCTCGAGGACGTGACAGCCGAATTGGTAAGCCGTTCGCTCCGGCGGGACGAGGAGCTCGCCACCGAGCTCAACCGGGCCTGGCCGCTGATCGAGCCCACCGACCTGGTCGGCGACCTCTGGTCGGTGCCGGCATACCTGCGAATGTGCGCGCCGTGGCTGGAGATCGCGGACGTCCGGCGGCTGCAGCGGGCCGACGCGCAGGCGTGGACGGTCGCCGACCTGCCGTTGCTGGATGCGGCCCGGTTCCGGCTCGGCGATCCGGAGGCGGGCCGGCTCCGACGCCAGCGGGAGGCGGTCCTGGCGGCCGAGCGCGAGCAGATGGACCGAGTGGTCGACGACCTCATTGCCACCGACGACTCCGAGATGATGATCATGTCGATGCTGAAGGGGCGCGACCTGCAGGCCGCGCTCGTGGACGAGGCGTCGGTGACCGGCGCCGAACCCGACCAGCTGGCGGGGCCGTTCGCACACATCGTCGTCGACGAGGCGCAGGAGCTGACCGACGCCGAGTGGCAGATGCTGGAGCGGCGCTGCCCCTCCCGGAGCCTCACGGTGGTGGGGGACCGCGCCCAGGCGCGGCACGGGTTCGCGGAGTCGTGGGCGGAGCGGTTGGCGCGGGTCAGTCTCGACCAGGTCCGGGTCGCGACGCTGGGCATCAACTACCGCACGCCGGAAGAGGTGATGGCCGAGGCCGAACCGGTGATCCATTCCGTTTTCCCGGATGCGAACGTGCCGACCTCGATTCGTAGCACTGGGGTTCCGGTGGAGTACCGCTCCGTGGGGGAGCTGGCGTCGATCCTGGACGAGTGGCTGGGCCACGACGGCGAGGGCGTCGCCTGCGTCATCGGGCTGCAGGACCCTGGACTGTCCGTCGACCCGTCGCGGGTCCGGTTCCTCACGCCGGTCCTGGCCAAGGGTCTGGAGTTCGACCTCGTCGTGCTCATCGACCCGCCGGAGTTCGGCGACGGCATCGAAGGGGCGGTCGACCGCTACGTCGCGATGACGCGGGCGACGCAGCGGCTGGTGGTGCTCACCAGTTGAGCGTCAGAGCTGGAGAATCCCGATGACGTTCTCGTAGGCCAGGGCCACGCCGATCGGGTCGTTCAGGCCCTCCGGCTCGTCGGTCGCCGCGTAGAAGCGCGTCATCAGAGCGGCGGTGGGGTCCGGGTCGGTGAGGGCGGTGCAGAGCTCGGTGACGACGATCTGGGCGTCGTGGTCGTCGAGATGGTCGAGGGCGAGGCCGTTGTGAAGCAAGGTCGCCGCGTCGTCGAAGATCTCGCGCACCATCGCCGGGTCGACCTCGGGCCGGGCCTGCGTCACGGCGGTGGCCGTGGCCGAGAACCGGTCGAAAAGCAGGTCGGCGGTGCTGATGGACATGTCGGGAGCGTCGCAGGGGGACCTGAGGGGGGCAACCGAATATGAGCCGGGCCTACTGAAGGGTGCCGATCTTGTCGGCGGATCGCATGGTGTACCAAGGGTCTCCGTTGCCGTCCACCGTGATGCCGGCCGGACCGCTGCCCTTGACCACCTTGGCTTCGGTAATCAACCCGTTGTTGTCGATGTTCGCGATGTTGCCCTTGGTCTCCTGCGTGACCCACACGGTCCCGTCGGGCGACGCGGCGATGCCGGACGGCCCTTCGACGGTGCGCGAGAGCAGGGTCAGCAGGCCGGTGACCGGGTTCAGGCGGCCGATGGCCTGCGGCGTGAACCGCGCCGTGAACCACACCTGCCCGTCGGTGGCCACGGTGATGGCGCGGGGCGACACTGTCGTCGAACCGTCGGTGGTCGGCGTTCTGGTGACGGCCCCCGTCGCCGCATCGATGTGTGCGACGCTGCTCGTGCCGGGTGCGTTGACGTCGCCGGGTTCGGTGAACCAGGCGTTGCCCGCCGCGTCCACCGTGACGTCTGCTGGGTCGGTGGCCGGGAACGAGGTGAACGCGCCAGTGGCGATCGAATAGCGCCAGACGACGTCGTTGTTGAAGTCGGTGATCCAGACGTCGATGGCGGAGGTCGCGAGGCGCCCTCCGAGGGCGCTCGTGTTGGGCAGCTGGACCGCCGGAAGGAAGCTCGCCGTCAGGACATCGAACCGGATCAGCCTGGGGTCGTTGGACGCGATGTAGAGGATGCTGTCGGGACCCTGGGCGATATCCGTGAGGATGCAGTCGTTGCACCCGTCGGCGACGATTGCCGGGAACTCTGTCACCACGCCGGAGGGAGTGATTCGCGCGATCTTCGCGGGCGCCCCGGTGAACTCGGTGCCCTCGATGAACCAGCGGTTACCGTCGGAACCGTTGGTGATCTCTCTGGGCTGGCTGTTGGCCGTGGGGACCCGGAACTGCTTGAGCTTCGCCCCGGGCGCCGCCACCGCCGACCCGCCGCTCCAGACCAACGCGGCCGTTACGGTTGCCGCGAGAACCATGCCTGCCCGCCGAAGCATGACCATGGAGACGCCGGAAAGTGCAGCGGGGTTCGATGTCCTGTTCGGGGTGCGGCGCTCGTTTGCCGAGCCGACCGCTGTCATCGTCGGGACAGGAGTCCCGGATCAGGCCGCGGTGCGTAGGTCGAGGCCGTCTCGGTGCCGACCGGCGAGGGCCAGGATGAGGTCCGCGGCAGTGGCATCGACCGACGGCCCCTCGCCGAACCGCCAGTCCAGATCCGTCGCTCGAAGCCTTCGTCCCGACGTGGTGGTGCCGAAGTGCGCGGCGAGGCCGTCGGCCAGGGCGGTCAGGACGATCCGGGTGGCCTCGTCGTCTGCCGACCGTGGCAGGCCGAGCGCGCTGGTGATGTCGAGGCCGTGGATGACCGCGTGGGTGAGCGCGCCCATCGCACCTCCGCCCGGCGGCGCCCAGACGGCCATGGTGTCGCTGCGCAGGTCGGCCAGCAGCTGAGCCATGGGCAGTTCGCCGTCTCGACGGGCCACGGTCTCGGACAGTGTCTGGAAGTCGTTTCCGGCGGCGGCCAGCTCCCGCATGAACGCTGGAGGGTCGTAGCGGGCGGCCATGGTCATGTGCGCCAGAACGTTTCTGACCTTCCAGCCGGCACAGAGCGATGGCTGGTCAGCCACGGTGGACTCGTCGGCCAAGGCGTCGGCGAGGGCGGCGAGCTGTCTCGCCGCCAGCGCCTGGAGGTCGGGGTGTTCGGTGGTCATGGCTTCCTCTCCGGGTTCGAGGCGTCGGTTTGAAGGGACGTCAGGTATGCGGCGAAGCGGTCCAGCGCCGTGCCCCACCCGGCGCGAGCCTCCGGGGTCCGCCAGGCAGGCGGCAGACCGCGCTGAGTGGTCTCGACCTCGGTGCGCCCGTCGCCGAGGTCGACGAAGCGCAGCTCGGTGACGACGCCGGAGTCCACCTCACGCCACGACAGGAACTCGGGCCGGTCGACCTCGAGATAGGCCGCGCGCATCGTGTGGGGATGGCCCCCGCGGTCGCTGACCATGGTCGTGCTGAAGGTGCCGCCTGGTCGGAGGTCGACGACGATGCCCTCGAGCGGCGTATGCGTGCCCTCCGGACCCCAGAAGTGAGTCAGGTGCTCCGGTGTCGTCATCGCCGTGAAGACCAGGTCCGGCGGGGCGTCGTGGACCGCGTGGACGGTGAAGTTCTCGTCGGTCTGGTGCTCGATCACGGCTTCTTGTCCTGCAGTCGTGACAGGTGCTGGCCGAGTCGCTGATGAC
>DASTNV010000162.1:0-14573 GCA_035762725.1 Lapillicoccus sp. | reverse complement strand
GTTGCTGGTCAGCCGGCCACACGCGGGCGAGGTCGGTCGCACTGACCGGGTCGGTCGCCGCGCGCAGGACGCCGAGGAGGGCACCACGGGCCTGCCGATCGGTCCCGTCCCAGGCCTGCCCGCGGCGTACCGGCCCGGTGTATGCGGGTCGGCCGGTCTGGTTCCACGCGCAGAGGTCGGCGAGCGGACAGTCGTCGCAGCGCGGCGCGCGGGCCGTGCAGACCAGGGCGCCGAGCTCCATGGCGGCGACGTTCCAGACCACGGCCTGGTCGGCGTCGTCGGGCAGGGCGGTGGTCGCCAGGTCGTGCTCGGCGCGGGTCATCGCCGGTGCCGCCTGGGCCTCGCCGCGCAGGGTCCGCACCAGGACGCGGCGGATATTGGTGTCGACGACCACGGTGGGCCGGCGGAACGCAAAGCAGGCGACCGCCGCGGCCGTGTACGCGCCGATCCCGGGCAGCGTTCGCAGCTCGGCCTCGGTGGCGGGCACCTCACCGCCGTGGCGTTCGACGATCGCGCGAGCCGCCTCGTGCAGACGCAGCGCCCGGCGGGGGTACCCGAGCCGGCCCCAGGCGCGGACCGCCTCGCCCGGCGACTCGGCGGCGAGATCGGCGGGGGTCGGCCACCGAGTCAGCCAGTCGCGCCAGACCGGCTCGACCCTAGCCACCGGGGTCTGGTGGGACATCACCTCGGAGACCAGCACGGCCCACGGTGAGGTCCCGGGAAGGCGCCATGGGAGCGGCCGCGCGTTGGCCGCATACCAGCTGTTGAGCCGATCGTGCAGGACGGGCAGGGGTGGGGCGAGCCGGTGCACCAGGGGTCAGACGTAGCGCTCGAGGATGCTCGACTCGGCCAGCCGGGACAGGCCCTCGCGGACCGCGCGGGCGCGGCTCTCGCCGACGCCGCCGACACTCATGAGGTCCTCGAGGTTGGCCGCGAGCAGCCGCTGCAGCGACTCGAAGTGGTCCACCAGCCGGTCGACGATCGCCGGAGGCAGTCGGGGGACCTTGGTGAGCAGTCGGTACCCGCGTGGGCTGACGGCGCTGTCGAGCGCGTCGCCGACGATGGCGAACCCGACCGCCCGGGCCCCGGCACCGAGGTCGAGCAGCTCGGCGGAGCTGAGCTCGACCAGTGCTTCGAGGGCGTCGTCGACCTTACGGCCCGACTTGGTCGAGTCGATGTAGTCGCGGATCACCAGCTCGCGGTCGTTGCCGAGCCCGCCGGCCAGCTCCTCGAGCTGGAGGCCGAGCAGGCGGCCGTCGTCGCCGAGCTCGACGACGTAGTCGGAGATCTCCTCGCTGATCCGGCGGACCATCTCGAGCCGTTGGAGGACGCTCGCAACGTCACGGACCGTCACGAGGTCCTCGATCTCCAGCGCCGACAGGGTCGAGGTCACCTCGTCGAGGCGGGCCTTGTAGCGCTCCAGGGTCTGCAGCGCCTGGTTCGCCTTGGAGAGGATCGCGGCGCTGCCCTCGACGACGTGCCGCCGACCGCCGACGTAGAGAGCGATGATCTGCATCGACTGGCTGACCGATACGACGGGGAAGCCGGTCTGGATGGCCACCCGCTCGGCTGTTCGGTGCCGGGTACCGGACTCCGACGTCTCGATGCTCGGGTCGGGTACCAGCTGGGTGTTGGCCCTCAGGATCCGGGTCACGTCGCGGTCGAGGACGATGGCGCCGTCCATCTTCGACAGCTCGCGCAGCCGGGTGGCGGCGAACTCCACGTCGAGGGGAAAACCGCCGCTACTGATCGACTCGACGACCTTGTCGTTGCCGAGGACGATCAGGGCACCGGTGCGGCCGCGAAGGATCCGTTCCAGGCCGTCGCGCAGCGCGGTGCCCGGCGCGACGGCTGCGAGGGTTGCCCTCAGCAGGTCGTCGTCGCTCCGCTCGACGGGTGTCGCCACGCCCCTGTCCCTTCCCACTCCACGTCGGCCGGCACTTTCCCCCTCTGGCCGAAGGCTCGCGGGGGAGTCTAACGGCGCGCGCCTCGTGGAGCAGGTACGTCCAGCGCGGCGGCCACCGCGCCGGCCACGTCGCCGACCTCGACCACCCGCATCCCGTCCGGCACGGGACCTGAGCCGACGACCCCCCGCGGGGTGAACGCGGTGCGGAAACCCAGCCGTGCGGCCTCGGCGAGTCGGCGCGGCATACCCGACACCGGCCGCAGCTCACCGGCCAGGCCCACCTCACCAAAGGCGACGGCGTTCGGCGGCAGGGCGGCGTCGACCACCGAGCTCGCGACGCTGAGGGCGACGGCGAGATCGGCGGCTGGCTCGCCGATCCGGACCCCGCCGACGGTCGAGAGGTATGCGTCGCTGGCGCCCACGGGGACGCGGGCCCGCCGCTCGAGCACGGCCATGACCATGGCCACTCGAGACGAGTCCAGGCCGTGGGTTGCCCGCCGTGGCGACGGCAGGTTGCTCGACGCCACGAGGGCCTGCACCTCGGCGACCAGCGGGCGGCGTCCCTCGAGCGTCACGGTCACGCAGGTGCCGGCCACGCTGGTGTCGCGGTGCGAGAGGAAGAGCCCGCTGGGGTCGGCCAGCCCGACGATTCCGACGTCGGACAGGTCGAAGCAGCCGACCTCGTCGGTCGGGCCGTAGCGGTTCTTCACGGCGCGGACGAGCCGGAGCCGCGAGTGGCGGTCGCCCTCGAACTGGACCACGACGTCGACGAGGTGCTCGAGCACTCGCGGGCCGGCGATGGAGCCGTCCTTGGTGACGTGGCCGACGAGGAGGACGGCGATGCCTCGGGTCTTGGCCGCCTGGATCAGCGTCGCTGCGACCTCGCGCACCTGGCTGACGTTGCCCGCGGCCCCCTCCACCTGGGAGCTGGCAATGGTCTGCACCGAGTCGACGACGACGAGGTCGGGCTGGACGGCCTCGATCTGCCCGAGGACCGTGGCGAGGTCGGTCTCCGCGGCGAGGAACAGCGACGCCGCCATTGCCTCGATCCGCTCGGCGCGCATCCGCACCTGAGCGGCCGACTCCTCACCACTGACGTAGAGCACACTCTGGCCGCCGCGGGCTGCCCGAGCGGCGACGTCGAGCAACAGCGTGGACTTGCCGATCCCCGGCTCGCCGGCGACGAGGACGACCGACCCGGCGACCAGGCCGCCGCCGAGCACCCGGTCGAGCTCCCCGACGCCGGTTCCGCGCGCAACGGCGTGGTTGACGTCGACCTGGGCGATGCGCAGCGCCGGGCGGCCGACCGATGCGGCTGCGGTGGTGCGGATGGTCGGCACGCCGACCTCGGCCACCGAGCCCCAGGCCTGGCACTCACCGCACCGGCCGACCCATTTCACCGTGGTCCAGCCGCACTCGGCACAGCGGAAACCGCTCGACCGTGCCGACGCTCTGGATGCCATGCCGCCGACGGTAGAAGGACCCACCGACATCGGTCGTGAGGCGCTCCGTCACGGCTGCCCGACGACCTCACGCAGTCGAGGCAGGGTGAGCCGATGGCCGTCCACCAGGGCCGTCAGCGCGGCTGCCGCTTCGGTCCGGCCGCTGCGGTCGAGCGCTTCGATGAGGTACCGGGGAAGGGAGAGGTCGTCGGGATCCCAATGACCGTCATGGAGGTGGTACTCACAAACGAACCGCAACGGCTCCACCGCGTCGGCGTAACGGTTGTCCAGAAACGCCTGTCGGGCCAGCTCCGTGCAGACAGCGGCCTCCATCCCCACTGACCCGACTGACCTGGCGAGGCGGCGGGCTTCGACGAGAAACACGTGCCCGTCAGGCCCGTCCATCCCGGCCCGGCGCCGGGCGGAGTGCACCCGCCCCTGCATCTCGACCGCGAGCGACTGGACCGTCGGCATCCCGGTCCGGTCGGCGTAGGCGCGCGACTGCTCGGCCATGTCGAGGGCCGCATCGAGCTCGCCGAGGAAGACGAGCGATGCCGCACAGATGCCACGATGCAGGGAGGCGTCCCTCGGGTTTTGCTCATCCAGGCGTGCGTTGAAGCGGACGACGTCACCCCATCGCCGTTCCCACCAGGCCAGGTTCAGGCTCGCATCGTTCGCGTCGTAGGTGCCCGGAAAGGCGCGAACGCAGCGTTCCGCGAACCCCCGCGCAGCCTCCATCCGGCCCTGCCGGAAGCAGGCGAAGGCGGCCCGGCGGAAGGTCCACCCGTCGTTCGACCGGCCCTGCGGGTCGTTGGCCAGGTCGACCACCCAGTTCCACGCCTCCACTCGATGCCGCCAGGCCGCCCAGGGGTCGATGTCGTGGACGATCTGTCGTTCGATGTCGAACTCGTCGAGGGCACGGGCGGTGTAGACCGCCTGGCGGATCAGCGGGAAGTAATGGTCGAGGGCGGTGTGCGCGGCCATCTCGTCCTGCACGAGGAGGGCACCCATCCGCTCGCAGAAATCAGCGGCCCAGGCGAGTAAGCCGGTCTCAGCCCGGCGCCGGTCCGTCGCGTCCAGCCGCTCCTCGGCGTAGAGCCGAACGGGTTCGAGCATGGAGTAGCTCCAGATGGGCTGAGTAGCGGCTCGAACCAGGCCGGTCTCGACGAGGCGGACGAGGGCGGGAACCGGTTCGAGGTCGGCCTCGGACGCGTTCGCGAGCGCTTCGACCAGGTCGAACGGCAGCTGCCCCGGACACGTGGCCATCAGCCCGATCAGGCGTCGATCTCCAGGCGTCAGCGTCGACATGGACCAGTCGAAGGTGCTGACCAAACTGTCGTGACGGCCGGAACCTGACGTGGCGAGGACGGAAAGCCCCCGCTCCAGGGTCTGGGTCAACTCCGCGGGCTCGAACGTCGTCAGCCGGCCACCGGCCAGCTCGAGGGCAAGGGGGATGCCGCCCAGTCGGCAGGCCAGCTGGCCGAGGGCGACCGGGTCGCCGAGGTCCTCCGTCGTTGCGCCACGTCGGGCGGCGGCATCGAGCAGCAGCCGTACGGCGTCGCTCGAGAGCGCTGTCTCCCCGGACGCCTCGGCGGCGGGCACGTCCAGCGGCTCCAGGGCCACGACGTGCTCGCCTGGAACCGCCAGCCGCTCCCGGCTGGTGGCGAGGATGCGGCTGTCCCGGCAGCGAGCCATGACCTCGGTGACGAGGTGACTCAGCGGCGCGTGGACGTGCTCGCAGTTGTCGAGGATCAGCAGTCCGGGATCGACGTCCAGCCGTTCGGCGATCACGTCGGCGACGTCCCGTCCAGGGCCTGCGACAACACCGAGCTGGCCCGCGACGACGTATGCGCAGGTCTCGGGTTGGCGGGTAGCGGCCAGTTCTACGAAGGTGACCCGCCCCTCGTCGTGAACTGCCTCGGCCACCGCCAGGGCCAGCCGGGACTTGCCCATCCCGCCGATGCCCGTGATCGTCACGAGCCGAGAGCTGCTCAGCCGGTCGACCACCTCGGCCAGCTCCCGGTCGCGTCCCACCAGGGCGGTGGCCGGAAGCGGGACACGGCTTCGCGGCCGCGGAGGAGGCGGCTCGTCCAGGCCCACATCGCCGGCCAGCTGCGCCAGCAGTTGACGCGACTCGGCAGACGGCGCAGCCCCGAGCTCGCGGTCCAGAACTTCGCGCATTCGGGAGTATGCGGCGAAGGCCGCGCCTCGGTCGCCGGCTCGGGCCAGGCAGCGGACCAGGTCCTGGTGAGCCGACTCGGAGAGCACGTCGAGGTCGACGCGTCGACGCGCATACTCCACGGCGACCTGCGGGTCACTCGACTCGTCGACGAGCCGCTTGAGCGCGTCGTCGAGCAGCGCCTCGGCTCGGTGCCGGGCCGGAGCGGCCCAGTCCTGGTCCAGCTCGACGCTGAGTCCGGGTTCGAGCAGGTGGAGGGCCGCCTCCGTGACGCCGGTCGACAGCAGCTGCTCGGCCTCGTCCAGGTCGACGACCGCGGCGGAGTGGAGGGACAGCGTGGTCCGCGACGAGTCGACGACCGTCGTGCCGTCACAGGTCCGCTGGACCTCCCAGAGCGCGGTGCGGAGGCGTCGCAGCCCGGACTCCTCCTCAACGTCGGGCCAGAGGTGCTCTACGACCTCGCGCCGTGAGACCGGGCGCGGGTGCAGGGCGACGAACCCCACCAGCTGGCGCGGCAGCCCGCGCGGCAACGCCACGACGTCTCCGGATTCGGTGACGACGGACAGGTCGCCCAACACCCGCACGCGGGTCACCTGGACATGGTCCTGCGGGAAAGGCCCGCGGACACGTGGTTTAGCGGCTGACGTTCGGCTGACGGTGGCGCGTCACGGTCGGGACATGACCAGTACCACTCAGGGAAGAACCCGGCTGGCCGCTGCTCTCGCGGCACTCACCGTCGCGGTGCTCGGCGCTGGATGCACGACTCCAGCCCAGGCCTCGACGACAACCGACGGCGTCCAGGACGCCGTCCTCTTCTGGAACGAGGCGGCCGGCCGCGCGGCGACTGCGGCCTGTATCGCGCCGTTCGACAACCCGCTGCACGAGTCGCGCATGTATGCCATGACCCACCTGGCGATCCACGACGCCCTCAACGCGATCGATCGCCGCTACGACGCATACGCGAGCCGTCCTCCGGTCGACCCGATGGTGTCGCCCGCGGCGGCGGTGGTCGGTGCCGCCAGTGCCGTCCTGACCGCGGCGATCGGCCAGATCCCGGCACCGTTCACGCAGGACTGCCGCAACGCTGGGGTCGCCAGCGTGGAGTACGACCTCGCGCAGGCGATGGCCGGCCTGCCCGCTTCGCCGGCGACGACGCGCGGACTGGACCTCGGCCGCTCCACGGCCGCCGCTGTGCTCGCCGCCCGGACGGGTGACGGCTCGGACACACCGTTGATCGTGTCGGACTTCCCCCAGGGCTCGGCTCCCGGCGCGTGGCGGTTCACGCCTGACCGACCGTTCGCCTTCGCGCCGAAGTGGGGCGAGGTGCGACCGTTCGCGCTGCGCTCCACCGGGCAGTTCCGCAGCGGCACACCGCTGGCCCTCACCAGCCAGCAGTATGCGTGGGACCTCGCCGAAGTTCGCACATACGGCAGCGACCGGACGCCCTCGGCGCAGGCGCACGTCCGATCGTCGTGGCAGACCGAGGTGGCGCTGTTCTGGTGGCAGAGCTCACCATTGGCGTGGAACGCGATCGGGCGGGATCTCGCCCGTCTGCGTGGCCTGGACGGTCACGACACGGCACGCCTGTTCGCGCTGCTGAACATGGCGCTGGCCGACGGGTATGTGGGGTCGTTCGCCCAGAAGTACGACGACCTGTTCTGGCGCCCGGTCACCGCGATCCGGCTCGCCGACACCGACGGCAACCCGGACACGACGGCCGACCCCACGTGGAACCCGCTCCAGGTGACCCCGCCGATCCCGGAACACGACTCAGCCCACGCCGTCGAGGGCGGCGCCGCTGCCGGGGTCCTGCGGACCGTGCTCGGCACCGACCAGGTCGCCTTCTCCGCCTGCAGCGTCACGCTCCCGCAGGGCAAGTGCGGCGAGCTCGGCGAGATCCGGCACCAGTTCACCTCGCTCACCCAGGCCGCGACCGAGAACTCCGAGTCCCGCATCTGGATCGGGTTCCACTTCCGGCACGCCGTCGAGGAGGGGCAAGCGCACGGCGTCAAGATCGGGCGATGGACGGCTGAGCACAGTCTCCTCGCCGTCCGACACTGACGCGCCGAGCTAGGCCGGGCTGCGACCGTTCACGACGAACGGCCAGCCCGGCCGCATCGGGCCGTCGTAGCCGGGTTCGATGTAGAACTCCTGACCGAACAGCCGGGCGAACTCCTCGTCCGGCATGGTCCGCATCCACTCGGTGTCGGCCTGGCTGGCATGGGCGCGGACGGCAGCTCGGCGCTGGTCGATGTAGTCGGAAACGTCCACGGCCCAGGTGATCTCGTCCTCCGTGCTCCCCAGTGGGTTGCCGTCGTCCATCGGCGCCTCCGGGTCCCAGTCCACCTCCTCACCGCGGTCGAGCCGGGCCTGGCGGTCGCGGATCATCCCGGTGCGGTTCATCGTCGACTCGAGCAGGCGAGGATGCCGGGCCGCGAGCTCGGCGGCCCGGCGGGCGACGTGGTGCACCTTGACGTGGTCCGGATGGCCGTAGTTGCCGTGCCAGTCGTACCCCACGAGGATCTCGGCGTTCTCCTCGTCGAGGATCGCGGCCACCCGTCGGGCGACCTCCTCGACGTCAGCGCCATGGAGGGCGCCGGCCGCGGTGTTCTGCTCCCAGCCGGTCATCCCCGAGTCGGCGTACCCGAGCCACTCGACCCGCTGCGTACCCGTCGCCCGGGCGGACGCCTCCGCCTCGGCCCGCCGGCGGTCCACAACCGTCTCGCCGTCGGCGAGGTCCTCCGGCGCGTCGCCGTGGTCGCCGTTCGTCGCATACACGACGACCACCCGGTCGCCCTCGGCACTGGCGCGGGCCATCGAACCTGACGTCTGCGTGGTCTCGTCGTCGGGGTGGGCGTGGACAAAGACGATCGTCGTCACCGCGACATCATGCCGCCGGCCACCGACGCCACCAGAGGTTGACCCCATAGTCGACGCCGGTGCGCTCCGGGTCGGCGGCGAGGATCTCGTCGGCGAGCCGGCCGGGGAACTCGATCCGCAGCACCCGCGCGAAGTCCTCCCGCGAGTCGAACGTCCACGCGATGTCAAGCGGCACCCGAGTCCAGCCCTGCCGTACCCAGAAACGCACCACCGCGTCCGGGTCGTACCGCGGCACGCTCCGCCGGAACCAGGTTCCGAACGTCGACCGCGTCGCGTCGTTGTCGATGACGAAGGCGGTGCCTCCGGGCCGGATGATGCGCGCGAGCTCAGCCAGACCGGGGTCGCAGCCCGGCCCGAAGAAGTACGCCCACCGCGCGTGGGCCACATCCACGCTGCGGTCCGGCAGCGTGGTGGACTCGGCGCCGGCCTGGACCACCCGGACGTTCTCGAGCGTCGCCACCCGGAGCCTGGCCTGTTCCACCAGCGGCAGATGCGGCTCGACGCCGACCACGGATCGCGCCGACGTCGCGAACCGCGGCAGGTGGAACCCGGTGCCGCAGCCGAGGTCGAGCACGTCCTGGCCGGCCCAGTCGTGCAGGTTGCGCATCGCGGTCTCGATGACCCCGGCCCGGTCGACGCCGAGGTTCTCCAGCTCGTAGACCTCGGGCGACTCCCAGATGTTCGGGCTGGGAATGGCCGAGGCGCTGGTCATTTCGAGGGGTGCTTCTTGGCGCGCTTCCCGACCATCGCGGCTGAGGCCCGTTCCGCGCTCCGGACGTCCTGCGCGGCGAGGGTGGCGGGGTGCACGAGAAGCGGGAGGAGCTTGCGGTTGCCGATCCGTCGGGCGGCCGTCACGGCGCGGAGGTGGGCCTCGCAGCGCAGCACCAGCTCCTCGTACGCCGCCTCGCCCATGAGCTCGACCAGCTCGACCTTGTTGGAGCGGTACACCGGCTCCCGGCCGACGTGCGCCTCGGGGTTCCCCGAGCAGTACCAGTCGAGGTCGTGCCCGCCTGGCCCCCAGCCGCGACGGTCGTACTCGGTGATGGTGACCTCGAGGTAGCTGGTCTTGTCGGCCAGCTCGACGGTGCGGTAGCTGCGGCGGATCGGCAGCTGCCAGCACACCTCCGGCTTGAGGGACGTCGGCGGAAGCCCCTGCAGGACGGCGTGCTGGTGCAGCGCGCAGCCCATGCCACCCGGGAACCCAGGGCGGTTGAGGAAGATGCACGCTCCGTCGACGACCTTGGTCTTGGTCGCGCCGTCCTCGGGCTCGGTCCACAAGTGCTTGCGCAGCTTGTCTTTTCGGTAGGCGACGTCGCGGTACTGCCACTCGTCGGGACCGAGCTGCGCAGCAACGGCGGCGACCCGCTCGTAGTCCGCGTCCTCGGTGAAGTGGGCGCCGAGCGTGCAGCAGCCGTCGTCCGGACGGTCCGCGTAGATCCCCTGGCAGCCGTTGCCGTAGATGCACATCCAGTTCGACGTGAGCCAGGTGAGGTCGCACCGGAACCGCTGGCCCGAGTCGTCGGGGTCGGTGAACTCGACCCAGATGCGGGGCATGTCCAGGGGAACCTCGGCCACGCGGCCAGCGTATGCGCCGACGTCCGGCCAGTGCCCACCGAGGTCCATGTCGGAGAATGGCGCGCGTGACCACGCGCATCGGGCTGTCGACGGCCTCGATGTACCCCGAGAACTGCGCGGCCACCTTCGCGACCGCCGGACGGCTGGGCTACGACGGCGTGGAGGTCATGGTGTGGACCGACCCGGTGACCCAAGAGCCCGGCGCGATCCAGAAGCTGGCCGAGCTCCACGAGCTCCCCGTCTTGTCGATCCACGCACCGACTCTCCTTCTCACCCAACGGGTTTGGGGGAATGACCCGTGGGAGAAGGTGGATCGCTCGATCGACATGGCCCTCACCCTCGGCGCGCCGACCGTTGTCGTTCACCCGCCGTTCCGGTGGCAGCGCGAGTATGCGGCGGGGTTCGTCGACGGGATCGCGCTCCGCGAGGAGGACACCGGTGTGCAGATCGCTGTGGAGAACATGTTTCCGTGGCGGGCCCGGCAGCGCGAGATGCTGGCATACCTGCCGCACTGGGACCCGGTGGACCAGCCGTACGACCACGTGACCCTCGACCTCTCGCATACCGCCACCGCCGGTTCCGACGCTCTGGACATGGCCCACGCCCTCGGCGAGCGGCTCACCCACATCCACCTCGCCGACGGGAGCGGCTCGCCGCGGGACGAGCACCTGGTGCCGGGACGGGGCACCCAGCCGTGCGGCGAAATCCTGGAACTGTTGGCGGGCAACGATTTCGACGGTTCGATCGTGGTCGAGGTCAGCACCCGGCGACTCGCCGACGAGCAGCGGGAGCTCGACCTCACCGCCGCGCTCGCCTTCGCCCGGCTGCACTACGCGCCCGTGGGGCTAGGGTGAGCGGCGGCGGCGGGAACCGCCGCGGTCGCCGTCCGGCGGGCGAGGACACGCGTGGCCGCATCACGGAGGCGGCGCGCGGCGAGTTCGCCGACAAGGGGTACGAAGGCACCTCTCTTCGCGGGGTGGCCCGGGTGGCGGGAGTCGACCCGGCCCTGGTCCACCACTACTTCGACAGCAAGGCCGATCTCTTCGCCCAGTCCGTGGTGCTCACCCGGGTGAACCCGGCGGTCGTCGTCGACCGCGTGCTCCAAGGGCCGATGGACACGCTGGGGGAGCGGATGGTGCGCGCCTTCCTCGCGGTGTGGGACGACCCCGAGAACCAGGACCGCCTGGTCGCGCTGGTGCGGGCGGTGCACACCAACGACGAGGTGGTTGCGCTGGTTCGCGAGTTCGTGGCGCGCGAGATCGTGGGGCGTGTTACCCAGCGGACCGGGGTGGCGGATGCTCCCTTGCGAGGGGCGCTGGCGGCATCGCAGCTCATCGGGCTGGCCACGGCGCGCTACGTGGTCCGGATGCCTTCCTTGGCCGAGGCCAGCCGCGACGACATCGCCCGCTGGCTGGGTCCGACGCTGCAGCGGTACCTCGTCGAACCGTGAGGCTCGTGGCTCCTGGCTCCTGGCTGCTGGGACTGGTGATGCGAAGTGCGCATACCTTGTGGATAACGTTGTGGCGTAACGGGATTCGGTCGAACAGGGCTGTCGGTGGTCGGTTCTAGGGTGTGGTCATGGACATCGGAGACTGGACGACGGGCGACGAGCTGACCGCTCTGCTGGCCTCCGTCGCCGGGATGTTCGAGGCCCTGCCCGCGCAGGTTCACCGGCTGACCGGTGCGGACCTGGATGCCGTTCTGCCGATGGTCGACCGCGTGGCGGCGGTGGCGGCCGGCACCCGCTTCACCCTGACCGCGGAGGCGGTCGAGCGGGGTGAGGTAGCGGCGTCGCAGGCCGGGTCCACGCAGCAGTGGGTGGCGGACCGCTGCCCCAGCCTGGATGGGCGAGAGGCCGGGCTGGTCGGGAAAGCGGTTCGGGAGCTGACCGGCTCCGGCGTCCCAGCGGGCCTGGCGTCCGCCCTCGCGCCAGCTGTCGAGGCGGTCAGTTCGGGCCGGTTGTCGGTACCCGCCGCGTGCGCGGTCGCGGCCGAGCTGCGGCAACTTACCCCGCTGGTGGAACCCTCCGCGATCGCCGCGGTCGCGGCGGGACTAGTGGCGATGGGGCAGGTCGACGGGGCGGTCGGCGTCCGCAAGGTCCGCCCCGCACTGCTGGCCAGGTACGGCCTCGGTGAGGAGCTGCAAAAGGCGGAGGACCGACACCGCGGTTTGACCATGCTCTCGTGCGGTCGCGACATCGGTGGAGGCATCACCGAGTACCGGATGCGCCTGGATCCCGAGGCACGGGCCGTGGTCGAAGCCGCGATCAACACTGCCTCTGCACCTCAGCCCACGGACGGCGCACCGGATCCGCGGACCATCGACCAACGCCGCGGCGACGTCCTCGTCGACGTGTGCCGCCGCGTGCTCGGGCGGTCGGCCAGCACCGAGCTTCCGGGAGGACCCAAGACGACCGTCGTCGTGACGATCCCGTTGACGGACCTCCAAACCGGGGCACGACCCGGAGTGGTGCTCGGCGGACTCGACGCCGGCACCCTGCTGGGACCCGAGACCATGCGCCGGCTGGCCTGCGACGCCGCGGTAGTCCCCGTCGTCGTTGCCAGCGGCCTGACCGCAGACCCGAGCACCGGCCCGAGCACCGGTCCGAGCACCGGCCCAGCCCCCGCTCCGAGCGCCGGCCCGAGGACCGGCCCAGTCCCCGCTCCGAGCGCCGGCCCGAGCGCCGGCCCGAGCGTCGGCCCGAGCCCCGGTTCGGTCGCGGGCTCCACCACGGGGTCGGTGATCGACTTTCCGTCCGGTCACGACCCTGGCGGCGGGCGGGTGCTGCACTGGGGTCGGACGCGGAGGCCGTTCACGTCCGCGCAGGTGCTGGCGCTGTGGCTACGGGACCGGCATTGCACGTTCCCGGGCTGCTACAGCCCAGCGTCGTGGAACGACGTTCATCACGTCATCCACTGGACGGACGGCGGTCTCTCGGACCTCGACAACGCCACCCTGCTCTGCGGGCGGCACCACACCATCGTCCACCGCGATCGACTCATCGCCACGCTGACCACTCGCGGGATGGAGTGGGATCGGCGGCCCGGCAGCTACGACCTGGCGCTGGCCCGTGGACCGTTACCGCGGAGTCGGTCGGCGTGAGCGCGGCGGTGCGAGGTCAGGGCCGGTTCAGGATCACGGCTGGTTCGGGATCAGGGCCGGTTGGGGATCAGGGCCGGTTGGGGATCAGGGCCGGTTTGGGATCTCGGAAGGGGTCACCAGTTGACCTGGACGTCGGTGCGCCAGCGGCTGAGCAGGTCCGGGTCGGAGCAGGAGATCTCGTCGCCGCGGTTCCAGAGCGCGAGGTAGACCTGGGCCGCCGTGCCGCTGATCTCGACGAGCTCCGAACCGTCCACGAGCTCCGAACCGTCCACGAGCTCCGAGGCGGCCGTGCCACGTGAGCGGCCCGCCCCGGTTTGGCCGGGCTCGCCCACGCTGGCCGTCGTGCGGCCGTCGCCGACCCGGAGCGTCCAGACGTTGCCGGTGTCGGTGGTCCGGACCACGACCGTCTGGGGGAGCGCGAGCCCGGTGCGCCGGCGCGGCACGAACCCCATGAGCAGCTCATCGACGCCGTCAGCGGCGAGGCCGGGGCGGATCCACGTCTCGGCGGCGACCGGCGCCGCGCCCCTGGCCGCGGACATCGCATCCACCGCGTGAATGGTCGTCTCGTGGCACTGACGGCGGGCCCACCCGTTGCGGGGACCGGGGGAGTCCCGGAGGAAGAACCAGACGTCCAGGTCCTCCGGCGCGAAAGCCAGCGTGGAGAGGAGGTCTTTCGCGCCCTCGTCGAGCCAGGCCAGCAAGTCGGGCGCCTCGAGCCCTTCCTGCTCGATCGCGTCGCAGCCGTCGTCGTCTCGTTCCCCGCGAACGCAGCCGGCGGCCCAACGGTGCACCATCCCCTGGTGGGCGACCAGCTCGCGGACCGTCCACCCCGGGCAGGTCGGGACTGGCGCAGCCAGGCCCGCCCGAGCGGCGTTGTCGCGCAGCACGGTCCACGCGTCGCCGATGCCCTCGCCATGTTCCTCGAAGGTCAGAGACGTGGGCATGGCCGAAGCGTAGGACGTCCGGGTGCTCCGCTCCCGCGCGCGAGCGCGACGCGGCGGCGGCGATAGATTGCTCTCCGTGGAGCCCAGTGACCTGCTGCGCAACGGCATGCTCCAGCTCGCGGCCTCGACGACGGTGCGGGACGCCGTCGAACGAGCACCGGTGAGCCGCAACGTCGTTCACCGTTTCGTACCCGGAGCGCGCACCGACGACGCCGTGCGCGCCGCCAATGGACTGGCAGCCCGGAACCGGATGTCGACGATCGACTACCTCGGCGAGGACACCACCGAGCTGAGCCAGGCGCAGCACACCCGAGACGCATACCTGGCCCTCATCGCGTCGCTGGCGGACGCCGGGCTGACCATGGGCGGGACGGCGGAGGCCTCGCTGAAGCTCTCCGCGCTCGGCCAGGCACTGCCCGGCGACGGCCACAAGATCGCCCTCGAGCACGCCCGGCAGATCTGTCAGGCGGCGGCGAACGCCGGCACGACGGTCACCCTGGACATGGAGGACCACACCACCACCGACGGGACCCTCGAGACGCTCC
>DASTNV010000161.1:0-4192 GCA_035762725.1 Lapillicoccus sp. | reverse complement strand
GATGTCGCCCTCGCGGACCTGCGCGGCGAGGTCCTTGGTGCCGGTGTGGCATACGGTCACCGTCGCGTTCTCGGATCGGCGGGTGAGGATCAACCCGAGCGGACGGCCCACGGTGATGCCACGGCCGACGATGACGACATGTGCGCCGGCGATCGGCACGTCGTACCGGCGCAGCAGCTCGACGCAGCCGATGGGCGTGCACGGCAACGGCGCCGGCTTCCCGAGGACCAGCCAGCCGAGGTTCGTCGGGTGCAGGCCGTCGATGTCCTTCTCCGGGTCGACCCGCGAAAGCAGCGCGAACTCGTCCAGTCCGGTCGGCTGCTGGACGAGGAAGCCGGTGCAGTCCGGGTCGGCGTTGAGCTCGTCGATGACCGCCTCGACCTCGGCCTGGGTGGCCGTAGCGGGCAGGTCGCGGCGGATGCTGGTGATCCCGATCTCCGCGCTGTCCTTGTGCTTCGCGCCGACGTACCACGCGCTGCCCGGGTCGTCACCGACGAGAACGGTCCCCAACCCCGGGATCACGCCCCGTGACGCGAGCGTGGCGACCCGGTCCGTGAGCTCGGCCTTGATGGTCGCCAGCGTGGCCTTGCCGTCGAGGAGTCGCGCGGTCACGGTCGCTCATCCTGCCACGCGGTCGGTGGCCTCCTCGGTGGGCCGCCCCGCGCGCTGAGCCCGGGCGGCGCCGAGCCCGGCGAGCGCTGCGGCAGCGACGGTGACGAGCAGCCCGAGCAGGACGACCGGCGAGATCTGCCCACGGGTCTCGGGGTTGAGCGCGTCGAGCAGGATCGCCGTGGCAAGCTGCCCGGCGAGCATCAGCAGGATGATCAGCAGAACTCCGAGGTGGCGCACCGCCAGGGCCGTCACGCTGACGACGATGATGCCGCAGAGGCCGCCGAGCCACGCCCACCACGGCACCGCGGTGGACGCCGGCTCACCGAACGCGCCCATGATCCGACCCGGGATGGCGCAGAGGAGCAGCGTGACCGTCCCGGTCCCGAAGTTCAGCCAGGTCGTGGTCATCGCTTGCCGGGTCACGACCGTCACCCGCCCGTTGGTGCCCTGCTGGACGCTGACGAACGCGGCACCGACGAGGGCGAGCACCGCCGGAAGGATGACCTGCGAGCTCGACACCGAGACCCGGCCACCGACGGCGATGATCACTCCCACCGTCGACAGCACGGCTCCGAGCACCCGCAGCCAGGACACCGGCAGCCGCCCCGTCGGCCCGATCCCGAACCGGTCGACCACGACCGCGCTCGCGGTCTGCCCGCCCACCGTCGCGATGGTGAACAGGGCCACGCCGATCAGTGGAACGGCATACGCCTGGGCGAACACATAGAGGCCGCCGATCACCCCGCCGAAGCACTGCCACAGCTGGATTTCGCCGTCTCGCAGGCCTTTTCGCAGTCGGGCGGCACCGGTACGGACCGGCTTCACCACCACGGCAAGCAGGGTGAGGATGAGCAACCCCGAGCCGAAGCTCCAGATCGCCGCGTCGAGGCCACGGCCCCAGACGTGCGAGAGCTCGCCGTTCATCCGGGCCTGCACCGAGAGCAGACCCCCCGCGAGGAGTGTGCCGACGGCCCAGAACAGCACGTCAGTGGGTGAAGTGCCGGGTACCGGTGAAGTACAGGGTCACCCCGGCGCGCTGGGCCGTCTCGACGATGACGTCGTCGCGGATCGAGCCGCCCGGGGACACCACGGCGCGAACCCCGGCGTCGATGAGCACCTCGAGGGCGTCCGGGAACGGGATGAACGCATCCGAGGCGGCGACCGACCCGGCCGCGCGCTCCGCCCCCGCCCGCGCGACCGCGAGCCGGCTCGAGTCGACCCGGTTCACCTGGCCCATGCCGACCCCGACCGAGGCCCCGTCGTGGGCCAGCAGGATCGCGTTGGACTTCACCGCGCGGATCGCCCGCCACGCGAACGCGAGATCGGCCAGGGTCGCCTCGTCGGCCGGGTCCCCGGAGACCAGCCGCCAGTAGGCGTGCTCGTCGCCTCCCGTCGGATCGGCGTCGCGGGCGGCATGGGCGGCATGGACCACTGCGTCGACGCGGTCCGGGGTCTGCACGAGGACGCCGCCGCTGATCGGGCGGACCTCGATCGGGTCACGGAACCGCTCCATGTCGGCGGGCAGCCGGAGCACCCGGACGTTCTTGCGAGCGCGAAGCAGCTCGAGGGCGTCGTCGTCGAAGGCCGGCGCGACGATCACCTCGGTGAACACGCCCTTGGTGTGCTCGGCGAGCTCGGCGGTGACCGTCTGGTTCGTCGCGATGATGCCGCCATAGGCCGACTGGGGGTCGCAAGCGTGTGCCTTGTCGTACGCCTCGACCACCGTCTCGCCCACGGCGATGCCGCAGGGGTTGGTGTGCTTGATGATCGCGACCGTCGGCCGGTCGCCGTGGTCGTGGGCCGCGCGTACGGCGGCGTCGGCGTCGACGAAGTTGTTGTAGGACATCTCCTTGCCGTGCAGCTGCTCGGCGTGAGCCAGACCGGGCCGCCAGTGCCGGTAGAGCGCCGCGGCCTGGTGCGGGTTCTCGCCGTAGCGCAGTGGCGCCACCCGGTCCCACGTCGCGCCGGTCCAGGCCGGGAACCCGGTGCCGTCGGTCGTGTCGGCGACGACCGTGCCCATCCAGTTCGCCACGGCGTTGTCGTACGTCGCGGTGTGGACGAACGCCTCGGCCGCCAGGCGTTTCCGCTCGGCAAGGGTGAACCCGCCGCTGTCCAGCGCGTTTAGCAGCCGGGGGTATGCGTCGGGGCTCGTGACGATCGCAACGCTCGCATGGTTCTTGGCGGCGGCGCGCACCATCGACGGGCCACCGATGTCGATCTGCTCGATGCACTCCTCCGGCGACGCGCCCGACGCGACGGTGTCGCGGAAGGGGTACAGGTTCGAGACGACGAGGTCGAACGGCTCGACGCCGAGCTCCTCGAGCTGCCGGACGTGGTCGGGGTCGTAGGTGTCGGCCAGAATTCCCGCGTGCACTTTCGGGTGCAGGGTCTTGACCCGGCCGTCGAGGGACTCGGGGAACCCGGTGAGGTCCTCGACCGCCGTCACCGGAACCCCTTGGGCCGCAATGGTCTTCGCCGTCGAGCCGGTGGACACGATGGCGACGCCGGCGTCGTCCAGCGCGGCGGCCAGCTCGGGTAGGCCGGTCTTGTCGTAGACCGAGACCAGGGCCCGCCGGATGGGACGGCGACCCTCCTCCGGGGTGCTCACGGGATCGTGACCTTCCGATCGGTGACGGTGAACCCCTCGCGGACCATCCGGCCCACGAGGTCGACGAGCTGCGGCCGCTCGGCCTGCTTGATGCGCTCGGTCAGGGAGTCGACGGTGTCGCCGTCCTCGACGGGCACCGCGACCTGGCCGACGATGACGCCGGTGTCGATCCCGGCGTCGACGACGAAGAGCGTGGCGCCGGTGACCTTGACGCCGTAGGCGAGCGCATCGCGCGGGCCGTGGATCCCCGGGAACGACGGCAGCAGCGCGTTGTGGCTGTTGACGTAACGACCCGCATACCGGCTCAGGAAGGCCGGCCCGACGAGCTTGAGGAAACCGGCCGACACCACCAGCTGCGGTTCGTATGCGGCGACGGCCTCGGTGAGGGCGGCGTCCCAGGCCGTGCGTTCGGGGTAGTCGGCGACCCGCCGGACGAAGGTGGGGATCCCGGCGCGTTCGGCACGGGCGAGCCCCTCGATGTCCGGGCGGTCGGAGCCAACGGCCGCGATGCGAACGCCGTACGCCGGGTCGGCGGAGGCGTCGATGAGCGCTTGGAGAAGGGTGCCGGACCCCGAGACCAGGACGACGACCGAGCCGGGAGCGGCGGACTCGATGAGGGGCGCCGGCACACGTCGACCCTACCGATGGGCGGTGGCGTCCTCGTCGGCGAGGCGGTCCAGGACGGCGGTGACCCGGGCCGAGTCGGGCGTGGGCGAGAAGACGAAGAATGCCTTGCGGGCGATCGAGCTGTCCTCGAAGGCGGCGTCGTACCGGGCGTGGAGCGGCCGCTCGATCGCCTCGACGCGGTGCAGCCCGGCGGCGCCGAAGGTGTCGGTCCACCATGACGTCGCCGCCCAGATGAGGTGGCCATGAGCCGGGTAGCCGGACTCGTCAACCAACCATCGGTCGAACAGCTCGCCCTTCTCCGCCTGCTCCTGCCAGGTCGAGAGAGACAGCGGGAATACCTCGCCG
>DASTNV010000160.1:0-2057 GCA_035762725.1 Lapillicoccus sp. | reverse complement strand
GTTCCAACATGCGTCAACTCGCTCGACGCTGCGTCGCGTCGACGCAATCCGGGTTGTCGGGCGGGGTCGGCGGACTGGGCCGTCAGGCGGTGGCTGGCGGGGCCTCGACGTCGTCGGGGTTGTCCAGCGGGGTGTTGCCCTTGAGGAGCAGGAACCCGATCACGACCACGGCCAGCAGGTAGGCCGGCCAACCCAGCGCGATCTTGGCCACGCCGAGGGCGGCGACCTGGCCGCCGAGGTACAGCGGGACCATCACCGCCAGCCGGATCACGTCGAGGATGACGATGACCCACCCGACCCGGCTGGCTACCCGAACCACGCCGTCGTGCCGTCGCCACCCGGTGAGCAGCTCGGTCACGGCGGCCTCGTCAGCGGCCGCCTGGGCCACCGAGTCGGGGTCCTGCGGAGCGCCTCGCTTCGACGAGGCCTTGAGCCGCTCGGTGGCCTCGGACAGCTCAGGGTCGGCCACCGCGATGAGGAACCCGAACAACGGCCACCGGATCAGGTTCGTCACGGCGAAGACCAGCCCGACCGCCGCTGTCTGGATCATGCCCGGCAGGAACGCGTCCTCCGCCCGACCCGACCGCAGCGCGAAGAAGGCCGCGATGGCCACCGCCACCGCGGCATAGCCGAGGAACCGCAACGTCTCCCGACGTACCAGCCGGAGGATGCCGAGTAGCACCAGCGCCACACCGGCCGCGATGACGGAGGTCCGCACATCCTGGGTGATCGTCCACAGGACGACGAAGGCGATCGTCGGGACGGCCGACTCGACCGCGCCGCGCCAGCCGCCGATCGCGGCGCTCAGCCGGGCGCGCAGCAGCTCCTCGACGGTGACGTATGCGGCCGCGCCGCCGACCCGATGCGGCTCAGGCACTCTTGGGGACGATCGTGTAGAAGGGGTTGAACATCGTCGGGATGCCTCGGTAGTAGGACACCCGGCCGCTGGCCTTGAGCTGAACGCCGGCGTGGATCCCGGCGATCTCGCGGCGGCCCAGCCACACGAGGTGGAGCGGCCGACTGCCGTCGTAGATCTCGACGACCAGGGCCGGAACGTCGGCCTTCGGTCGCAGCGTCACCGATCGGACCGTCCCACAGACCTCGGCGCGCTCACGGTTGGCCAGGTCGCAGATCGGGGTCGCACCCTGGCGCTCGGTCTCGTCGCGCAGCTCCTCGGCCTCGTCCTCCTTGGACGAGCGGGTGAGCCGGTCGGCGAGCCGGGCGAACATGCCGCGCGGCTCCTCACGGCGGGTCGGAACGGGGGTCGTGCTGTCCATACCCATGCTTATCGCACCTCGGTGATCTCGGGTCCGCGTTCGAAGGGTCGAAGGTCGTCGGCACTCCGCTGTGGCATCTCCGGCTCGGCCGGCGCTTCGGCCGGAGTCGTCGACGCCGCCTCCGGAACCTGCAGCGGCAGCGCCTCGCGGGGCGGCCGCGCCTCGTCGTCACGAACGACGACGACGCTGCGGACGATGTCGACGAGGGCCGCTGCCTGGTCATCGTCGGTCGCCGCCGGGCCGCTGATCACGGCTCGCAGGAACCAGCGCGGACCGTCGACGCCCATGAACCGCACCGGGTTGGTCTGGGCGCGACCGTCGGGACCGCGGCCGGGGATCGTCGCGGCCAGCTCGCGACCGAGCGGCCCGTCCACGACCTCCGCCGTGCCCCCCTGGGAGGTGATGCTGTCGGCGATCTCGGTGCGGATGTCGGGCCACACGCCGAGCGTGCGCGGCGCCGCGAACGCCTGGAGCTGGACGCCGGACTCGCCGAGCATCGCATGGACGCTCACCACGGACTGCTGCTCCTGGTCGAGCTCGAGGCGCAGCTGCATCCCCTCGACCGGGGTGATCCGCAGGGAACCGAGGTCGATACGAACGATCTCGTCGTCGATCTCGTCGACGTCGAACGGTCCCCGGGTGCGGTTGAACAGCTCCTCGTCCTCGTCGTCGAACGCATCGTCCAGGTCGTCGTCCGGTGCGTCGGACTCCTCGAGCTCGTCGATGTCCTCGCCCGGCTCGTCCCTGCGTCCTCGGCTGAAGATGCCCACGGTGCTGTCG
>DASTNV010000159.1:0-2267 GCA_035762725.1 Lapillicoccus sp. | reverse complement strand
TACGACACGCTGGCCGACGACCTCGACGGCATCCTCTCCGAGCTGGAGCTCACCGACGTCACCCTCGTCGGCTTCTCGATGGGTGGCGGCGAGGTGGCCCGCTACCTCGCCCGGCACGGCGCCGACCGAGTTCACAGCGTCGTGTTCGCCTCTGCGGTGCCGCCGTACCTGCTCCACACGAAGGACAACCCTGACGGCCCCTTCACCAAGACCGAGGCGACGAAGATGACCGCCCAGCTGACCGCGAGCAAGGACGGCTTCTTCGACGACTTCATCACGAAGTTCTTCACCGCGAACGGCGAGGTCGTCGTCTCCGACCAGCAGCGCAAGGAGGCCCGGGACCTGGCCGACCAGGCCAGCAAGGCGGCCGCGCTCGAGGCGATGGCGGCGTTCGGGTTCACCGACTTCCGCAAGGACCTGGCCACCGTGACGGTGCCGACGCTGGTCATCCACGGCGACGCCGACGCGACCGTGCCGTTCGAGGGATCTGGCCGGCGGACCCACGAGGCGCTTCCGCACAGCGAGCTCCACGTCATCGCCGGCGGCCCGCACGGGATCAACGTCAGCCACCGGGAAGAGTTCGACCGGGTGCTCGTCGAGTTCCTGGCGCGCTGAGCCGCATACCCCTCCGTCGGCCAGACTGGCCAGGTGGCGCCGGACAAGCTCACGCGGTACCGGGAGATGCGCGACTTCTCCCGGACCCGTGAGCCTGCCGGCGCCACCGTCGCCGTCGGGTCGCTGCCCGCGGGCAACCGGTTCGTCGTTCAGCGGCACCGGGCTCGTCGGCTGCACTACGACTTCCGCTTGGAGATGGGCGGCGTGCTGGCGTCCTGGGCGGTCCCCAAGGGCCCGACGCTCGACCCCGCCGTCCGCCGCGCGGCGTTCCACGTCGAGGACCATCCCATCGAGTACTACGACTTCGAGGGCGTCATCCCTTCCGGCGAGTACGGCGGCGGCGACGTCATCGTCTGGGACGCCGGCACCTGGGACCACTACTACCAGCGCGAAGGCCGCGACCCCGTCGACGCGGTGGCCCACGGTGAGCTGCACATGGAGCTGTCCGGCGAGAAGCTTCACGGCAAGTTCGTCCTGGTCCGCACGTCGGTGGACGACGGGGGCAAGGAGAGCTGGCTGCTGCTGCACAAGAAGGACGAGTATGCCGAGAAGGGTTGGAACGCCGAGGACCACCCGCGCTCGGTGCTGTCCGGACGCACCAACGACGAGGTCAAGGCCGATCCCGACCGGCTCTGGCGGTCGGACCTTCCCGCCGCGGAGGCGTCGATTCCCTTGCGGCCACCGGTGTTCGAGCCGGTCTCGCGAGCCGAGATCCGGGCGCTGGACCGGCTCGGGGCGACCGGGCAGTGGGAGGTGTTCGGGCGCGCGCTGAAGGTCACCAACCTCGACAAGGTCCTGTTCCCGCCACGCGGGCGCGAGAAGCCGGTCACCAAGCGGGATTTGCTCCGGTATGCGGCTCAGGTGGCAACGATCGTCGTCCCCTACCTCACCCGCCGGGCCCTCAACATGCACAGGTACCCGAACGGCGTTGGTACCAAAGGGTTCTGGCACAAGGAGCTGCCCAGTCATGCGCCCGGGTGGCTGGACCGCTGGGACAACCCGGACGCCGACCCCGGTGAGACAGTGACCTACCTCGTCGTCGACGAACCGGCCGCGCTGGTCTGGGCGGCGAACTACGGGGCTCTCGAGTGGCACGCGTGGACGTCGCGGGTCGAGGACCCGGCGCTGCCGACGTACGCCCTGTTCGACATCGACCCGGGCGAGCAGACCTCGTGGAGCGAGGTCCTGGCGCTGGCGCGGTTGCACCGGACCGCGTTCGAGCACCTCGACGTCGCCGCATACCCGAAGCTCACCGGACGGAGGGGGCTGCAGATCTGGGTTCCAATCGCGACCGGTCCGACGTTCGACGAGACGCGCGAGTGGGTCGAGCGGGTGTCGCGCACGGTCGGCGCCATCATGCCGGAGGTCGTCAGCTGGCGGTGGTCGGTGCGCGAGCGCGGCGGGCTGGCTCGGCTGGACTACACCCAGAACGCGGTGAACAAGACCCTCGTCGCGCCGTACAGCCCGCGGGCGACGCCCGGTGCTCCGGTGTCGGCGCCGATCGACTGGGATGAGCTGGAGGACCCGCGGCTGCGGCCGGACCGCTACACGATCCGGACCATCGGGCGCCGCCTCGAGGAGCGCGGCGACCTCTTTGCCCCGGTCCTGACGACCCATCAGCGGTTGCCCCGACTGCACTGACGCGGCGTGAG
>DASTNV010000158.1:0-5277 GCA_035762725.1 Lapillicoccus sp. | reverse complement strand
GGTCAGCTCCTGCCAGCGGTGCAGTTGCTCGGTGACGTTGACCAGCTGGAAGTATGCGGTGAAGGCGCGAGCCAGGACGACGGCCGTGGTGTCGTCGACCCCCTCGAGCAGGTGGTGGAGGGCCTCGTCGCCGGGTTCGCGGGCCTTGGCGCGTACCTCCTCGACGAGGGCCAGAAGCTCCGGGCCCTCGTGCCGGGTGAGGGCCTCACCGAGGAGCTGACCGAGCTGGCGGACCGAGGCCCGGAGCGCGGCGTGCTGGGAGTCGGACGCGACGGCGCCGCCGAAACGGGACGCGTCGAGGGTGCGCGGCGGTGCCGTCGCGGCACCGCCGTTCGGCGACGCCGCGACACCGGGTGCGGTGGTCTCACCGGCCGTCATGCTCGCCAGTCTGACCCCGTCCGGGTGACGGGCGGATGGCGTGGTCGCTGGGTGGACGCCCCTCTTCCCCCGTTCGTGCTCTGGACCGCACCGAATTCCGGCGCGATCCACCACGAGTCACACACGGACGGACGTCTACCAGGAGCCCGAGCTCGAACCCCCCGCGCCACCGCCGCCACTGAAGCCGCCACCACTGAACGCGGAGCCGCCGGACGACCCGGAACTGGCCGTCGCCGCGAAGGTCCCGCCGGCCGAGGAGGCGAAGCTCCCCGCGCCGTCGGCGATGCTGGTGAAGTCGGGGAACATCGAGCCGCTGTAGACGTACCAGGCGGGCATGACGATCGGGTTGCCGGCCGCCGCAGCCGCCTCGGCCACCTTCTGGAAGGTCCCGGCCCAGCGGTCGGCGACGCCAAAGACGATGGCGTACGGCAGGTACCGGCTGAAGATCGCCGACGCCTCCTCGAACCGGATCTGGTCCGCCTCGGCGGTCTCGAGGTACTTGCGGAAGCCGAGCGACTGCGCATACACGGCAGAGCCGGCACCGGTCTTGGCGGCCATCCGCTTGCCGAGGATCCGGAAGATCAGACCGGCGACGATGAGACCGATCCCGAGCACGACGCCGGACGGGATACCGATCCCGAACCCGCCGGTCTTGTCGATGGCGCTGGTGACGACGCCGAGGTAGAAGCAGCTGACCGCGCCGGCCCCGATGAGAAGGAAGCCGAGCGCCTGCCAGCCCTGCCGCTGCCGCTGCGGCGACCGCCGGAACCAGCCACGCTCGACGACCTCGGTGTACATCTGCCGGATCGCGAGGTTGAGGGTCGTGTGGAACTTGTACTTGAGGTCGGACAGCGTGACGTCCGAGCCGCCGGCGAAGAGGCCGTCGAGAATGGTGGCCTCGTAGGGGTGCAGGGTCTGGCCGGGCGGCGGCGGTAGCTGGATGAGCCGCCAGTCGGTGCGGGAGAACACCGCCCCGGTCTGGATCTCCTCGATCCGCAGGAAGCCGCGGACGGCGAGGTCCATCACCGTCGCCGAGACATCGATGGTGTCGGCGGACTCGTCGATGATCGTGCCCACCATGCCGGGCTGGACGCCAGGCGGTGGGTTGAACTGGACGGCGATCTCCGGACGCCGCCCACGCACCGTGGCCGGGGCGGGCGGCGGGACACTGCCCGGCGCGACGGCGTCCGAGGAGCCTGGGGTCAGACCCGGCGTGACGCCGGCGTACCACTCGTCCCGGCCCCGAGTCGCGACGAGGAGACCCATGACGCCGGCGGCGACCAGCGGCGCGCCGATCCCGCCGGCCAGCGCCAGCGAGGTGAGCACCTTGGCCTGGCCCTCGTCGTAGGACGAGCCCCCGCTCCGCAGGTCCGGCTTGAGGTCGCCGAACCCGGCTCGCGGCAGCGACGCGGCGATGGTGAGGTCCTCGTTGCCGAGCAAATTGCTGACCTCGAACAGGGCGGTCTGACCCGGCTCGGCACGGTCGCACGGCTGGCCCTGCCCCGAGCCCCGGATGCAGCTGACCTGGGTGACGCCGCCGGGGCCGGTGACGGTCACCTTGACGGCGTCCTTCGGGATCGAGTCGCCGCGGAAGACGTTGTAGAAGAACTCGGCGTGGTCGGGGAACGGGTTCATGACGTTGGCCAGGTGGTATGTCAGGACGTACGTCTGGGTGCCGCTCACGGTGACGTCCGGGTTGCCGATCCGGATCTGGGTGGTCCCCTCGGGCTGGTCGGTCACCTTGGTGTCGGTGGGCGCGCCGGTCGGGCTGGTCACGCTCTCGAGGTCGAGCGCGTAGTACCGGTAGGTGTCCTCCGACGTCTTTCCGCTGGGGTCGGTGACCTCCTGACGGGTGACGATGTTGCGGAAGATGCCGTGCTTCGCCCCGCTGCTGGTGCCGAAGACGTAGGCGATCGTCTCCGTGACCGTCGCGCCGCCGTCCTTGTCCAGCACGTACTCGGCGGTGAACGAGGACATCTTGTCGAACGAGGCGTCCGCCGCGCCGGGCGCCTCGGGCGCCGACGCATACGCCGTGACCGGCAGTCCGACCAGGGCGGCCGTCGCCAGAAGCAGGATGAGCAGCGCCGGTATGCGGCGTCTCACCGATTCTCCCGGTGGCTCATCGCGCGGTCGGCCTCGCGGCGGTCCTGCCGCTCGCGGAGCGCGTGCCGCTTGTCGTACTCCCGCTTGCCGGTGGCGAGGGCGATCTCGACCTTGGCCCGGCCGTCCTTGAAGTACAGCTGGAGCGGCACCACGGTGCGGCCGCGCTCGCGGGTCTTGGTAGCGATCTTGTCCAGCTCGTCGCGGTGCAGGAGCAGCTTGCGACGCCGGCGCGGGGCGTGGTTGGTCCACGTGCCGTTGAGGTACTCCGGGATGTGCACGCCCTCGAGCCACAGCTCGTTGCCGGAGAACTGGGCGAACCCGTCGACGAGCGACGCCCGACCCATTCGCAGGGCCTTCACCTCGGTGCCGGTCAGCGCGATGCCCGCCTCGAAGGTGTCCTCGATGTGGTAGTCGTGCCGCGCCTTGCGGTTGCTCGCGATCACCGATCGACCGCGTTCCTTGGCCACCGCCGGTCCCTCCCTGTTCTCACGTACGTCTGTTGCGCGAAGCCACGCTACCGGGCCGTCACAACCGACTTTGTCGGGTTGGGGCCGGGGTCCCCGCGAGGTATCGGAGCGGAGCGAAGAACTTCGTGGGGTGATTCAGGAACCAAGCCACTTCATCGGGTTGACGAACTGCCCGTTCTCGAGGGTCTCGAAGTGCAGGTGGCAGCCGGTGGAGTACCCGGTGGTGCCGGAGTACGCGATGAGCTGGCCACGCTTGACCTTGCCACCCTTGACGACGAACGACGACAGGTGGTTGTAGGTCGAGGCGAGGTCGACGCCGCTGACGATGCCGTGGTCGATGACGATGCGGTTGCCGTTGCCGCCGCCGTAGCCGGCGCTGATGACCGTGCCGTCGGCAGCGGCCATGACCGGCGTTCCGCACGGGACCCCGAAGTCGGTGCCGGTGTGGAGCTTCCACACGTGGAGGATCGGGTGGAACCGCAACCCGAACTGCGAGGTGATGGGGCCATTCGCCGCGCGGCTGAGGAAGCCGCTGCCGCCGACGACCGGTCGGTATCCCGCCCGCCCGGCCCGGGCCGCCTCGGCCGCCGCGGCGGCGCGGGCCTGGGCCTCGAGGAGCGCCTGGAGCGTGGCCTGCTCGGCCTCCGCCTGGGCCAGCCGGGCCAGCTCGTCGGCCTTCTTGGCCTCGACCTGCGCGGCGTAGGCGGCCTGTTGGGCCAGCAGGTTGTCCAGGTTGGCCTTGGCGGTGGCGGCCGCGGCGCGGGCCTGCTGCGCTGCAGCGAGCGCACTCTCGGCCTCACGCTTGAGCTGGGTGACCTCGGCCTCGACCGCCTTGAGGTACGCCTCTTGCGCGATCGCCTCGGCCCGAGCGTTGTCCAGCTCCTTGAGCGCGTTGTCGGTGAGCGAGGTGACCTGGTCGGCGAGGACGACCCGCGTGGCGAAGTCGTCGGCGCTGGTCGCACCGAGGGCGACCGACATCTGCGAACCGCCGCCACCGCCCTGGAACAGGTCGGCGGCGAAGTTGTCGAGGACGGCCTGGGTCTGCTCGAGCTTGGCCTGGTTGGCGGCCTGGGCCTCCAGGGCGCGCTGCTCGTTGGCCTGGGCCACCGCCAGCTGCGCGGCGACCTCGTCGTTGTGCTGGTTCGCGGCCCGCTCGGCGTCCTCGGCCTGCGTGAGCGCCGCCTGAGCGGCCGGCAGCTGCGACTGGGTCGCCTGGAGGGCGTTGTAGGCGTTCGCCAGGTCCTGGGACGTCTCCGAGAGGGCGCCCTTGATGTCCTCGATCCGCTGGTCGACGGCCCGCTTGTCGTCGCCGGTGTCGGCGCGGGACGCGATCGCCCCCGTGGCCACGAGCGCGACGGCGGCGAGCGCTGCTAGCCCAGCCCGGCGCGTACGGCTAGACACGCAAGTACCGCCGGAGCGTGAATCCCGAGGTGAGCACGGCGAGCGCGACGACGCCGCCGATCACCCAGGGGGCGATCGCGACGACATCGGGGACGCCGATGAAGGCCGTGTCGATGAGCGCGGTGCTGAGGTAGCCCGACACGCCGTAGCGAACCGTCGCATAGAGCAGGGCCATGGCCAGGCCGGCGCCGACGACGGCGGCCACGACCGTCTCCATGATGAATGGCAGCTGGATCGTCGAGTTCGACGCGCCGACCAGCCGCATGATGCCCGTCTCGCGTCGTCGGCTGAACGCGGTCTGCCGGATCGTCGTGGCCATCAGCAGGGTGGCGCACAGCACCATCAGGACGGCAAGCGCGATGGCCGACCACGACACGACGTTCATGAAGGTAAAGAACTTGTCGAGCAGCTGTTTCTGGTCCTGCACCTTGCCGACGCCTGGCGCGCCCTGGAACGAGCTGGCAATGACGTCGAACTTGCTCGCGTCGGTGAGCGACACGCGGAACGAGTCGGCGAAGGCCCGCTCGGTCGCCTGCTCCCCCAGCGGGCTGTTGCGGAACTGGTCCTTGAACCGCTGGTATGCCTCGGCCTGGGTCTCGTAGAAGACCTCCTTGACCGGGGGCTTCATTTGCTCCAGCTGCGCCTTGACGGCGTCGCGCTGGGCGGGCGTCGTGGCCGCGCCGGCGCAGTTGGCATACAGCGACTTGTCGACGCAGAGGAAGATCGAGACCTGGACGCGGTCGTACCAGTAGTCCTTCATCGTGTCGACCTGCCGCTGGGCGAGCAGGCCCATGCCGAGCAGGTACATCGAGATCATCGTCACGAGGACGACGGAGACCACCATCGACACGTTGCGGCGCAAGCCGTTGCCGATCTCGCCCAGGAGGAAGCCGAGACGCATACCGTCACCGGCCCCGTCGCAGCTTGA
>DASTNV010000157.1:0-2543 GCA_035762725.1 Lapillicoccus sp. | reverse complement strand
TGACCCGCGACATGACCCGCGACATGAACCACGACGCGATCTGCAACCAGCCCGCATACGGCCGCTTGGCCTCTCGGCGAGCAGGGGCGGGGGACGCGGTCAGGCGGTGACGCCGACCAGGCCGCGCGTATGCGTGGCCTCGCCGGCCAGCGTGGCGTACCGACCGCCCTGGGCCAGCAGCGAGTCATGCGTACCCCGCTCGACCACCTGGCCGTGCGAGAGCACCGCGATCTGGTCGGCGTTCTCGATCGTCGAGAGCCGGTGGGCGATGGTGATCGTGGTCCGCCCCCGCGACACTACGTCGAGGGCCGCCTGGAGCTCGCGCTCGGTCTCGTTGTCGAGGGCGCTGGTCGCCTCGTCCAGGACGAGGACCCGAGGGTCGCGCAGCAGCGTGCGCGCGATCGCGAACCGCTGCTTCTCGCCCCCGGAGAACCGCAGGCCTCGCGCCCCGACGATCGTGTCGAGCCCGCCCGGCAGCGTCGCGACGAGGTCGGCGATCTGAGCCGCCTCCAACGCGCGCCACAGGTCCGCGTCGGTCGCGGACGGCGCCGCATACAGCAGGTTCTCGCGGATCGACGCGTGCAGGAGGTACGTCTCCTGAGACACGACGCCCACGATCCGGGACAGGTCCGCGAACGACAGATCGCGGAGGTCGACCCCGTCGACCAGGACGCGTCCCATCACCGGGTCGCGCAGTCGGGGAACCAAGCTGGCCAGCGTTGTCTTGCCGGAACCGGTCTCGCCGACCAACGCCAACGAGGTCCCGGCGGGCACCACCAGATCGACGCCTGACAGCGCGTCCCGGTCCGCGTCGGGGTACCGGTAGGAGACGCCCTCGAGACGAACTTCACCGCGCACGTCGGTCATGGAAACCGTTGCGGGGTATGCGGGTTCGCGCACCTCGACCTCGAGGTCAAGGTAGCCGAAGATGCGGCTGAACAGGGCCATTGACGACACGATCGACACGCCCACGTCGAGCAGGCCCATCAACGGCCGAAAGATCGCCGACTGGAGCGCGGTGAACGCCACCAGCGTCCCGATCGTCATCCCACCGGACGTCGCGGGAAAGCCGGCGGCGAGGTAGATGAGGGCCGGGATGGCCGCGAAGACGACGCTCATCGTCGCCATCCGCCAGCGGCCGGCCAGCTGGGACTGGACCTCGAGGTCGACCAGCTCGCGCGACGTCGCGGCGAACCGGGCGGAGGTGGTCTCGGTCGCACCGAGGGTCTTGGTGAGCTGGACGCCGCTGACCGAGAGTCCTTCGTCGACCTGGGTGAGCATGTCGGCCATCCGGCGCTGCTGCTTGGCGGTCACGTCCCGGCGCAGCAGGGCGACCCGGCGGGTCAGCCACACGGCCGGCGGGATGACGAGGAGGGACAGGAGGCTCAGCCGCCAGCTCAACGCGACCATGGCGATCGCGGTGCCGACGGCGGTCGTCACGTTGGACGCGATCGACGTCGCGGTCGAGGTGACGACCGACTGCATCCCAGCGACGTCGTTGGTGAGCCGGGACTGGACCTCGCCGCCCTGGGTCCGGGTGAAGAACGAGAGCGACTGGCGCTGCAGGTGGGAGAACACGTCGGTGCGCAGGCGGTGCATGACCTCCTGGCCGACGCGGGTGGAGATCAGCGTCTGGCCGAGGCCGAGGACGGCGGTCGAGACGGTGACCGCGAGCATCCCGCCGACGGCGAGCAGCAGGAGCCGGATGTCCTGCTGCGGGAGGGCGTCGTCGATGACGAGCCGGAGGAGGAACGGCGAGGCGAGCGAGACCAGCGAGGAGGTGACGATGAGGGCGACAACGGCGGCGATGCGCCCGCGGAAGGGCGCGAACAGCGCACCGACGCGGCGCCAGCTCACCGGCGACTCGGCCAGCTGGGCGCGGTCGGCGGGATCGACGCGGCGCGGGCCGCGGCCACCGCCACCCGGACCGCCGGGCAGGCCGTCAGGAAGAGGGGAGGAGTCGGTGGGGCGAGCCATGGACATCACTCCTTCCGTTAGGGGAGGAAAACAAATATTGAGGTTACCTCATAATGAGGTAGCCGTGTCAACGCTAGGATGCTGCGGTGAATTCCCGAGAGCCCGCTGAGGAGGCCGAGCCGAGCCTGGCCGAGCTCGTCACGGCGCTCGCGGGGCGGCTGCGCTCCGCCTGGCGCGATGGGCTGGCGCCGTACGGCCTGTCACCCCATCAGGGGCGCGCGCTTCTCGTCGTGGCACTCAACCCGGGCCTGCGCCCCACCGACCTCGCCGGCCGGCTGCGCATCGCGCCGCGCTCGGTCAC
Source organism: Lapillicoccus sp. (assembly GCA_035762725.1). GTDB lineage: Bacteria > Actinomycetota > Actinomycetes > Actinomycetales > Dermatophilaceae > Lapillicoccus. Next base: position 265 of record DASTNV010000157.1, on the reverse strand, counting down.
CGAGGTCGTCGACGGGCTCGTCGAGGCCGGCCTCCTCCAGCGCGCCCCGGACCCACAGGACCGCCGCGCGGTCCTCCTCAGCCTCACCGACGAGGGCCACACGCAGGTCCGCGCCATCCGCGCCTCTCGCGAGGAGGTGGCCGGCACGCTGTTCGACACCATCTCCCCACGCGACCGCGACCAGCTGCGGCGAATCCTCGGCACCCTCGTCCACGAGGGCGACCGACCGCATACCGGCTGAGCGGTACTCGTGGCCGACTGGCTT
>DASTNV010000156.1:0-7213 GCA_035762725.1 Lapillicoccus sp. | reverse complement strand
AGGGCCTCGACCTCGTCGCCGACCTTGACCACGTCGGCCGGGTCGACATCGTGCTTGATGGACAGCTCACGCGAGGGGATGACGCCCTCGGTCTTGTAGCCGATGTCGAGCAGGACCTCGTCCCGGTCGACCTTGACGATGCGACCCTCGACGATGTCGCCGTCGTTGAAATCCTTGATCGTCGCGTCGATTGCGGCGAGCAGGTCTTCCTCAGAGCCGATGTCGTTGATGGCGATCTGAGGGGCGGCCTTGGTGGCCGTGCTGGCAGTCATAGAGGAATGGGCTCCGGTCGGATGATGTAGTAGTGGACAGTGATGGTGGATGATGCGAACTAGTGGCGCCGGGAGCAGGTCCCCGGTAGGTGGGCATGCGTCGTCGGCGCACACACGTGTGCGTTCTCACCTTACCGGCGGTGTCACCAGCCGGTCAAAGCGCGAGGCGCCGTGACCAGCGACGATGCCGCACCAGCGGGGTATGCCTGGTCGGCCTACCCCGTCACCCGCCGGGACGTGGCCCAGGACGAGACGGTGCGCGCCAACCAGGCCTGGTGGGACGCCGAGGCCGGCGACTACTACGCGGAGCACGGCGAGTTCCTCGGCGACACCGATCTGACCTGGGGACCCGAGGGACTGCGCGAGTCGTCGGCTCGGCTCCTCGGCGACCTCATTGGTATGCGGGTGCTCGAGATCGGGTGCGGCGCCGCCCAGGGCTCCCGGTGGGTCGCCGGCCAGGAAGCCGACGTCGTGGGGACGGACGTCTCGGCGGGGATGCTGGACCGGGCCCGCCGGATCAACGCGTCGGTCCGGGACCCTCGTCAGCGAGTACCGCTGGTCCAGTGCGACGGGGCCGACCTGCCGTTCGCCGACGGGTCGTTCGACGTGGTGTTCACCGCCTACGGCGTCGTCCCGTTCGTCGCCGACTCGGGTCGGGTGATGGCCGAGGCGGCCCGAGTGCTCCGCCCGGGCGGCCGGTTCGTCTTCTCGACGACGCACCCGATCCGATGGGCGATGCCCGACGACCCCGGCGAGGACGGGCTCAGGGTCACCCAGTCCTACTTCGACCGGACCGCCTACGTCGAGCAGGACACGTCCGGCGCGGCCACGTACGTCGAGCACCACCGGACGATCGGCGACCGGGTTCGCGAGATCGTCGCGGCCGGCCTCCGCGTGGTCGACCTCGTCGAGCCGGAGTGGCCCGATGCCAACCTCGAGACGTGGGCCGGCTGGTCGCAGCTGCGCGGGCAGCTGATCCCCGGCACGGCGATCTTCGTCTGCCGCAAGGACTGATGTCGCAAGGCCGCCGGAGCATGCTGGACGACATGCCACTGCCTGACTCGGACGCCGGCGTCGGCCACAGCTTCGGACTCGAGCTCGACGGGGTGAACATGCGGCTCCTCGAGGTGGAGAGACTGGTGCTGTCGGTCTTCGGACTCGACCGCGGTGGTGACGCCCCAGCACGGGCCAGCGCCCGGGCGGTGACGCTGGTACGTGCACTGACCCGCGAGCCGACCTTCCGGAACTGGGCACACCAGACCAAGACGCAGGGCGAGGCCGCTCGGCGCGACGTCACGCTCGTGGTGTTTGCCACCGACGGCAGCCCGGTCGCGCGGTACCACCTCGAGAACGCCTGGCCCTCGCGTCACGAGGTCGGCTCGGTCACCCGCGGCGGTGAGCCGCTCGTCGTCGAACGACTCACGCTGACCTACGACGACGTGCAGACCGCCTAGCTCACACGATCGAGTAGCCGCCGTCGATGACGACCGACTCGCCGACGACGTACCGGGACGCGTCGGAGGCGAGGAAGGCGACGAGGCCGCGCAGGTCCGGCGGCTCGCCGAGCCGGCCGGCGGGCACCCGCGCTCGCCAGCCCTCGCCGACCTCCGGGTTGGCGTCGATGAACTGGCGCGTCATATCCGAGAGGAAGTAGCCCGGCGCGAGCGCGTTGACCCGGATCCCTCGCTCGACCCACTCGACGGCCAGCGATCGGGTGAGCTGGTCGACGCCCGCCTTCGAGGCGTTGTAGGCCGCCTGCCGCTGCGGCACGTTGACGACGAAGGCCGACATCGACGAGACGTTGACGATGCTGCCGCCGGTCCCGGCCGCCAGGACCACGCGCGCGAAGGCCTGGCAGGTGAGGAACGTCCCGGTGAGGTTGATGTCGATCACCCGGCGCCACTCTGCCGCCGGCATCTCCTCGGCGGGGCTCCACGCGGCGATTCCCGCGGCGTTGACGAGGACCGCCGGAGTCCCCATCTCGCCGACGACGCGGTCGAACGCTGCCGCCAGCGCTGCGTCGTCGGTGACGTCCGCGTGAAGACCCATCGTCCGGACGCCGCGTCGCTCGCCGAGGCCGGCGGCCGAGGACTCGACGCCGTCCCCGACGTCGAGTAGCGCCACCGCACACCCCAGCTCGGACAGCGCGTCGGCCATCTCCAGGCCGAGGCCACGAGCGCCGCCCGTGACCACAGCCACCTTGCCGTCGAGGTCCTCGAACACCGCGCCAGCCTGTCACGCGCGGCCGGGCGGCATACGCCGGAGGGTCAGGCTGCCTCGAACCGATCGGCTCTCAGGCGGTAGAGCACGTGCCGCCGCACCGCGCTGTCCGGATCGAGCTTCGGGTGGTCGAAATCCTCGGTTGGGTCACGGGTCATGCCGAGGCGCTCCATGACGGCGCGGCTCCGGTCGTTGGCGACAGTCGTGAACGAGACCACCTCGTCGAGGCCGAGCGGACCGAACGCGACGGCGAGCGCCGCGCCGGCGGCCTCCGTCGCATACCCCTTTCCCCATGCCGACCGGGCGAGCCGCCAGCCGACCTCGGTGCACGGGGTGAACGCGGCCGTCCACGTCGGCTGGTTGAGGCCGACGAACCCGATGAAGTCGCCCGACTCCCGCAGCTCGACGGCCCAGAGCCCCCAACCGTGGACCTCGAGGAGCGCGGCGTTGCGGTAGGCGAATGCGTTGGACTGCTGCTCGTCAAGGGTCGACGGGAAGTACCGCATCACCTCGGGATCAGCGTTCAGTGCGGCGAACGGCGCCCAGTCCTCGTCGCGCCACTGCCGCAGCCAGAGCCGCTCGGTCTGCGGCTCGAACATCAGTGCGCGGCGTCGTGCCAGGAGCGCCCGACCCCGACACTGACATCGAGCGGGACGTCCATCTCGACGGCGTGGCCCATCTCGTGGCGGACCAGCTTCTCGACGTCGTCGCGCTCCCCCGGCGCGATCTCGAGGACGAGCTCGTCGTGGACCTGGAGCAGCATCCGCGACTGCGCTCCCGCAGCGATGAGGGCGCGGTCGACGCCGAGCATGGCGACCTTCATGATGTCGGCGGCCGACCCCTGGATCGGGGCGTTGAGGGCCATCCGCTCGGCCATCTCGCGGCGCTGCCGGTTGTCACTGAGCAGGTCGGGCAGGTAGCGGCGGCGGCCGAACATCGTTGCGGTGTAACCGTTTCCGCGCGCCTCGGCGACCAGTTCGTGCAGGTAGTCGCGGACCCCGCCGAACCGGTCGAAGTACATGTCCATCAGGCCGGCGGCCTCGCTGGTGGAGATGGTCAGCTGCTTGGACAGGCCGAACGCGCTGAGCCCGTAAGCCAGGCCGTAGGACATCGCCTTGATCTTGCTGCGCTGGGCGGCGGTGACCTCGTCGAGCCCGACGTTGAACACCTTCGACCCGACGTAGCTGTGCAGGTCCTCCCCCGACCGGAACGCCTCGATGAGCCCGGCGTCACCGGACAGGTGGGCCATCACCCGCATCTCGATCTGGCTGTAGTCCACCGACATCAGTGACTCGAACCCGTCACCGACGATGAACATCTCCCGGATCCGACGACCCTCCTCGGTGCGGATAGGGACGTTCTGGAGGTTGGGGTCGGTCGAGCTGAGCCGGCCGGTGGCCGCGATGGTCTGGATGTACGTCGTGTGGACCCGCTGGTCCTCGGCGACCGACTTGAGCAGGCCTTCGACGGTGACCCGTAGCCGCGCCGCGTCGCGGAAGTCGAGAACCCCCTTGAGGAACGGGTTGTCGACCTTGCGGCCCAGCTCGTTCAGCGCGTCGGCGTCGGTGGTGTAGCCGGTCTTGGTGCGCTTGGTCTTGGGCAGGTTGAGCCGCCCGAAGAGGACTTCCTGCAGCTGCTTGGGGCTGCCGAGGTTGATGGTGTCGTCACCGATCGCGTCCCAGGCGTCCTGCTGGGCCTGGCGGACCTGGGCGTCGAAGTCGCTCTCCAGGGCCTCGAGCTCCGGGACGTCCACGGCGATGCCGGAGCGCTCCATCCGCGCCAGCACGTCGACGAGTGGGAGCTCCATGTCGCGGAGCAGCTCGGTGCCGGCCGTCCGCTCCAGCTCGACGTCGAGGGCGTCGGCCAGCTCGAGGATGGCGCTGGCGACGACCATCGCCTCGCCGGCCTCGGCGTCCTCGTCGCCATCGAAGTCGAGCATCCCCTGGCCGCTGGGCGTCGTGTCGTTCTTCAGCTCGCGGTGGAGCATCCGCAGCGACAGGTCGGCGAGGTCGAAGACGCGCTGGTCGGGCTTGACCAGGTAGGCGGCGAGCGCCGTGTCGCTGGTCAGCCCCGCCAGCTCCCAGCCGCGAGCCGCGAGGGCGTGCGACGGGCCCTTGGCGTCGTGGAGCGCCTTGGGCCGGTCGGCGTCGGCCAGCCACTCGCTGACCGTCTGCTCGGCCTTCTCGTCGAGCCCGGTGACGTCGAGGTATGCGGCGTGCCCATCGGCGGTGGCGATGGCCAGGGCGCGCACATCGCCGGTCCCACGCGCCCACTGGCCGACGACGTTGACGCCGGTGCGCTCCCCCGAGCGGACGTGCTCGTCGAGCCAGGCCGGGACATCGGCGGCCGAGAGCACGTCGCCGTCGACGTCGAACCCCGACTCCGCCTCGGCGGTGACCGCCTTGAGCGTCTCGAAGAGCCGCTCGCGCAGCACCCGGAACTCGAGGCTATCGAAGACCTCGTGCACCTCCTCGCGGTTCCAGGTCTGGCGCTCGAGCTCGTCGACCGTCAGCTCGAGGGGGACGTCGCGAACCAGCTGGTTGAGCCTCCGGTTGCGCAGGACGCCGTCGAGGTGCTCACGAAGGGCGTCACCGACCTTGCCGGTGATCTTGTCGACGTTGGCGACGATGCCGGGCAGGTCGCCGTAGGTGGTGATCCACTTGGCCGCGGTCTTCGGCCCGACACCCGGAACCCCGGGCAGGTTGTCGGACGACTCCCCCACCAGCGCGGCGAGGTCGCTGTAGCGCTCGGGCGGGACGAGGTAGCGCTCCTTGACCGCGGCGGGGTTCATCCGCCAGACGTCGGAGACCCCGCGGACGGGGTAGACCATCGTCACGTCCTCGTCGACCAGCTGGAAGACGTCGCGGTCGCCCGAGACAATGACGACCTCCATCTCCTCCGCGGTCGCCTGGGTGGTGAGCGTCGCGATGATGTCGTCGGCCTCGTAGCCCTGCGCCTCGACGTAGCGGATCCGGAGAGCATCGAGCACCTCGTGGATCAGCGGGATCTGACCCGAGAACTCCGATGGCGTCGCGCTGCGACCGGCCTTGTACTCCGCATACTCCTCGCTGCGGAACGTCTGCCGCGACAGGTCGAACGCGACTCCCACATGGGTGGGCTCCTCGTCGCGGAGCATGTTGATGAGCATGGACGTGAAGCCGTAGACGGCGTTGGTCGTCTGCCCCGTCTTGGTCGAGAAGTTCTCGGCCGGGAGGGCGTAGAACGCGCGGTATGCCAGCGAGTGGCCGTCGAGGAGCAGAAGCCGGTTCGCAGGTGCCACGACGTTCACCCTAGGCCCCGGCGCCGACACGCCGAGGGGGTGTCGGTGGGGCGGTGGGGGTCCAGTCAGGCGCCGGCTCAGGCGTCCGCGACGCGGGTGCCGGCGCTCTGCCGGACGGCACGGAACCGGGCCGACCGGCGCCGCTGGATGACCTCTTCCAGGCCCACCCGGCGCAGCACAGGGGCCTCGCCGGTGGCCGCGAGCTTGCGGTGGAGCGCAGCCGGCGTGGTGACGCGGCGGACGACCGTCGGCGAGAAGCCCAGCCGGGCGAAGAACCGGTTGGCGTCACGGACCTGGGACGGCACGTGGCTGACGATCGCCTCCGCCCCGATCCGGTCGGCGTGGGCCGCGGCAGCCGCGAGCAGCTGGCGGGCCACGCCGTGGCGGCGCCAGGTCGCCGTGACGAACAGCTGGTCGATCGACGTGCAGGTCGTGTCGTTGAGCGGGCCGGGCAGGCTGTCCTTGAGGACGAGGTAGGCGACCGCTTGGTCGTCGACGACGGCGAGGAACGCCGTGACCTCGGGGCGCTGCAGGGCGACCGTCAACGCATTGAGCGACGCGACCCTCAGTGCCGGCTCACACCCACCACCGGACTCCATCCGGTTCTCCATCCACAGATCCACCAGGTCGCCCTGATGTTCTTCGTCGACCATCCGGACGATGACCTGGGGACGGGACACAAAGCCTCCTGACGGGCAGCACGGGGCAAGGCGATCAACATGAGGCCGCTGTTTCCCCGCAGGCGACCGGTGTCGTGATCGACGGCTCGACTCTATGGGTGACGGGCCTCCGGTGGAAGAGTCTGCGCATAAATCGGGCGCGGTTGTGGATTGCCGCGCTGAACAAGGGCGTCCGTGCGCTCAAATGAGCGATTGCAGGATTCCGTAGGGTGGCGCGGTGCAGGGCGCCTTCCCCGGACTCGGGACCGTCATCAACGTCGTGGCCGTCATCATCGGTGCGCTGCTGGGGATGGCCATCGGGCACCGGTTCCCGGAGCGCACCCGGTCCGTGGTCACCGACTGCCTCGGGCTGGTCACCCTGCTCGTCGCCGGCCTCTCCTGCGTCAGCGTCACGGACGCGTCCCTCGCGACAGCGGTCGGCCCGGGCGCGCCGGTGCTCATCGTCCTCGGCTCCCTGCTCATCGGGAGCGTCGCCGGCTCGCTGCTCAAGATCGAGGAGCGGCTCGCTGGCCTGGCCGGCGCGATCCAGGGGTGGGTCGCCCGTCGGTCACGGTCCCGCGACGGGGAGACCCCGGACGACGCCCACGCCTCGCGGGAACGGTTCATCGAAGGCTGGCTGACGGCGTCGCTGCTCTTCTGCGTCGGTCCGCTGACCATCCTCGGCAGCATCTCCGACGGACTGGGCCGCGGCATCGAGCAGCTGACGCTCAAGGCGGTGCTCGATGGCTTCGCGGCGCTCGCCTTCGCCTCGACCTTCGGGA
>DASTNV010000155.1:0-8137 GCA_035762725.1 Lapillicoccus sp. | reverse complement strand
AGGCGAACCGGCAGGTCCTCGGGCTCGACCGGCCCGCCGGAGTCGGGCAGCGCATACACGAGCTGCCGGCCCTTGCGGACCTTCACCGCGCCGACCTCGACGAGGTCCCGCGACAGCGTGGCCTGGGTGACCTCGACTCCGTCCCGCGACAGCAGGGTGAGCAGCTCGCCCTGCGATCGCACGTCGTGCGACCTCAGCAGGTCGACCACCCGCGTCTGGCGGGTCGTGCGGCTCGTCATGCGCGAACCGCCGCGTCGAGGATCCCCGGCAGCGCGTCGACGAAGGTGTCGGCCTGCGCCTCGGTGAGGATCAGCGGCGGCGCCAGCCGGATCGCGTCCGGCGCCACCGCGTTGACGAGGAACCCGGCATCCCGAGCCAGCGCCATCGCCGACGCGGCGACCGGTTCGGTTAGCTGGATGGCCACTAGCAACCCACGGCCGCGAACCCCGCCGATCCGCGGGTGACCCAGCGCGGTCACCGCCTCCTGCAGATGGGCGCCGAGGTCGCGGGCGTGTTTCAGCAGCCGGTCCGACTCGATGGTGTGCACCACGGCGAGGCCCGCGGCACACGCCAACGGGTTGCCCCCGAACGTCGACCCGTGCTGGCCGCCGGTGAGCATTCCGGTGACGTGAGGGCCGTAGGTGACCAGCGCGCCGATCGGGACTCCCCCGGCCAGACCCTTGGCCAGGGTCACGGCGTCGGGCACGACGTCGGTCGAGTGGTGAGCGAGCCAGTGTCCCGTGCGGCCCATCCCGGACTGCACCTCGTCGAGGACCAGGAGGGCCCCAGCCTCGCGGGTCAGGTCGCGGGCCAGCCGCAGGTATGCGTCGGTGGCCGGCACGACGCCGGCCTCGCCCTGGATCGGCTCGAGGACGACGGCGGCCAGGTCGTCGCCGGCGCCGGCGACCGCCGCCCGCAAAGCGGCCTCGTCGTTGTAGGGGACGTGGGAGACACCGGGCATGAGCGGCTCGAACGGCGTCCGGTAGGCCTCCTTCCACGTCAGCGCCAGGGCGCCGGTGGTCCGACCGTGGAACGCGTTCTGCGCGGCGATGATCCGGGTCCGGCCGGTCCGCCGGGTCAGCTTCACGGCGGCCTCCAGCGCCTCGGCTCCGGAGTTGGCGAAGAACACCCCGGAACCGGGGGGCGCGTGGCATACCTCGAGCAGCTTCTCGGCCAGCTCGACCTGTGGCTCGGACGTGAAGAAGTTCGAGATGTGGACGACCTGGCTCGCCTGCTTGGTGATCGCCTCGAGCAATGCCGGGTGGCCGTGGCCGAGGGTGTTGACGGCGATGCCGCCGAGCAGGTCGAGGTAGCGCTTGCCGTCGACATCGACGACGTAGCAGCCGTCGCCGTGCGAGAGGACGGTCTGCGGGACACCGAAGACGGGGATCAGCGCCGCCTTGTACCGGTCGAGGAGCTCCGAGCTGTGGCTCATGCGCGCACGACTCCCTTCGGGTCCGGCACGACCATCGTGCCGATGCCCTCGTCGGTGAACACCTCGAGCAGCAGTGAGTGCGGCTTCCGGCCGTCGATGACGTGGGCCTGCGGGACGCCCTGCTGGACGGCGCGGATGCAGGCCTCGAGCTTGGGGACCATGCCGGCGTCGACTTTCCCGAGCAGCTCCTTGGCGTCCATGAGGGTGAGGTACGAGAGCAGCGAGTCGGGGTCGGGCCAGTCGCCGTAGACGCCCTCGACGTCGGTGAGGATGACGAGCTTGTGGGCCTCGAGTGCCACGGCGAGTGCCGCCGCCGCGGTGTCGGCGTTGACGTTGAGCACCTGGCCATCGACGTCGAGGTCCGGCGCCACCGTGGAGACCACGGGGATCCGGCCGGCGTCGAGGATGTCCATCACCGCCGAGGGGTTCACGCTCTCCACGTCGCCCACCAGCCCCAGGTCGAGGTGGGCGCCGTCGTCGTCGACACCGGAGCGCTTCCGGGCGCCGAACAGCCCCGCGTCCTCGCCGGACAGGCCGACGGCCAGCGGCCCGTGCTGGTTGAGCAGGCCGACGAGCTCGCGACCGACCTGGCCGGTGAGGACCATCCGGACGACTTCCATCACCTCCGGCGTCGTGACCCGGAGGCCGCCCCTGAACTCGCTGGTGAGGCCCAGCCGGCCGAGCATCGCGGCGATCTGGGGGCCGCCGCCGTGGACGACGACCGGACGGAGACCGGCATACCGGAGAAACGCGATGTCCTGCGCGAAGGCGAGCTTGAGGGCGTCGTCGACCATGGCGTTGCCGCCGTACTTGACGACGACGAGGGCGCCGCGGAACCGCTCCAGCCAGGGCAGCGCCTCGACGAGGGTCTGCGCCTTCGCGGCCGCGACGCGGAGGGCAGCCGCGTCGATGATGCCGCGAACGGTGCTGTGAGTGCTCATGTGCTGTAGGCCGAGTTCTCGTGGACGTAGTCGTGGGTGAGGTCGTTGGTCCAGACGGTCGCGGTCTCATGGCCGGCGTGCAGGTCGACGAGCGAGCGGTCCTCGCCGACGCCGCCCGACCGGCAGACCTGGACGCCGTTCATGGATACATCGAGGGCGTCCGGGTCAAACTCGGCGGCCGTCGTTCCCACGGCAGCAAGGACGCGGCCCCAGTTCGGGTCGGCGCCGAAGATCGCACACTTGAAGAGGTTGTTGCGCGCGACGCTGCGCGCCACCTCGAGGGCGTCCCCCAGCGACGCGGCGCCGCGGACCTCGATGGCGATGTCGTGGGCTGCGCCCTCCGCGTCACCGATGAGCTGGCGGGCGAGGTCGGCGCACACGGCGGTGACGGCGTCGGTCAGCGCCGCCGAATCGACCGCGACGCCGGACGCGCCGGACGCCATGAGGAGAACCGTGTCGTTCGTGGACTGGCAGCCGTCGGAGTCGATCCGGTCGAAGGTCGTGAAGGTCGCGGCACGAAGCGCCTTGTCAACGGTCGCGGCGTCGGTCACCGCGTCGGTGACGACGACGACGAGCATCGTCGCCAGGGACGGCGCGAGCATCCCGGCACCCTTGGCCATCCCCCAGACCGACCAGCCGTCAGCTTGGTACGCGGCGGTCTTGGCCTGGGTGTCGGTGGTGATGATCGCCTCGGCCGCGTTGTTTTGCCCGTCGTTGCTGAGCTGCGCCGAGGCGTCGCCGACCCCGGCCAGGATCTTGTCCATCGGCAGCAGCTCGCCGATCAGCCCGGTGGAGCAGACGACGACGTCGGCGGCCGATACCCCGAGGGTGCCGGCGACCTCCTCGGCGGTGCGGTGGGTGTCCTGGAACCCCTGCGGTCCCGTACAGGCGTTGGCTCCACCGGAGTTGAGCACCACCGCGTCGACGCGCCTGTCGGCGACGACCTGACGGCTCCACGTCACCGGCGCCGCCACGACGCGGTTGCTGGTGAACACGGCGGCGGCGTGGTGGTCCGGGCCGTCGTTGACGACGAGCGCCAGGTCCGGTTTGCCGCTGGCCTTGAGGCCGGCGGTGACGCCCGCGGCGCGGAAACCCTTCGGGAGTGTCGTCACGGGGCGACTCCGGCGATCGGGAGACCCGCGGTCTCGGGCAGCCCCAGCGCGAGGTTCGCGCACTGGATCGCGCCGCCGGCGGTGCCCTTGGTGAGGTTGTCGATCGCCGCGACCACCACCGCCCGGCCGACCGACTCGTCGAGGGCCACCTGGAGGTGCGCCGTGTTGGCGCCGAGGACGTCCGCAGTCCGGGGCCACTGACCCGGCGGGAGTAGGTGGACGAACGGCTCCCCGTCGTAGGCGTCGGCCCAGGCGTCGCGGAGGGTCTCGGCAGCGGTACCCGGCTTCACTCGCGCCGTGCAGGTCGCGAGGATGCCGCGGGCCATCGGGGCGAGCGTCGGGGTGAACGACAAGGTGACCTTCTCGCCGGCGGCCAGCGCCAGGTTCTGCGCGATCTCGGGGGTATGCCGGTGGCCGCCGCCCACGCCGTACGGCGACATCGCGCCCATGACCTCGGCGCCGAGCAGGTGCGGCTTCAGGCCCTTGCCGGCGCCCGACGTGCCGCTGGCGGCGACGATGACGACGTCGTGGGGTTCCAGCAGCCCGGTCACGAACCCGGGAGCGAGGGCCAGCGAACAGGCGGTCGGGTAGCACCCGGGGACGGCGATCCGGGTGGCGCCCTTCAGCTCATCCCGGACGTACCCGCCGCGGATCGGCAGCTCGGGTAGGCCGTAGGGCCAGGTGCCGGCGTGCGCCGTGCCGTAGAACGCCTGCCAGGCCTTCGGGTCGTCCAGCCGGAAGTCGGCGCCGCAGTCGACGACCACGACATCGTCCGGGAGCTGCGCGGCGAGGTTGGCCGAGGCGCCATGCGGCAGCGCGAGGAACACGACGTCGTGGCCCCGCAGGTTTGCGGCGGTGGTGGGTTCGAGGACCCGATCCCCCACGGCGGCCAGGTGGGGGTGGACCTCGCCGAGTCGCTTACCGGCCTGGGAGTCGGCGGTGACGACGCCGAGCTCGATGTCCGGATGGCCCAGCAGGAGCCGGACGATCTCCCCTCCGGCGTACCCGCTCGCCCCGGCGACTGCTGCGGTGACCATGCTGCATGACTATACACATCATGCATACGACGACCCCGGGCTCCGACGCCCACTCTCCGTTCCCCGCCCGACCCTCCCCTCGCCCCGCTCGAGTTGACGCAACGTCGAGCGAGTCGACGCATGGTCCAACGTGCGTCGAGTCGCTCGACGCTGCGTCGAGTCCGGGGAGTCAGGCACGGGACAGGGGCGGGTCAGGAGCGGGTCAGGTGCGTTGAACGGCTCCCACCGCGGTTCCGGCGGCGGCCACAGCCGCGTCCCGGAACTCGTTGACCTCCTCGGTGGTCAAGGTGCGATCCGGTGCACGGAAGGTGAGCCGGTACGCGAGCGAGGTGTTGCCGTCGCCGACCTGCTCCCCCGCATACACGTCGAACAGCGCGACCTCCTCGAGGTAGTCGCCGGCCCCAGACCGCAGCGACCGCTCGACCTCGGCCGCCGTGACCCGGTCGGAGACGACCAGCGCGACATCCGTGAGGGCTGCGGGGTAGGTCGAGATCTCGTGGTACCGGGTGGTCGGCTCGCTGGCCCGCGTCAGCACCTCGACGTTGAGCTCGAGCGCGACGGCGCGGGCCGGAAGCCCGAGCGACGCCAGGGTCTTCGGGTGCAGCTCGCCCGCGTAACCGACGAGCGAGCGGCGCCGGTCGCGCAGGACGATGCGGGCGCACCGCCCGGGATGCCAGGGGGCATGGTCGGTCTCAGGTTCGACATCGACGGGAACCCCGACCGCACGGGCCACGGCCAACGCCGACTCCACCGCGTCCTCCCACGAGGCGGCCCGACCGGGTCCCCACCAGCCGGACCGCTCCGCCTCGCCGGCCATGACCGCGGCGACGTGGCGGGGCTGGTCGGGCACGGCCGAGTAGATGGCCTCGACCGTTGCGTCGTCCGGCCGTCGGTCGATGCCGGGAACCGGTGCCGTATGCGTCGCCCCCGCCCCGGGAAGCGTCACCATCCCCAGCTCGAACAGGGCGATGTCCTTGCGGCCGCGGGAGACGTTGCGGCGCACCGCGTCGACCAGCGTGGCCAGCACCGAGGTGCGCATCAGCGGCGCCTCGTCGGACAACGGGTTCGCGACGCGGACGGCGGACCGTCGAACGTCGTCGGCGGGCAGCCCGAACGCGTCGGCCATGCCCTCCCCGACGAACGGGTAGGTCAGCACCTCGACGAAACCGCGCGCGACAAGGGCGTTCGCGACGATGCGGCGAACCCGTTGCGAGTGGGTCAGTCCCCGGCCGGACGGCGGCGTCCGGACGATCGACGGGATCTTGGCGTACCCGTCGATCCGGGCGACCTCCTCCGCGTAGTCCGGACCGTCGACGAGGTCGGGCCGCCAGGTCGGCGGAGTCACCCGCACCGTGTCGCCGCCCTCGTCGACGACGTGGCAGCCCTCGGCGCGGAGGATCTCCACGACCCGCTCGCGGGGGTAGTCGACGCCGACCAGCCGGCTCGGAAGGGCGACATCGAGGTCGTACGCGTCGCGCAGCGGGGTCTCGTCGACGTCGGTCACGGCGCCGTCCGCGCTCCCGCCGCCGTACTCGACGAGCAGGTCGACGGCCATCTGTGCGGCGGCCGGCGGCAGAGCCGGGTCGACACCGCGTTCGAACCGCTTGGACGCCTCGGTGACCAGCTTGTGGCGACGCGAGGACCGGGCGACGGTGACCGGGTCGAAGTGCGCCGCCTCGATGAGGACGTCGGTCGTCGTCGGTGTGACCTCGCTGGTCGCACCGCCCATGACGCCGGCGATCCCCAACGGCGCCTCCCCGCCGTCGGTGATGAGCAGGTCTTCCGGGTCGAGCCGCCGTTCGACGTCGTCGAGGGTGGTGAGCGTCTCCCCCGGTCGGGCGCGGCGGACCTCGATCGCGCCGCTCAGCTGGTCGATGTCGTAGGCGTGCAACGGCTGCCCGAGCGCGAGCATGACGTAGTTCGTCACGTCGACGGCCAGCGAGATCGGCCGCATCCCCATTTCGGTCACCCGGCGCTGCATCCACGGCGGCGACGGGCGGTTCGGGTCGATGCCGCGAACGATCCGCGCGACGAACCGGTCGCACCCCGCCTGGCCGTCGATCGGCGCCGCGTCGGCGAGCCGAATCGCATACCCGTCGTCCGTGGCGTCGGGGACCGGGCCGAGGGCCGGGTCCCGGAATCCGCCGTCGGGCGAGCCCTGCGAGTGCCAGTACTCCCGCGCGAGGCCGCGTAGCGAGAAGCAGTAGCCGCGGTCGGGGGTGACGTTGAGCTCGACGACCTCCTCGCCGAGCCCGAGCAGGCCGATCGCGTCGTCCCCGACCTCGACGCCCTGCAGCTGCTCATCCGACAGCAGCCGCGTCAGCACGATGATCCCGGTGTGGTCGTGGCCGATCCCCAGCTCGTCCTCGGCGCAGATCATCCCGTTGGACATCCGGCCGTAGGTCCGACGCGCAGCGATCTCGAACCCGCCGGGCAGGACCGCGCCGGGCAGCACGACGACCACGAGGTCGCCGACGTCGAAGTTGACGGCGCCGCAGACGATCTCCTGGTGCTTGCCCTCGGTCGTCATCTGGCCGTGCTGGCCCACGTCGACGACGCAGTAGCGGATCGGCTTGCCGTTCTTCTGGATCTGCTCCTCGAACGAGAGAACGCGGCCGACAACGAGTGGACCGGTGATGTCGCCGCCGTGGATCGCCTCCTCCTCGAGGCCGACCGACACGAACGATGCGGCGACGTCGGCCCCGGAGGCACCCGGGGCGAGGTCGGTGTACTCGGCCAGCCAGCTCAGTGGTGCGCGCACGTCAGACCTCCATCCCGAACTGCTCGGAGAACCGCGCGTCGCCCTCGACGATGTCGCGCATGTCGGTGACGCCGTGGCGCAGCTGCAGGGCTCGCTCGATCCCGAGCCCGAACGCGAACCCCGTATAGACGTCGGGGTCGATCCCGCAGGCCCGCAGCACCTTCCGGTTCACCATCCCCGAACCGCCGAGCTCGATCCACCCGGAGCCGCCGCAGGTGCGGCACATCGGGTTCTCGCCGTGGCAGACGAAGCAGACGAAGTCGGTCTCCATGCTCGGCTCGGTGAACGGGAAGTACGACGCCCGCACCCGGGTCCGGGTGCCCTCCCCGAACATCACGGCGACGAAGTGGTCGATGGCCCCGCGCAAGTGGGCCATGGTCAGTCCCTTGTCGACGGCCAGCGCCTCGATCTGGTGGAAGACGGGGGTATGCGTCGCGTCGAGGTCGTCGGTCCGGAAGACCTTGCCCGGAGAGACGACGTAGATCGGCGGGGTCCGCTCGAGCATCGTCCGGATCTGGACCGGCGAGGTCTGGGTGCGCAGGACGAGTCCGCCATCGGCGGGGTCGACGAAGAAGGTGTCCTGCATCTGCCGCGCCGGGTGGTCCTTGCCGAGGTTGAGCGCGTCGAAGTTCATCCACTCCGACTCGACCTCCGGCCCGTCGACGACCTCCCAGCCCATGCCGACGAAGGCGTCCATCAGGCGTTCCTGGGTCAGCTCCAGTGGGTGCCGGGCACCCGGCGGCCGACGGTGCACGGGTCGGGTGACGTCGACGGCCTCCTCGACGAGGATGCGCCGGTCGCGCTCGTCCTCGAGCTCGGCTTGGCGGGTCGCGAGGGCGCGGCCGAGCTCG
>DASTNV010000154.1:0-12306 GCA_035762725.1 Lapillicoccus sp. | reverse complement strand
CGATCAGGCCCTGGAAGTACCACGGCCGCGGTAGCAGCGACGGGGTGTCGGAGGCGAGGTAGCCGAGGAACGCCAGCACCAAGGGGAACCGCGGCAGGCCCAGCGCCCAGCGCTTCATCCGCCACCAGAGCCGGCGCAGCCACCGCGTCGGCCGAGGCGCCTGGCGCTGTTCGACCGGCCGCTCGGTGGCGGTGTCCACGCCCATACCCACATTGTCCCGCAGCGACGCCCCCGGAACCGGGAGTTCCGGTCAGTGGTCCGCGAGCCGTTTCTTGAGCCAGGCCAGCCGGGTGGCGAGCCGCTCCTCGAACCCGCGTTCGGTGGGCCGGTAGTAGTCGGTGCGACCGGCCAGGTCGTCGGGCAGGTACTGCTGCGCCGCGACGCCGTCGGGGGCGTCGTGCGCGTAGGCGTACCCCTCGCCGTGGCCGAGCCGCGCGGCACCGGCATACCCGCTCCCCCGCAGGTGCGGTGGGACCGGCCCGCCCTTCCCGGCGCGGACGTCGGCGATGGCCTCCCCGATCGCGAGGTATGCGGCGTTGGACTTGGGTGCCATCGCGTTGTGAACCACCGCCTGCGCCAGGATGATTCGCGCCTCGGGCATGCCGATCTGGGCGACGGCGTGCATCGCCGCGACCGCAGTCTGGAGCGCGGTCGGGTCGGCCATGCCGACGTCCTCGCTGGCGGCGATGACGATCCGCCGGGCGATGAACCGCGGGTCCTCGCCGGCTTCGAGCATCCGGGCGAGGTAGTGCAGCGCGGCGTCGACGTCGCTGCCCCGCATCGACTTGATCAGTGCGCTGGCGACGTCGTAGTGCTGGTCGCCGGCCCGGTCGTACCGGACCGCGGCCTGGGCGACCGCCTGTTCGGTATGCGTCAGAGCGATGCTCACGGGGCGGTCGTCGGTGTCCGCCGTGAGCGGCTCGGTGTCCAGCGCCACGCCGGCCGCGGCCTCGAGAGCGGTGAGGGCGCGCCGGGCGTCGCCGCCGGCGATCCGGATGAGATGGTCCCGGGCGTCGGCCGCGAGCGCGAAGCCCCCCGCCAGCCCACGCTCGTCGGCCACGGCGGCGTCGACGAGGTCGCCGATCTCGTCGTCGTCCAGCGGCGTGAGCGTCACGAGGATCGACCGCGAGAGCAGCGGGGCGATGACGCTGAACGAGGGGTTCTCGGTGGTGGCGGCGACGAGGACGACGAGCCGGTTCTCCACGCCGGGCAGGAGGGCGTCCTGCTGGGCCTTGGTGAACCGGTGGATCTCGTCGAGGAACAGGACGGTCTGCCGGTCGTACAGGTCGCGCTCGCGGCGGGCCTGGTCCATCACCTCGCGGACGTCCTTGACGCCGGCGGTGACGGCGGACAGCTCGACGAAACGCCGGTGCGAGGCGCTGGCCACCAGATGCGCCAGGGTGGTCTTGCCCGTCCCCGGCGGGCCCCAGATGATCGCCGACAGCGGACCGGCGGTGCCGCCGGAACCCTCGACCAGTCGGCGCAGCGGGCTTCCCGGCCGGAGCACGTCGGCCTGCCCGCGCACCTCGTCGAGCGAGCGGGGCCGCATCCGGACGGCCAGCGGGGGGAGCGTGGCGTCGCCGCCCACCACGGCACGGTCGTCGCGGGCGGCGGCGAACAGATCCGTCGCGTCGCTCATCGCCGGCCAGCCTAGTTCGCAGGGGTGTCAGCGATGGTCCGACCGGTACCCCGCAGGGTGACGACGTAGAAGACCAGGGCGACCACCTGCGTGGCCGCGACGACGAGCACGAGCAGCGGCAGGGACCGCTCGTAGAGACCGCCGGCGAGCACGCCGCCGACGACGGCCGCCCCGCCCTGGACGGCGGCGAACATCCCGTATGCGGTCGCGCGCCGGCCCGCGGGGACGAGGTCCGCGACCAGCGCCTTGACCGTCGAGTCCTGGAGCCCGTTCGCGGCCGCCCACACCGCGACTCCCACGAGGGCCAGACCGAGGGTCGGGGCGAAGGCCAGCACCGGGACCGCAGCGACGAGAACCGGAAGGATATAGAGGACCCGGGGGCCGAGGCGGTCGTAGAGCAGTCCAACCGCCAGAGCGGCGACGGCCTCGACGGCCATTCCGCCGGCATACACGACCGGGACCATCGCGTCGGAGACGAGCTGCTCGCGGGCCAGGTGGAACGAGATCACGCCGAAAGTGACCAGCCCGGCCGTCGCGGCGGCCGACGACGCCGCGAAGTACCAGAACCGCCGAGGCAGCCGGGTCGGGGTCGCCTTGCCGGGCGTGGAGTCCTCGTGCGTCGGCGTCCGGGCCGGGTCCCCCACGCGCCGGCGCAGCCATACGAGGATGACCAGCGACGCCGCTCCCGGGATGGCCAGGACGGCCAGTCCGGGCCACAGCGACGCCGTCACGGCGGCGACCCCGGCCACGAGGAGCGGACCGGCGAAGGCGCCGATCTGGTCGAGCGCCTTGTGGACGCCGAACCCCCGGCCGATTCCCACCCGCTCGGCCGCGAAGGCGAGCAGGGTCGACTTGGCCGGCGAGCGGACTGCCTTGCCGACGCGCTCGAGGAGGATCAGCGAGGAGGCGACGGCCAGCCCGGCCGCCCCGAGGAGCGGCGTGACGGCCAGGAGGGGCACGGCCACGGCGGTCATGGCGTAGCCGGTCAGGGTGAGCCCCCAGTAGCGCCCGGTCCGGTCGGCCGCCGCTCCGAAGACGAAGCGCAGGACCAGTGCGGCGGCCTCGCCGGCGCCGGTGACGGCCCCGACGACGAGAGCGGTGGCGCCGAGCTGGAGCAGGAGCGGCCCCGTGACCGCCCGGGCACCCTCGTAGACCATGTCGGCGGCCAGGCTGACGACGCCGAACCCCACGACGGCCCGCCACGGGGAGAACGCCGTCGGCCGCGCGCGAGTGCTCTCGGCCACCGAGCGACCCTAGTCGCGGCAGGTGGGAACCGCAGGAGTGGAGTGGAGCCACGGGTGGGCCGCTTACCCTAAGTCGTGGCCACCACGCTCGACGCCCCACCGTCGCCGGGCCCTCCGGAGGATCCGGCCCCGCGCGAGGGCGACCGGGACGAGGCGGCTGCTCCGGCATACCCGCCCACCCGACTGGCCCGGTTGGGCGCCGTGTCGGCGCGGCACCCCTGGCGGTTCGTCATCGTCTGGATCGTCTTCACGGCGGCGGCGTTCGCCGTTGCGGTGGGCGGCATCACGGGAGAGTCGCTGTTCCAGCGGCTGCATTCTGGCGCACCGTCGGCGCCCAGCGAGGCCCAGACCGGGCAGAACCTCGTCGAGCAGAACCAGGCCAGCTCCGACAGCCTCACGCTCCAGGTCACCGGCGCGAACCTCGCCGACCCGGCCGCCGTGTCCACGGCAACGAGCGCCACCCAGAGCCTGGCTCAGGTTCCGAACGTCACGTCGGTCACGTCGCCCTTCCTGCTGCCCGGCGGCCTGCAGAACCCGCAGTCCGCGGCCTTCCTCAGCGGTGGGTCACCGGAGAACGGCGGGTTTGTCACGGTGGCGAGCTTCGCCAAGGGGCTCTCGGTCGAGGAGCGGGACGCGGCCCACGCCGCGGCTCAGCAGCAGTTCGACGCCATCGTGGCGGCATTCCCGGGTGCCACCGGAGAGGTCGGCGGCTCCCGCCAGCTGCTCGACGCGATCACCCACCAGATCGAGACGGACCTGCGCGCTGGTGAGGGCATCGCCCTGCCCCTGTCCTTCATCGTCATGGTGTTCGTCTTCGGCGGGTTCGTGGCCGCGGGGATGCCCATCGCCGGCGCGATCGCCTCGATCGCCGGCGGCCTGGCGTCGCTGTTCGTCTTCTCGCACGTCATCGACCTGGACGCCAGCGTCGTCAACGTCGTCACGCTGTTGGGACTCGGTCTGTCCATCGACTACGGCCTGCTGACCGTGAGCCGGTACCGCGAGGAGCTGGGTCGGATTGCGGAGGCCGACACCGAGCGGCGCCGGCACACCTTCAGCCGTGAGGACCGCATCGCCGCGACGGCGCGGACCGTCGCCACCGCCGGCCGCACCGTGCTCTTCTCCGGCCTCACGGTGGCCATCGCCCTCAGTGGTCTCCTCTTGTTCGACGCCGCGATCATGCGGGCGATCGGCGCCGCGGGGGTGTCGATCGTCCTCGTGGCCATCGTCGTCGACCTGACCCTCATTCCCGCGTTGTGCGCCCTCGGCGCGAAGCGGCTCGTTCCCCGCCACCGCGAGACAGGCTCCGACAAGGGTGTGTTCTCGCGCTTGGCGAAGGTCGTCCAGGCGCGCCCGATCGTCGTCATCGTCGTCACGTTGGCGGCGCTGCTCGCCCTGGCCTGGCCGGCGCTGTCGATGAAGATGACCTCGTCCGGTGTCGAGATGCTTCCGGTGTCGGCGCCGCAGCGGGTCTTCTTCGAGAACCTCGAGCGCGACTACCCCGCCCTGCAGTCGCCGGACGTCACCGTCGTCGCTGAGGCGCCCCTCAACACCACACAGCAGTGGGTCACCTCTTCCGTGAGTACCCTTCCGGGCGTCGAGCGCGCGACGGTCCGGTCGCTCACGCCGGATCTCAGCGCCGTGTCGGTCAGTGTCGCTGGCGAACCCGTCGGCGCCGAGACCGACGCGGTCATCGACTCGCTCCGCACGAACCGCCCTTCGTTCACCACCTACGTCACCGGGCAGGCCGCCGGGCAGCGTGACTTCCTCTCCAGCATGGTGTCCCGGGCGCCCTATGCGGTGGGGCTCGTCGTGCTCGGCACGTTCGTCCTGCTCTTCCTCATGACCGGCTCTCTGGTGATCCCGCTCAAGGCCCTGATTCTCAATGTCGTGTCACTCGGGGCCGCATTGGGCATCCTGGTGATGACGTTCCAGCAGGGTCACCTCGAGGGGCTCATCAACTTCGCGTCGGTCGGCGCGATCGAGTCGATGATCCCGTTCCTTGTGCTGGCGTTCGGGTTCGGCTTGTCGATGGACTACGAGCTGTTCCTCCTGGCCCGGATCGCCGAGCTGCACCGGCAGGGCGTCGCGAACGACCGGGCGGTGGCACTCGGACTGCAGCGGTCCGGACGGATCATCACCTCGGCGGCGTTGCTCATCGTCATCGTCTTCGCCGGGTTCGCCGCCGGTCAGCTGTTGATCATCAAGGAGATCGGGGTCGCCCTGGTCACCGCGGTGATCCTCGACGCGACAATCGTCCGGATGCTCCTCGTCCCCGCGACGATGACCCTGCTCGGCAAGTGGAACTGGTGGGCCCCGGCCCCGCTGGCGCGCTGGCACGCGCGCCACGGCATACAGGAGTAGCCGCCGGTCAGAGCGGGATGGTGTCCGCGTAGATCGTGCGGCGGGCGGTGACCGTCTGGCCCGCGATGTTCGGCGCGTCGGGGTCGTCGGCGTCGAGCAGCTCCTGCGCAGCACCGTTTCGCGGATGCGTCAGGTGCGGTTCTGGATGGCGGCAAAGGCCAGGCACGCGAGCAGCAGGAGCACGCTCGTCGCCAGCGCGATGCGAGTCAGGTAGACGTGGCGCACGGTCTCTCCCTTCCGGCTAGACCCAGTCGAACCGTTCGGTGTGGATGCGGTCAGCGGGCACGCCGATGGCCACCAACGCGTCCTCGACGGCGACCAGCATCGGGGTGGGCCCGCAGGCGAAGTACTGGAAGCGCTGGAATCCCGTGGGCAGGTGGCGCCGGAGCGTGTCCGCGTCGAGGTACCCCTCCTCCCCGTCCCAGTCCGGCGGGGGCTGCTCGAGGACGTGGACGAGGGTCAGGTTCAGCCGCGTCGTGAGGTTGTCGACGCGCTCGCGCAGGATGACCGTGTCCCAGTTGCGGTTGCCGGCGAACACGACGACGGGACGGACGTCGCCTCGGTCGGCAAGAGTCTCCAGCATGCTCAGGGCAGGGGCGATGCCGACACCGCCGGCGATCAGGCAGAATCCGGCGCCCTTGTACTGGTCGATGGAGAAGACCCCGTGCGGCCCGTCCACGAACACCCGCGTGTCCAGTGCGATGTCGCCGACCGTGGACGTGAAGTCGCCGGCGGCCTTGATGGCGACCTCGATGGAGCCGCCGACCTCCGCGCTCGAACAGAGTGAGAACGGGTGGGACGTGACCGAGAACGGCGATCTTCCCACCGTGATCCAGGCGAACTGTCCTGGTTCGAACCGCAGGCCGTCGTGACCGGTCGGTCGCAGGGTGAGAACGGTCGTGTTGTCCCGTTCTCGGGTCACCTCAGCCACGGTCCACGGCCGTCGCCGGACTCGCAGCGGGCGAACCACTCGAACCCACACCAACAGCCAGACGAACGCCACGGTCATGATCAGCCACAGCAGCTGTTTCCAGAGACTGTCGACGTAGTAGTTCACCAACAGCACGTGAACCAGCGCGGCCACGACAGCGATGACGGCAAGGATCGCGTGGACGATCTGCCACACCTCGTACGAGAGTCGCAGGGGACGACGCCACACGGAGCTCGCTACCAGGACGATCAGTGCGCCCGCGGCGATGGCACCGAACCAGACTCGCGGAGGCGTGGCACTCGGTGTGAACGGGTTGGCCTGGCTCCAGTCCGCCGACAGCACCACGTGAACCGCGACGAAGAGCAGACCGACGTAGCCGATCTGCCGATGGAAGTCGATCACCGCGTCGGTGCCGAACGGAACCGCGAACGCCCGGACCCGAGCCACCAGGGCGAACTCGATCCCCATCAGGGCCAGCCCGACAAAGCCCAGCGCCACCGAGAAGTCGGTCAAGAATCCCTGCCCCGGTCGGTCGGTGCCCATCAGCGCGAAGAGCAACGGCGCCACGCACACCCCGATGAAGATGCCGAGCCAGGCGATCCCTCGAACGACCGAGCTCACAACGACACGGCTTCCAAAGGATCGATCGCCGCGACGATCACCAACGGGAGAACCATCGACACTCCCCCAGGCTGCTACACCCGCATGTCCTGATCAGGCAGTCCTCGCCAGTTTAGGGCGCCACCGGGGAACCGGCTCGGTTGCGCCCGGAGCCGTCAGGAGTCAGCTGGGCTTCGCGTCGACCCCGGCCTCCTTGCGCTGCTGCGCGGTGATCGGAGCGGGCGCACCGGTCAGCGGGTCGTAGCCGCCGCCCGACTTGGGGAAGGCGATGACCTCGCGGATCGAGTCGGAGTCGGACAACAGGGCGCAGATCCGGTCCCACCCGAAGGCGATCCCGCCGTGCGGCGGCGCGCCGTACTGGAACGCGTCGAGGAGGAAGCCGAACTTCTCCTGGGCCTCCTCGGGCGCGAGCCCCATGACCGCGAAGACCCGCTCCTGGACGTCGCGGCGGTGGATACGAATGGACCCGCCACCGATCTCGTTGCCGTTGCAGACCATGTCGTAGGCGTAGGCCAACGCCGACTCGGGGTCGGTGTCGAAGGTGTCCAGGTACTCCTTCTTCGGCGCCGTGAACGCGTGGTGGACCGCCGTCCAGGCACCCGAGCCCACCGCGACATCGCCGGCCGCCTCCGCGTCACCGGCGGACTCGAACAGCGGCGCGTCGTTGACCCAGAGGAAGCCCCACGTGCCGGGCTCGATGAGGCCGCAGCGGTGGCCGATCTCGAGTCGCGCCGCCCCGAGCAGGGCGCGCGCCGACTTGGGCGCACCCGCGCCGAAGAAGATGCAGTCGCCCGGCCGGGCGCCCACATGGGCGGCGATTCCGGCCCGCTCGGCGTCGGTGAGGTTCTTGGCCACCGGGCCGGTCAGCTCGCCGTCCTCCTGGACGAGGACGTAAGCCAGGCCCGGCGCGCCGCGCTGCTTGGCCCACTCCTGCCATCCGTCCAGCTGCTTGCGCGGCTGCGACGCACCGCCGGGCATGACGACGGCGCCGACGTACTTCTGCTGGAACACCCGGAAGGTCGTGGCGCTGAAGAACGAGGTGCAGTCGACGAGCTCGTTGCCGAACCGGGTGTCCGGCTTGTCGGTGCCGTACCGCGCCATCGCCTCGGCGTAGGTCAGCCGGGGCATCGGGGTCGGCACCTCGACGCCGATCAGCCGCCACAGCGCGACCGCGATCTCCTCGCCGAGCGCGAGGACGTCGTCCTCCTCGACGAACGACATCTCGATGTCCAGCTGGGTGAACTCCGGCTGCCGGTCGGCCCGGAAGTCCTCGTCCCGGTAGCAGCGCGCGATCTGGTAGTACCGCTCCATCCCCGCCACCATGAGCAGCTGCTTGAACAGCTGCGGGCTCTGGGGCAACGCATACCAGGAACCCGGCGCCAGCCGGGCCGGCACGATGAAGTCGCGAGCGCCCTCCGGCGTCGACCGGGTCATCGTCGGCGTCTCGATCTCGACGAAGTCGTGGGCGTCGAGCACGGCCCGTGCCGCGGCGTTGACCTTCGACCTCAGCCGGATCGCAGCACCCGGCGCCGGCCGCCGGAGGTCGAGGTACCGGTACTTCAGCCGCGCCTCCTCCCCCACCGTCACGCGTTCGTCGATCTGGAAGGGCAGCGGCGCGCTGGGGTTGAGCACGTCGATCGCGGAGGCCACGACCTCGACCTGGCCGGTCGGAAGGTCCGGGTTCTCGTTGCCCTCGGGGCGCCGTCGAACCGCGCCGGTCACCTGCACGCAGTACTCGTTCCGGATGTCGTGCGCCCCGCCTTCGGCCAGCACCTCGTCGCGCGCGACGACCTGGACCACGCCGGAGGCGTCGCGCAGGTCGAGGAACGCCACACCGCCGTGATCGCGCCGCCGGGCGACCCATCCCGCGAGCGTGACGGTCTGGCCGGTCTGGTCGGCTCGCAGCGAGCCGGCCTCGTTGGTGCGGAGCACGGAAGGTCCTTCGACAGGTGAGTGGTTAAGACAGACGGGCCATCCTATGAGGGCGCATACCTGGACGACGTACCGTGACCCGGTGAGAGGGCTCTGGCGGTGGGGGGTGTGTGCTGCGGCCGTCGCGGTCCTCGTCGCCCTTCCCTTCGCCGTGCGGTATGCGCCGGTGCAGGCTTCCGACCCGGCTCCGGTTGCGCTGCTGGCCCGGATCCAGGCGTCCGCGGCCGCGCCCTACGCGGGCTATGCCGAGAGCACCGGCTCTCTGGCGCTGCCGACGACCGACCAGCTGGACGACGTGAGCACCCTGCTCAGTGGCCGGACCCAGGTCCGCGTCTGGTGGCGGTCGCCGACCGACTGGCGCGCCGACACGATCACCCCGGCCGGCGAGCGGAGCACCCGCACCACCGCATCTGGCTCGCTCGTCTGGGACTACGAGGACAACCGGGTGGTCACCTCGACCGCGGAGCCGGACAACACGGTCCGGCTCCCTCGCGACACCGACACTCTCCCGCCGGCCTTGGCGGCCCGGATGCTGTCCGATGCGCAGCCCGACGAGGTCGCCGCCCTCCCAGCCCGCCGGGTCGCCGGCCGCCCCGCCGAAGGGCTGTCGCTCCGGCCGAACGACCCGCTCAGCAGCGTCGGGCGGGTCGACGTGTGGGCCGACGAGGCGTCCGGAATCCCCGTGCTCGTCGAGGTGTACGGCCGCACCGGCGATGTCGCGGCGATGGCCAGCACGTTCCTCGACTTCACCGATGTCGCCCCGTCGGCCACCGACCTGGCCTTCGCGGTTCCACCGGGCGCCCGGGTGCGCCCCGCCCCGCGCTCCGACCTGGTCCGGGACGTGGCCCGGTCCGGCGGGCCGCTTCCACCGGCTGCCCTGCTCGGCTTCGGACGGGCCAGTCCGGCCGCTGGCGTCGCGACGATCGGCGAGTACGGCCGCGGCGTCACGCAGCTGGTCGTTGGTGCCCTGCCGGACCGGCTGGCCGGCTCGTTGCGCCAGCAGCTCCGGCTGGGCACCGGCGCCCAGGAGACCGCCGACGGCGTCGTCGTCGGCGTCGGGACGGTCGGCCTGCTGCTGACGAGGTCCCGCAACGGGTACGCGTGGCTGGTCGCCGGCACGGTCACCGCCGAGGGCCTGGCCCGCGCGGCGAGCGAGCTCGGGGCGGCGTCGTGATCCGGACCGAGGGGCTCACCAAGCGGTTCGGCTCCGTGTTGGCCGTCGACGAGGTGGCGCTCGATGTCGCGCCCGGCGACATCTACGGCTTCCTCGGGGCCAACGGGTCCGGCAAGACGACGACGGTCCGCTGCCTGCTCGGGCTGGTCCTGCCCACAGCCGGCAGCATCCAGCTGCTCGGCCGGCCGATGCCGAAATCCGGCCGCGACGTGCTGCCGAAGATCGGCTCGCTGGTCGAGGGGCCGGCCGCATACGGGCATCTGTCGGGGCAGGCCAACCTCGTCCTCCTCGACGCGAGCGGCCGCCGCTCACCCGGCCCACTGGGCGGGGGCCGGCGGGACCGGGCCGACCGGGCTCGCCGCGCGCTCGAGGTCGTCGGACTCGCGGACGTCGGGCGACGACCGGTCCGGGCCTACTCGCTCGGTATGCGTCAGCGGCTCGGCATCGCGGCCGCGCTGCTCCGCCAGCCGGAGCTCCTCGTCCTCGACGAGCCGACCAACGGCCTTGACCCGCAAGGGATCCGTGAGGTCCGGGCGCTGCTCCTCGGGCTGCACGCGGCCGGGACGACGATCTTCATGTCCAGCCACCTGCTCGCCGAGGTCGACCAGCTGTGCACCCGGATCGGGCTCCTCGACCGCGGTCGGCTCGTGCTCCAGGAGTCCCTGGCGACGCTCCGGGCGCCGACCGGCCGCACCGTCGTCGTCACCGCGGACACCGACCAGGCGCTGGCGGTGCTCGGGGCGTCGGTAACCGAGAAGGAGGGCGACCGGCTCGTCGTCTCGTCGGCCGACTCGGCGGCCGTCAACGCGCGGCTGGTGGCCGCCGGGGTGGCCGTGCGCGAGCTCGGCCCGGAGCGGCGCTCCCTGGAGGAGATCGTCGAGGAGCGGACCTCGGGCCGCCGCCCCGGGGAGGTGGCCCGATGATCCGCGTGGAGCTGGCCAAGCTGTTCGGCCGACGACGCACCTGGGTGGCCATCGGCCTGCTCAACCTGCTGCCGACCCTGGTCTGCGTGTTCCTCGCGTGGACCCGGATCGCCCCGCGGCCCGGCCAGGGCCCGGCGTTCCTCTCGGCGGTCATCGCCAACGGCTCGCTGTTCGCGATCGCCGCGCTGGCCATCGTGCTGCCGCTGTTCCTGCCGATCGCCGTGGCCGTGGTCGCGGGCGAGTCGGTGGCCGGCGAGGCGCAGGCCGGCACGCTGCGGTACCTGCTGGTCCGGCCCGTCGGACGGACCCGGCTCCTCGTCGCGAAGCTCGTCTCGGTCGTGGCCTTCGTCCTCGTCGGCGTGGTCACCGTGGTCGGGATCGGCTTCGTCGTCGGCCACTTCCTGCTCGGGGACGCGCCGCTCTCGCAGGCCATGGTGAGCGTCTCCGGCTCGATCCTCACGCCGGAGCAGGTGGCGTGGCGCACCGTCGCGGCGATCCTGCTCGTCACCTTCTCGATGCTCGGCGTCGCGGCGATGGCGCTGTTCCTCTCCACGACCACCGACTCGCCGCTGTCGGCGACCCTCGGCGCGCTGGCCTTCCTCATCGGCTCGTCGCTCCTACTCACCGTCGACGCGGCCCGCCCGCTCCAGCCGTACCTGCCCACTCGGTACTGGCTGGCCTTCGTCGATCTCTACCGCGACCCGATCCTCTGGAGCAACGTCACCCGGGGCATCGCGCTCCAGGCGGTCTACGTCGGCGTACTCCTGCTCGCCGCCTGGGCCAACTTCCAGTCGCGCGACGTCACGAGCTGAGCCGGGCGCAGTCCGCGGCCGTCCAGGCCGGAATCGGCCCGGTTCCCAACGCTTCGAGGATCGCCGACTGCACGACCCGGTCGGTGGGCAGACCTCCGTGGTTCACCGCGCTCGCCGTGCAGATGCTCTGCACCGACGGGCTGGGGAGGTCGTCCTCGACCGAGGAGGTCGGCGGTTGGACCACCTCGTCGGCCGTGCTCCACAGCGAGACGCCGAGCAGGCCGTTGGGCAGCGTGTCGCTATCCAGCCGGGAGAGCACGGGGCTGTCCGGCGCGAGCTGCTGGCAGGCGGTCGGGCAGGTTCCGGAGACCAGGGTGCCGAGCCGGGCGACGTCGGTCCCGTGCAGCGGCGACCCGAGCATGACCAGGCGTCGCACCCGGCCGTCCCCGTCACCCTCGGCGACCCACAGCCGGGCCACCACCCCGCCGGCGGAGTAGCCCACGACGTCCACCGACCGCGCGCCGGTGCGCCGCTGGGCGGCGTCCGCGGCCGACCCCACCGCGGCCGCCTGGTCGGTCAGGTCGCCCTGGGCCCGGTCGGGCAGCTCGACGACGGTGACGTCACGACCGGCCGCCCGTAACCGGTCGGCCAGGCTCTGGAGCGACGCCGCCGACCCGCCGTACCCGGGCACCAGCAGCACCGGTCCGGCGCGGCTCTGGTCGACGGGCG
>DASTNV010000153.1:0-3104 GCA_035762725.1 Lapillicoccus sp. | reverse complement strand
GCCGCCCGCCGCGGCACCGAGCTCTGGGCCCGCCCCAACCCCGGCAACCTCTTCGACCTCCTCCTCATCCTGACCGGCCTCGTGCTCGTCATCCTCGCCTTCTGGTCACGACCGCCGGTGTGGGAGATCGTCGCCATTCTCGGCCTGCTCATCGGAACGATCTCGGCCGCCCGACACGGCGTCTGGCTCCTGATGTTCTGTGCCGCCCCGGCCGCGCTGCGGCTGACCCGGCGTCCCAACGACACAGCACACTCGTCGGCCGCGATCCCCTTGGTCGCCGCTCTCGTCGCCGTCATAGGTTCCGCCGCGCTCCTCATCCCTCGCCTCGACGCCCTCAACCGGTCGGGCAACCCGGAGCTCATCGCCGCCACGAAGCAGGTGGCTCAAGGCCGGGTCGTTCTCGCCGACGAGCCGGTCGCCGAGTCGTTGGCCGCCGACGGCGTCCGGATCTGGATGAGCAACCCCATCGACGCGTTCGCGCAAGGCGACCAGGCCGCATACCTCGACTTCGTGTCCGGCACGGTCAACGGGAACTCCCAGGCCCTCCTGAACGCTGCAGAGGTGGTTGTCGTCCGTGCGGGGGGACCCGCGGACGGACCCGTGTCGAGGGACGCTCGATTCGTGGCTCAACGGTCCGTCGCTGGCTGGACCGTCTATCTGCGTATGGGATGATCCAAGGTGACGATTCGGTCACAGCACGAAGGGACAACGGGCGTGAAGGGACGCGTACTCGTCGTCGACGACGACCTGGCGCTCGCGGAGATGCTCAGCATCGTTCTGCGGCAGGAGGGGCTCGACGTCTCCCACGTCGCTGACGGCTCCGCCGCCGTCCAGGCCTTCCGGGACTACCGGCCGGACCTCGTCCTACTCGACGTCATGCTTCCGGGACTCGACGGCATGGAGGTATGCCGCCGCATCCGTGCCGAGTCCGGTGTCCCCATCGTCATGCTCACCGCCCGGACCGACACCGTCGACGTCGTCGTGGGGCTCGAGTCGGGCGCCGACGACTACGTCGTCAAGCCGTTCAAGCCCCAGGAGCTCATCGCCCGCGTCCGCGCCCGGCTGCGCCGTGGTGACGAGCCGGAGCCGGAGAAGCTGGAGATCGGCGACCTCCAGATCGACGTCGCCGGCCACTCGGTCAAGCGCGACGGCAGCGCCCTGTCGCTGACCCCGCTCGAGTTCGACCTCCTCGTCGCACTCGCTCGCAAGCCGTGGCAGGTGTTCACCCGCGAGGTGCTCCTCGAGCAGGTCTGGGGCTACCGCCACGCCGGCGACACGCGCCTGGTCAACGTCCATGTGCAGCGGCTCCGGAGCAAGGTCGAGAAGGACCCGGAGCACCCGGAGATCGTCGTCACCGTGCGGGGAGTCGGCTACAAGGCCGGCCCGTCCTGATCCTGCGGATGAGCCCGCCATGAGCGCGACCTCGGCGTCAGAGCGCTCGCCCGAGGCGCCCGTGGGAGCCTGGGCGACGGTCGACGCGGCGGTCCGCCGCACCCTGAACCAGGTTCGGCGAACCCTGGCCCGTGGCGCCGGCTGGCTCCGGCACCGGTGGCGCCGTTCCCTTCAGTTCCGCGTTGTCGCCGTGACGATGGTCCTCGGCACCATCGTGCTGGCTGGCGTCGGCTCCTACCTGTACCAGCGGGTCGCCAACGGCCTGGCCGAGGACCGTCGGATCACCGCCTCGGCCGAGGTCGTCCTGCTCACCAGTCGCGTGCAGCAGCAGTTCGACGGCACCGACAAGGTCCTGACGCCTGACGCCCTCCTCGAGTCGGCCCGCAACTTCGTTCAGGACGCCGCCGGTACTGAGCGAAGCCGCTACGTCGTGCTCATCCGGGGCGCCGGCAACACCACCCAGGGCGACGTTCTGCCCCCGATCCGGTCCGGTGAGGTCGACGCGGACGCCATCCCCGACGAGCTCCGCTCCAAGGTGGCCGAGAACCCCACGGTCCAGCAGATGCAGATCGTGCCGGTCCGGCTTACCGGTGAGGCGGACCCAGTGCCGTCCTGGGTGATCGGACAGCAGGTCGCGGTTCCGAGGGCCGGCGACTACGGCCTCTACTTCGTCTACCCGATGACGCGAGAGCGGGACACGCTCTCCCTCGTCGGACGCTTCCTGCTGCTCGGCGGCGTCGCGCTGATGCTTCTGCTCGGCGGGATCGCCTACGTCGTCACCCGACTCGTCGTGACGCCGGTCCGAAGGGCGGCCGACGTGGCGGAACGCTTCGCCTCGGGTGATCTCGGGGAACGGATGACGGCCAAGGGCGAGGACGACCTCGCCATCCTGGCCACCTCGTTCAACGAGATGGCCGCCAGCATCCAGCAGCAGATCGCCCAGATGGAGAACCTGTCCCGGTTCCAGCAGCGCTTCGTGTCCGACGTCTCGCACGAGCTCCGGACGCCCCTGACGACGATCCGCATGGCCGGCGACCTCATCCACGACTCCCGGTCGGACTTCGACCCCGCGGTGGCCCGGTCCGCGGAGCTGCTCCACAACGAGCTCGATCGGTTCGAGGCGCTGCTGTCCGACCTCCTGGAGATCAGCCGGTTCGACGCGGGTGCGGCTGTCCTCGACGTCGAGCCGACCGACATCCGCGCGACGGTGGCCCGGGTCGTCGAGGCGACCCACGCGCTCGCGGAGCGCAAGGGTGTTCAGGTGTCGGTCGACGAGCCGGACAAGCCCTGCGAGGCCGAGATCGACAGCCGTCGGGTCGAACGGATCCTCCGGAACCTGCTCGTCAACGGCATCGAGCACGGAGAGGGTCGCCCCATCGTGGTCCGGGTGGCCAAGCACAA
The DNA here is from genome assembly GCA_035762725.1 of Lapillicoccus sp. Lineage (GTDB taxonomy): Bacteria > Actinomycetota > Actinomycetes > Actinomycetales > Dermatophilaceae > Lapillicoccus. The sequence continues at coordinate 311 of DASTNV010000153.1, read as the reverse complement.
GGAGGCCGTCGCGGTCTCCGTCCGCGACCACGGCATCGGGCTGCGACCGGGGGAGGCTGCGATGGTCTTCAACCGGTTCTGGCGCGCCGATCCGGCCCGGGCGCGGACCACCGGCGGTACCGGCCTCGGACTGGCGATCTCGCTCGAGGACGCCCGGCTCCACAACGGTTGGCTGCAGGCCTGGGGCGCGCCCGGCGAGGGATCGTGCTTCCGGCTGACTCTGCCGCGGCGGGCCGGCGAGACGCTCGAGACCTCGCCGCTGCCGTTGAATCCCATCCTCGGGGACGTTCTTGCTTCACGGCCGTCGCACT
>DASTNV010000152.1:0-6438 GCA_035762725.1 Lapillicoccus sp. | reverse complement strand
CTCCAGCAGCTCGTGAGTGGCTCGGGTCGACATCATGGCGATCCGCTCGCGCGGGTTGAGGTCTCCGTCGATGACCCGGACGTAGGTGACCACGCCGCGGTACGTGTCGTAGACCGAGTCGAAGATCATCGCGCGGGCCGGCGCGGCCGGGTCGCCGGTGGGCGCGGGGAACTGGCGGACGATCTCGTCGAGGAGGAACTCGACGCCCTCGCCGGTCTTGCCGGAGACGCGCAGGCACGCCTCGGCCTCGACCCCGATCAGGCCGGCGAGCTCCTCCGCGTACTTCTCGGGCTGCGCCGCCGGGAGGTCGATCTTGTTGAGAACCGGGATGATCGTGAGGTCGTTCTCCATGGCGAGGTAGAGGTTCGCCAGGGTCTGCGCCTCGATCCCCTGGGCGGCGTCGACGAGGAGGACGGCTCCTTCGCACGCCGCGAGGCTGCGCGACACCTCATAGGTGAAGTCGACGTGCCCTGGGGTGTCGATCATGTTGAGCGCGTATGCCTGTCCGTCCAGCTCCCAGGGCATCCGGACGGCCTGGCTCTTGATGGTGATGCCGCGCTCGCGCTCGATGTCCATCCGGTCGAGGTACTGGGCGCGCATGGCCCGCTCGTCGACGACGCCGGTCAGCTGGAGCATCCGGTCGGCCAGCGTCGACTTCCCGTGGTCGATGTGGGCGATGATGCAGAAGTTCCGGATGAGGTCCGGAGGCGTCGCGTGGGGCGGCAACGCGGTTCGGGCCTGGGGTGACACGGCGTCAAGTCTTTCACGGGGCTGCCGCTGCTCCGGACCACGCGGGTCGGCGCCAGGCGCACGCGCAAGTTACCGACGATCCGGCTTCGGGTCCCTGACAATGGCTGCGGCCGACCGCCGGAGCCCTGGACGCGCAAAGGACGACATGCCCGAGAGACACGTGGTGTTCCCGCCCCCTGGGAAGGAACCAGCACCGATCCCGCGGGCCTGCTCCGACGTGTTCCGGCTGTGGGCGGCCATCGGGCTCGGCTTCATCCTCACCGTGGTGTTCTATGCCGGCCAAGTGGCGTTAGAGCAGATGGGGCTACGCCGCGAGCTGTCGCCGGCGCAGCTGGCGCTCGAGGAGGACTTCGGCGCGAACCTCGTCGTGTGGGTGGGCTTCGCCACCGCCTACCTCTGGCTCGGGATCCGGGCGTTCCGCGGCGTCGACAATGCTGAGCTGGTCCGCCGGATCAAGGGGACGCCACTGCCGACGTCGGCGTGGCGGCGCTGGCTCCTCGCGGGCGGGGGCGGGATCCTCTGGCCGATCCTCATCGCCACCTGGGCGTTCTCGACGGTGGTCACGGCGGTGATCAACCGCAAGGACGTTCCGGTTCTGGTGCTCACCATGGCCGGCCTGACCGTGCTCAGCTGCATCGCGATCATCACGTTCAGCTTTGCCCTGTTCTACGCCCGCAAGGACGTCGAACGCGGCGGCATCGACTTCGCCGGCCCCGACGAGCCGGTGTTCTCCGACTACGTCTACCTCGCGTCCGGCTGCTCGGTGACGTTCGGCACCACCGACACGACGATCACCTCCGCCTCGATGCGGCGGTGGGTGACCTTCCACAGCGCGCTGGCCTGGATCCTCAACACGATCGTCATCGCGACGATGGTGTCGCTGGCAATCAACTAGGCGCCGACGCGGAAGCCCAGCTTCATCGAGACCTGGAAGTGGGCGACGCCACCGTCCTCGAGGTGTCCGCGGATCTCGGTGACCTCGAACCAGTTCAGCCCACGGACGGTCTCGGCGGCCTTGTTGATCCCGGTGCGGATGGCCTCCTCGATGCTCTCGCTCGACGACCCGACGACCTCGGTCACGCGGTACACGTGGTCGGACATGTCCTGCTCCTCTCGGTCAGGTCCCCTTCTCGCGGCGTAACTCGACAACGGGGATCTCCCTCATCGTCCCGGCTTGGTGGCTTCCGAAGAAGGGGTAAAGCTCCACGATTCGGGCCCAGACCGTCTCCCGGTCCTCACCCTCGAGGACTGCCGCCGTCGCCGCATATCCCGGGCTGCCCTCCTCGTCACCAACCTCGACGGTGACCGCCGGGGTCGCCCGCAGGTTGCGGCACCACTCGGGGTCGAGGGCCGCGCCGACGTTGGAGGCGATGACGAACAGCCGGGCCGCCTCGCGGTGGAACATCATCGGGGTCGTATGCGTCTGGCCGGTTCGCCGCCCGGTCGTCGTGAGGAGCAGGAGCCGCTCGCGGTGCATGCCCGGGATCTCCTCGCCGGCCCGGAAGGCCGCGATCACGCCGCGGTTGGTCTCGCGGTAGTCCACCTCAGAAACCCGTTTCCCCGTCGGTGCCCTCGCGGAGCAGGTCGGCGTGGCCGTTGTGGCGGGCGTACTCGGCGATCATCTTCAGCAGCACGCCCCGCAGCGAGATCGGCTGGCCGTCACGGACCCGCGTCCCCTCGTGGTCGAGGTCGTATGCGGCGACGATCTCGCGCGACCGCTCGCACTCGCGCCGCCAGACCGCCCATTCCTCGTCGAGGTCACCGTCGAGCCGGTCGAAGTCCTGGTCGGGGTCGTCGTCGGAGTAGTAGAGCAGCGGGACCTCGTCGCCGGCGAAGTTGATCTGGAACCACCAGCGTTCGACGCCGGTCAGGTGGCGAAGCAGTCCGTGCAGCGTGAGCGTCGACGGCGGCATGGTTCGCTCGTTGAGGCGCGCGGGCTCGAGTCCTCGGCATTTCAGCTCGAACGTGGCGCGATGGTGGTCGAGGTAGGCGGTCAGCAGGGTCCGCTCGTCGCCGGTCTGCGGCAGATCGGGCCGCTCCCCGGCCAGCGGCTGGCTGTAGCTCTGCGGCGGCTGCGTCATGGTCGGCAACCTAGACCGAACCGCGGACACTGCCTCTTCAGGCCGCGACCGGCATGTGCAGTGGCCCACGGATCAGCCGGGAGGGCCGCATGACGACACGTCCGTTCTGGTGCAGGCGCGGCATCCGTTGCGTGAGTGCGGTCAGAGCGACCTTGGCCTCGAGCCGGGCCAACGGCGCTCCGAGGCAGTAATGGATGCCGCCGGAGAACGACAGGTGTTCTGCGCTGGAAGTCCGGGTGATGTCGAACCTCGCCGGATCGACGAACACCGCAGGGTCCCGGTTCGCCGCTGCCAGCAGCAGGACCACCGCCTGGTTGAGGTGCACCGTCACGCCGCCGAGCTCCACCTCGCGGAACGACAGGCGGGCGGTCTCCTGCACCGGTGGGTCCCAGCGGAGCACCTCCTCGACGGCGCCGGCGGCGAGGGACGGGTCCGCGCGCAGCATTTCCCACTGCTCCGGGTGAGCAAGCAGGGCGCGGACGCCGTTGCCGATGAGGTTGACCGTCGTCTCGAAGCCGGCGATGAGCAGCAGCGTGCACATCGGTCGCAGCTCTTCGGGGCGGATCCGGTCGCCCTTCTCCGCGACGATGACGCTGACCAAGTCGTCGCGCGGCTCCCGCTCGCGCTCCTCGAACAGCCGCGCGAAGAGGATGTCGAGCTGGCGGTTCGCCTCGACGACCCGACGGGCCTGACCGAGCGAGTAGACGCCGTCCAGCGCGCTTCCGAGCGCGGCGCCGTAGCGCTGGAAGGCGTCGACGTCCCGGCCGTCGACGCCCATCATCCGCGTGATGACCGCGATCGGCAGCGGCGCGGCGAGGTCGGCGACGAGGTCGAAGCTGCCCTTGGCCTCGGCGGCGTCGAGCAGGTCACCGACGGTCTTGTCGATCGTCGCCGCATACCCCGCCATCATCTTGGGGCTGAACGCCGGTGCCGCGACCCGACGAAGCCGCGCGTGGTCCGGTTCGTTAAGGGCGAGGAACGACAGGTCGAACTCCTCCTGAGCCGACCCCATCCGTGGCGTGCCGTCCTCCTCGCGCACGCCGAACTGGCGACTGCGGAGGACGTGGTGGCAGATCTCGTAGCTCGTCGTGCACCAGTTGCCGAGCCGCGTCGGCAGCATGGGGGCGGTCGCCCGCATCTCCTCGTAGAGCGCATACGGGTCGCGCCGGCCCTCCCGGGTGCTCAGGCGGGCGAGCTTGTCGCCCCGGAACCGCGCCGCATACCAACGGTCCCAGCGCTCCCGGTAGAGGCCGCCCGTGAAGTTCGCCGCGGACCGCAGGTTCGCCACCGACGTCATACCCCGACTCCCATCAGCATCGTGTCGAGCACCCGGTCCGGCGCGTCGAGGCGGGCCAGCTGGCCCTTCTCGACGCACTCCCAGGCCACGTAGACCAGCGCGACGAGGGTCTGCCGGAGCCACCAGTCCGGCTGGGCTGCGGCGAGGGTGGCCGCGGCACGGGCCCGGCCCAGCACCTCGAGGATCGCTGCGTCGACCCGCTCGTATGCCGCGCAGAACTCGCCGTCGACCTGCAGGGTCGGGGTGCGCCAGAGGAAGTTCAGCTGCGGGCCGACGGGTACCAAGGCGGTGACCAGGGAGCGCAGCCCGCCGTCGTCGGCGCCAGGGTCGGCGCTGCGAACCGCATCGAGGCAGACGTCCACCGCCCGCATCGCCACGGCGTGGACCAGCTCGTCACGGGTGGCGTACCGCTTGAACAGCGTGGTCCGGCCGATGCCTGCGGCGGCGGCAATCTCGGCGAGGGAGGCGCGCGGGTGGTGCATCAGGTAGGTCACCGCGGCGTCGAGCAGGTCGGCATGCTGCGTCCGGACGGCCAGAGCGGTCATGCTCCGGACGATACGCGCGTGTTCGCCCGTGAACAAGAGTGTTCACGGGCTCCAGAGCTATTCGCCGCTCGCCGGTGGGAGCAGCGCGCCACGGTGCAGCTCGTAGGAGCGGGCCACTCCCCGCGCATCAGGGTCGTCGACGATCGGCTGGTCGGCCATGAACTGGCGGATCACGTTGGCCAGCTCGTCCGGGTGGCTGAAGTTGATGGCGTGCGCAGCGCCCTCGATGACGACGAGCAGGGCGTGGTTCGTCGTCTGGCCGGCCACCTCGCGGAGCCGCGCCGGCCCGGGCATCAGCGGGTCGCGGTCGCCGACCACGGCCATCGTCGGTACCCGCATCGCGAGCAACCGCTCCAGCGAAGGGAACTGGGTCAGCGCCCGGAACAGTCGCAGCGTGCTCGGTACCCCGAACCGCAGGTAGTCAGGGACCGCCACCGGCACCAGCGTCGGCGGCTCACGGACGCCGTCCCGCGCGAGCTGGCTCAGCGCCCTCTGAAGCGGCTGGTTGTGCAGTCCGCCGGCGGGAGCGACGAGGATCGCGCGATCCAGCCGGTCGGGGTGCAGCCGGGCGAACTCGGTGATTACCGCGCAGCCCATCGAGTTGCCGACGAGGGTCGTCGACGCGATGCCGCGGTCGTCGAGGAACGCCGCGGCCGCATCGGCCAGGTCGGTGACGTCCAGCGGTCGGTCCGGGTTGCCGCTGCGCCCGAACCCGGGCAGGTCGGGGACGAGGGTGTGGTACTCGCCCGCTAAGCGTTCGGCGGTCGGGACGAGGTACGCGCCCGACATACCGAACCCGTGCAGGTGCGTCATGACCGGACCCTCGACCGGCCCCGGCGACTCCCGGTAGAAGACCGACACACCGTCGAGCGACGTCCACTGTTCGGCGAGCACGGTGGACGGCTTGGAGAGCCGGCGGGGAGTTCCGCGACGTGCTCGCTCCGACGGCATGGCGCCAGTATGGTGCGGATCGCTGGGTCGGACCGATCGCCCCAGCGGACCGGAGTGTGACGTGACCGCGAGCGGTTCGGAGGACGACGCCCACGGCGTGGACGTCACGCCGCCCGCGGCCTCCGGCACCGGCCGGTTCAGCGGGGCCCGCCAGCGCGTCTACGCCACCCGCGACCGGGTGATCTCCTCCCGCGACCGCTACCACCAGATCGACATGGCGCTGCGGACGTGGGAGCGCGACGTCGAGGCCGGCGGCTCGCTGATGGCCGCGGCCCTGGCGTTTCGGCTCTTCCTGTGGACCCTCCCGGCGACGGTGTTCCTCGTCGGCCTGCTCGGGTTCACCGTCGACGACAGGGAGGTCGAGGCTTCCGGGCTTCGTGGCTCCACCCTGGCCACCGTCGAGGCGGCCGCGACCCAGGCCCACCACAGCCGGTGGCTGCTGGTCATCGTCGGTGGCGTGCTGCTCGTCGGTGTCTCCTACTCGCTCACCAAGACGGTGGTCGTTGCCACGGCCCTGATCTGGGGGCAGCCGCTCCGCTCCGTCCACCGACCGGTCCGGGCGATCGGCATCATGCTGGCGGCGATGGCCCTGGCGGTCGGACTCGCCGGTCTCGGCTCATGGCTCCGCAGCATCTCGCCCGGGATCGGGCTGACGGCGACGTTCGCGACTGCCGGTCTGTGGACGGTGATGTGGTGGCTGCTCTCCTACCTGCTCCCCCACGGCGACGGCCTGCCGTGGTGGGGGCTCATCCCCGGGGCGGTCTTCCTCGGCGTGGGCACGCAGCTGCTCCACCTCGCCACCGTCTACTACTTC
>DASTNV010000151.1:0-6940 GCA_035762725.1 Lapillicoccus sp. | reverse complement strand
CGACCTTGAGTCGTCGGGCGTTGAGCTCGAGCTGCTTGCGGAACACCTTGATCAGCGCCTGGTCGAACCCCTGGACGTGGGTGCCGCCCTTGGGCGTCGCGATGATGTTGACGAAGGACTGGACCTTGGCGTCGTAGCCGGTCCCCCACCGCAGCGCCACATCGACGGTGCAGTCGCGGGTCAGCTCGGTCATCGTCATGTGCCCGGCGGGATCCAGCACCGGGACGTTCTCGGTGAACGTCCCCGACCCCTGGAGACGCCACACTTGCGTCACCGGGGCGTCCGGAGCGAGGAAGTCGACGAACTCGGTGATCCCGCCGTGGTGGACGAAGGTCTCCTCGTGGACCCCGTTCTCACCGGGCGTGCCGGGCAGCCCGCGCTCGTCGCGGACGACCAGCGCCAGGCCGGGGATGAGGAACGACGTCTGCCGGGCCCGCGCGGTGAGCTGGTCGAGGTCGAGCTCGGCGCCCGGCTCGAAGATCTCGTGGTCGGGCCAGAACCGGACTCGCGAGCCGGTCACGCCCCGCTTGGCCCGTCCGACGACGGGCAGGGCGACCTTCTTCTGGTATGCGGCGAAGCTCGCCTCCGGGCCCTTCTCCCCGCGGTCGCCGAACTCGCCCGGCTCCCCTCGGCGGAAGCTCATGCCGTAGGTCTTGCCACCCCGGTCCACCTCGACATCGAGACGCGCGGAGAGCGCGTTGACGACCGAAGCACCCACCCCGTGGAGGCCACCGGTCGCGGCATACGAGGTGCCGCCGAACTTGCCGCCGGCGTGGAGTTTGGTGAAGACGACCTCGACCCCGGAGAGACCCGTCCGCGGCTCGGTGTCGACCGGGATCCCGCGACCCTGGTCGATGACCTCGACGGAGCGGTCGGCGTGGAGGACCACCTCGATGCGGGTGCCGGCACCGGCCAGCGCCTCGTCGACAGCGTTGTCGATGATCTCCCACAGGCAGTGCATCAGGCCCTTGCTGTCGCGTGAGCCGATATACATCCCGGGGCGCTTGCGGACCGCCTCGAGCCCCTCGAGCACCTGCAGGTGGCGGGCGGTGTAGTCACCGTTCGTGCTGGGTCGTGCGCTGGCCACCAAGGTCCTTCCGCGTCGTTCGTCGGAGGTGAGGCTATCTCTCGGCGACGACGGGCTCGGGTATGCCGCGCGCAGGCTGTGGGCGACGGAGCAGCTCGGGCAGGCGGCCGGCCCCGGACGTGCGGGTGCCGATGACGTCCTCCGGGTTGTAGAGCCAGCAGGTACTGAGCGACAGGCAGCCACAGCCGATGCACCCGTCCAGCCGGTCGCGGAGCGCCTCGATCGCGGCGATCCGCTCGTCGAGCCGGACCCGCCAGTCCTCCGAGATCCGGGCCCAGTCGGCCGAGTTCGGGGTCCGCCCGTGGGGCAGGGTGTCGAGCTCCGCGGCGATCTCGTCGAGGGTGAGCCCGACGTTGCTGGCCGCCCGGATGAAGGCCAGCCGGCGGAGCACCGCCCGGGCGTAGCGGCGCTGGTGTCCCGTCGTCCGGGAGGCCTCGATGAGACCCTTCGCCTCGTAGAACCGCAAAGCCGACGGGGCGAACCCGCTGCGGCGGGCCACCTCGGCGACGGTCAGCGGGTCCTTGGCCATGATCGAAGTCTACGCTTGACTTCAAGTCGACTTGAAGTTTGACCATGGGGCCATGACATCGACATCACCCATCGCCCTGGTGACCGGCGCCTCGGCCGGGCTGGGTCGCGCCCTCGCGACTGCGCTGGCCGAAGGCGGCTGGACGCTCGTCCTCGACGCCCGCGGCGCCGACCGGCTGGACGAGGTCGCCGCCGACCTCCGCCGACGAACCACCGTCGAGGCGGTCGCCGGATCCGTCGCCGACCCCACGCATCGCGCCGAGCTGGCCGCCGCCGTCCGGTGGCACGGGCGCCTCGACCTGCTGGTCCACAACGCCAGCGAGCTCGGCGGGAGCCCGCAGCCGCGGCTGGACGCCCTCGACGCGGATACCCTCGCGTCCGTCCTCGACACCAACGTCGTGGCACCGGCTGCCCTCACCCGCGAGCTGCTCCCTGAGCTCGTCGCCGCCCGGGGAACCGTCCTCGCGGTCTCGTCCGACGCCGCCATCGAGCACTACGAGGGCTGGGGGGCGTATGGCGCCAGCAAGGCAGCCCTGGACCATCTGGTCGGGACGTTCGCGGCGGAGCAGCCGTCGGTGCGGTGGTACGCCGTCGACCCGGGCGACATGCGGACGGCGATGCACCAAGCGGCGTTCCCCGGCGAGGACATCAGCGATCGCCCGCTGCCCGAGACCGTCGTGCCCGCGCTGCTGCGGCTGCTCGACGAGTCGCCACCGAGCGGCCGGTACCGCGCCAGCGACTACGCCGTCGCGGGGGTGCCCGCGTGACCGTACTGACCGTCACTCCGACGACGCGGTTCCCGTCACCCGACGCGGTGACCGCCGTCGGGCCGCCCGAGTCGAGGGGCATCCCCCGCGACGGCGTCCGTCTCCTCGTCGGACAGCCGGACCGGATCGACCACGTCCACTTCCGGGAGATCGCACGGTTCCTGCGGCGTGGCGACGTGCTGGTCGTCAACACGTCGGGGACGGTCGCTCGGCAGCTGGACGCCTGGTCGCCGCCGCACGGGGACCTCGTCGCTCACCTCGCGACTCCCCTCGACGACGGGAGCTGGGTAGTCGAGCTGCGCAGCTCCCCCGCCGCCACGACACCGGTGCTGGACGGCCGGACGGGCGAGGAGGTGCACCTCGGCGAGGGGGTGGTCGCGACCCTCGCCGACGCATACCCAGCGGAAGGCTCCCCCACCGGGGTGGGCAACCGGCTCTGGCGGGCGTCGATCGCCGGCGATGTCGCCGGACTGCTGCGGCGGGCGGGCCGACCGATCGCCTACGGGTACCTCGACCGCCGCTACCCGCTGCGGGACTACCAGACGGTGTTCTCGCGCGACCCTGGGAGCGCCGAGATGCCGAGCGCCGGGCGGCCGTTCACGAACCGGCTGGTGACCCGGTTGGTCCGGTCCGGCATCCTCGTCGCGCCCGTGCTGCTGCACTGTGGTGTCTCCTCGCAGGACGTCGGCGAGGCACCACAACCGGAGCGCTTCGAGGTGACCGCGGACACCGCCGCGCTGGTCAACGCGGCACGCTCGCGAGGCGGTCGCGTGGTCGCGGTGGGGACGACGGCGACCCGGGCCATCGAGTCGGCGACCGACGCCGACGGTGTGGTGGAGGCTGCCTCGGGCTGGACCGAACTGGTCATCGGCCCGGACCGCCCGGTCCGGGTGGTCGACGGACTGGTCACCGGCTGGCACAACCCGGAGGCGTCACACCTGCTGCTCGTCGAGGCGGTCGCGGGCGCCGAGCTCACCCAGCGCGCCTACGACGCTGCGGTCGAGCAGGGGTATGCCTGGCACGAGTTCGGCGACTCTGCGCTGCTTCTTTCCCGCTGATCGGGGTATCACCAGATGTGACGAACGCCTCACAAGCACATCACGGTTCGGCGCATCATCCGCCACATGACGGGCGAATACCCAGTGGGAAGTTCGAGCCGTGCTTGACTGTTGAAACCGGAGTACCGGAGGTAGCCACCAGCGATCGCCGGACGACGTCAACGGGGACGTCAGCACCAACGACGACGAACCCGATCCCCAGAGAGAAGGCAGACGTGAACGCAACACTGGCCCCGAGCCTCAGCGCAGCGGATCGTTGCGACCGCTGTGGCGCCCAGGCCTACATTCGCGCCCGCCTTACCGGCGGCGGTGAGCTCCTGTTCTGCGCTCACCACGGCCGCCAGCACCTGCCCGAGCTGCAGGCGCGCGCGAGCGAGATCCACGACGAGACCGACCGCCTCACCGCGGAGGACGTGCTCGGCTGAGCGTCCTGCGTAGAGTCGGCGCGTGAGCGTCAGGCCCGTCCGATGATCACCGTCATCGTGACGGGCCTTCTCATGGTCGTGGGCCTGGTCGGCATCGTCGTGCCGGTCCTGCCCGGCTTGCTCCTCGTCTGGGGAGCCACGGCGCTGTGGGCGTTCGACCACCCCAACCGGTGGGCGTGGGCGGTGTTCGTCCTCTGCGGGATCGTGTATGCGGCCGGCGAGGTCACCAAGTACCTCCTGCCCGGGCGTCGGCTCAAGGACGCCGGCGTCAAGACATCGACGATGTTCCTCGCCGTGGTCCTGGCCATCGTGGGGTTCTTCGTGATCCCCGTGGTGGGTGCGCTGGTCGGGTTCGTCCTCGGCGTCTTCCTCGTCGAGCTGGGGCGCCGCCGCGAGCGTCATGCGGCGTGGCGCTCGACCGTCCACGCGCTCAAGGCGGTGGCCATGTCGATCGGGATCGAGCTGGTCGCCGGCTTCCTCATCGTCGCGATCTGGCTGCTGGGGGTCTGGCAGCTGGGGATCCCGAGCTGACGACCGCCGCGGCGGAGCATACGAGGGCACGGCCCGAACCGGGGTCGAGCCGTGCTGGTTGCTGCCCGGACTAGGTCGTCACCACTCGTCGTGGCGACGCTTGTCCCACCGCTCCTCGAGGCGCTGCATGAACCCGCCCGACTTGGGTCCGGGCTTACGGGTGTCGCCGCTGACCGTGCGCCGGACGGCGCCGTCGGGGCCGACCGCACCGAGAACGGACTTCTTGGCCGGCGTGAACGCCCACGCGCCGCCGGCGACCATGAGGGCGAACCCGATGGCACCGAGCCAGATGAGCGAGTTGAAGGCGGCCAGGAGGACGAGGGCCAGCCCGATGACGACACCGAGGACGCCGACGATGATGCGGCGCTTGCCGGGATGCAGACCGTGGTTCGTGATGTGAGTCGCGAAGCGGGGGTCCTCGGCATACAGAGCCTGCTCCATGGCTTGGAGCACCTTCTGCTCGTGTTCGGACAGCGGCACCGGTCAACCTCCCTTGCACGACCGTCACCTGGTAGGACGAACGGACCTTCAGAAAAGTTCGAACGACGACGACGTCGGCGCCGACGACCTACTCATCAGTCACGTTGAAGTCACTGTAAGTCTTAAGGATATGTCGGCGCGAGGGGAGCAAACGCCCGAATCCACCTGGGGGGCGAAACGTCAGCAGACCGTCATGTAGGTGGGCGGCCCGCTCACGGCAGCTCCTCGGCCGGGTCTCCGCGACCGCTCTCCGGCGGGTTCGGCCGGTCGGCGCTCCGGCTCCGCGTGGACCGGGTCGCCTCGGCCCGCGCCGCACCGGCTGCCGCCGCCGCGGAGCGCGGGGCGTCGCCGCGGTCGCGGACCAGGGCGGCCGGCCGGACTGCTCCGGCGCCGAAGCGCGCACTGGCCCGGTCGACCGCGCGGTCGGCGTCGCGCCAGCCGTGCTCCGGCTCGTCGAGGGTGGCCTGGATGGGGGCCCCCTCACCCTCGACGAGGCCCTCCATCCGCACCCCGACCAGCCGGATCCGGGCTCGCTGGAGACCGAGCGCGTCGAACAGGGACCGGGCCGTGGCGTAGATGTCGCGCGACACGTCGGTGGGGTCGCGCAGCGTGCGGGACCGGGTGATCGTCGTGAAGTCGGCGAACCGGACCTTAAGGGTCACCGTGCGGCCCATCATCCCGGCGGCGCGGACCCGGGCGGCCGTGCGGTCGCTGAGCCGGAGCAGCTCGCGATGGATGACCACGGGGTCGTCGATGTCGTGGGAGAAGGTCTCGTCGGAGCCGATGCTCTTCTCCCGGGTCTCCCGGACGACGATCCGCTCGTCGCGGCCCCAGGCCAGGGCGTGCAGGTGGCTGCCGGTGACGTCACCAAGGGCGCGGCGCAGGGTCTCGACCGGGGTATGCGCGATGTCGGCGACCGTGCGCAGCCCTAGCCGGGTGAGGGCCTCCTCGGTCCGCTCCCCCACGCCCCAGAGAGCACCGACCGGCAGCTGGTGGAGGAACCCCAGCACCTCGGCCTGCGGGACGACGATCATCCCGTCCGGCTTGGCCAGGCTGGAGGCGAGCTTGGCGACGAACTTCGTCGATGCGACGCCCACCGAGCAGGTGATCCCCTGCTCGTCGGCGACGGTGTCGCGGACCCACTGGGCGATCCGGGCGGGGCGGCCGAGGCGGCGCTGGGCACCGGCGATGTCGAGGAACGCCTCGTCGAGGGACAGCGGTTCGACGATGTCGGTGACGGCGTGGAAGGTCGCCATGATCGCGTCGGAGATCTGGGAGTACCGGGTGAAGTCGGGTTCGAGGACGATCCCCTGCGGGCAGAGCCGGCGGGCGCGGCCCATCGGTATCGCCGAGGTCACCCCGAACCGGCGCGCCTCGTACGTCGCCGACAGCACCACCGACCGGTTCCCGCCGCCGCCGATGATGACCGGTTTGCCGCGCAGGTCGGGCCGGTCGATGAGCGAGGCGGACGCGTAGAAGGCGTCCATGTCGACGTGGAGGACCGTGCAGCCGGTGTCGTCCGGTTCCCCGTCACCGGTACGCCGGGGGGCGGTGTACTGGCGCCGCGTCACCGCCCCCACCGCCCGAGCGAACCGGCGTATCGGGGGGAGGTGAGCCGACGGCTCGGAGCCCCGCTGGTAAACCGGCGAGAGGTGAGCCGGCGGCTGGGGGGCAGGCGGGAGGCATACCGGCAGGCGGTGAGCCGATGGGAGGTGAGGCGGCGGCTCAGAGGCCGGCTGGTGAACCGGCAAGAGGTGAGCCGACGGGAGGTGAGCCGGCCGGCGGTGAGCTGACGGCTTGGGCCCCGGCGGGAGGCAATCCGGCGGCTGGTGGAGCCGGACTCAGGACCGCTGGGCGATGGCATGCAGGCCGGCGCCGAGGCTGCCGAGCGCCTCGGCGTACTGCGGGTGGGTCGCGACGGCTCGTTCGAGCGCGGCGACCGCCTCCCGGTCGGCGGCGCTGTCGAGGGCGGCCGGCGGGACGAGGTCGGTGAACACCCGGACGCCGTGGACCTGGACCGGTGTGAAGCCGGTCGCATCGAGGAGGGCGACCAGGCCCTCGACG
>DASTNV010000150.1:0-10299 GCA_035762725.1 Lapillicoccus sp. | reverse complement strand
GCACCAGCGCCCGTTCATGTTCGACGCCGACCACCCGGCGGTCCTCGTGGGCACCGACGAGGGCCCCACGCCGGTCGAGTTCCTGCTGCACGCGCTAGCAGCCTGCCTGACGGCCGGGATCGCGAATGTCGCCGCCGCGCGAGGCGTCACCCTGAGCGAGGTCTCCTCGACCGTGGAGGGCGACATCGACCTCCTCGGCATCCTCGGGCTCTCGGACTCCGTCCGCAACGGCTACCAGCAGATCCGGGTGCACTTCGTCATCCGGGGCGACGACCCGGAGAAGCTCCGGGCGATCGTGGAGCAGTCCCGGCGACGCTCGGCGGTCTTCGACGTGCTGACGCGGGGCGTGCCCGTGTCGATCGACGTCGACGCCGCCTGAGGCGACCGGGCGGCCCGAGGACCGGTCGAATGCAGGTCACCGACACCATCGTCATCGGCGCCGGCCAGGCCGGCCTGGCCGCCAGCTACCACCTGACCGCTCACGGCCAAGACCACGTGGTTCTCGAACGTGGTCAGGTGGGCCAGCGTTGGCGTGCCGGCGTCTGGGACTCCCTCCGGCTGCTGTCGCCCAACTGGGTCAACACCCTGCCGGGACACCCCTACCGCGGCGCCGATCCCGACGGGTTCGCGACGGCGGCTGCGTTCGCCGAGAGCCTGTCGGGATATGCCTCCTCGTTCGACGCGCCGGTCGTCGAGGGGGCCGGAGTCCAGACCCTGACCTCGGTCGGGCGAGGGTTCGAGGTGACCACCCCAACGGGATCCTGGCGCGCGCGCAATGTCGTCCTGGCGACCGGGTGGAGTGACCTGCCGCTCGTTCCCGCGCTCGCCGAGGACCTCGACCCGGACGTCCAGCAGCTGACCGCTCACGAGTACCGCAATCCCGGCTCCGTGTCCGAGGGTGGCGTCCTGGTCGTCGGCGCCTCCGCCACCGGGGTGCAGCTCGCCGACGAGCTGCTGGCCGCCGGCCGGGAGGTCACGATCGCCGTCGGGCGGCACCGGCGGATGCCTCGGCTTTATCGGGGGCGCGACATCTTCTGGTGGCTAGTGCGGATGGGCCTTCTGGACACCGCCATCGACGTGGTGGCGGACGCCGACCAGGCACCGTTCGAGCCGTCGCTCCAGGTGGTCGGCCGACCGGACCGACGCTCGGTCGACCTGGCCACGCTCCAGGCCCGTGGAGCGCGCCTCGTCGGCCGGGTGAAGTCCGCGGACGGCCACCGAGTCCGCCTGGCACCAGACCTGCCGGTGACGCTTCGCGATGCGGAGACTCGGCTCGAGCGTCTGCTGCGGGACATCGAAACGCACATCGATGTGGCTGGGCTCGGTGCCGGCCTGGGTGAACCAGCAGAGCGGCCGGAGGTGGTGGTTCCCGAGCGGTGCGAGTCGCTCGACCTGCGCCGGGCCGGCATCCGGACCGTCGTGTGGGCGACCGGACACCGTCGCGCATACCCCTGGCTCCATCTTCCGGTGCTCGACGAGCGAGGTGAGATCCGTCAGCGCCACGGGATCACCCCGGTACCTGGCCTGTTCGTGCTCGGCTACCGGTTCCAGTGCTATCGGAGCTCGAACTGGGTATGCGGCGTGGGTCGCGACGCGGCGGCGATCACCGCACACATCGTTCGTGCGGGTCACCCATGACCACCGCCGGCGGAACCGGCCCCTATGACGTCGTCGTCGTGGGTGCCCGAGCGGCCGGCGCCGCGACCGCGCTGCTCCTCGGGAGAGCCGGGTTGCAAGTCCTCCTCCTCGACCGGGGCCGCTACGGCAGCGACACGCTCTCTACCCATGCGCTGATGCGTGGCGGGGTCATGCAGCTCGCGCGGTGGGGTCTCCTGGATGCCGTTGTGGCAGCGGGGACACCGCCGGTACGGGTCACGACCTTCCGCTACGCCCGCGACGTCGTCCGGGTCGAGATTCAGCCCGCCTTCGGTGTCGATGCGCTGTACGCGCCCCGCCGTACCGTCCTCGACCGCCTCCTCGTGGACGGCGCGACCGCGGCCGGAGCCACCGCCAGGTTCGGGGCTGTGGTCACGGGACTCTGCCGCGACCGACGTGGCCGGGTCACCGGAGTTCGCGGCCGGACGCATACCGGCGAAGCCTTTGAGGTCGGCGCCCGACTGGTCGTCGGCGCGGATGGCCTGCGGTCGAGCATCGCCGCGCTCGTCGACGCCCCGGTTGAGCGGGTCGGGGCCGGTAGCGGTGCCGTCACGTACGGGTACTGGGCGGGCCTCGAGCTGGACGGCTACGAGTGGAACTTTCGCCCGCGGGCGGCGTCCGGGGTGATCCCCACCAACGACGGCCTGGCCTGCGTCTTCGCGAGCGGGCCTCGCCGTCGCATCGGTCGAGGCGGGCTGGAACCCCTGACCAGCCTGGTGCGGGACTCTTCGCCGCAGCTCGCGGCCCGGCTGGCGGAGGCCGTCGCGCCGCAGCGGTTCCGGACCTTTCGTGGATTACCAGGCCTGGTCCGTCGGTCGTACGGGCGCGGCTGGGCGCTCGTCGGGGACGCGGGGTACTTCAAGGACCCGATCACCGCGCACGGTCTCACCGACGCCCTGCGCGACGCCGAGCTGCTCGCGCGTGCCGTCATCGAGGGGTTGAACGGGGGTGACGAGGACGCGGCGCTGGCCGACTACCAACGGACCCGTGACGTGCTCTCGGCCGACCTGTTCGACGTCACCGACGTCATCGCGGGTCACGAGTGGACCGACGCGCAGATCCCTGACCTGCTGGTGAGGCTGAGCCAGGCCATGACCGCCGAAGTGTCCACGTTGGCGTCTCTGTCGTCGCTCGCCGTTCCGTCGCACGGCTGACTCTCAACCAGATGGTTGACAGTTGGCTTCGAAGGGCATATGTTCAACCACATGGTTGAGAGTCTCGTCGACGTGGACGAGGTGTTCCACGCGCTGTCGCACCCGACCCGCCGCGACATGCTCGGCCGGTTGCGCGAGTCCGACCTCACGGTCGGGGAGCTCGCCGCGCCGTTCGCCGTGTCGCTGGCCGCCGCGTCGAAACACGTGGGCGTCCTCGAGCGGGCCGGTCTGGTGCAGCGCACGGTGCAGGGCCGGACGCATGTATGCCGGTTGACGCCGGGGCCGTTGGCGACCGCCGCCGCGTGGCTCGAGACCTACGAGACCTACTGGAACGAACGGCTCGAGGCGTTGGAGCAGGCGCTCCTCGACGCGTCGGGCGAGGAGGACTGAAGTCATGGCATACCCCGCCGCAGTGGTGCAGCGCACGCTGCCCTTCCCGCGCGAGCGCGTCTACCGCGCGTGGCTCGACCCGACGACGATGGTCCGCTGGTTCGTCGACCCGAAGTTCACCGACGGCCGTGCCGAGGTGGACGAGCGGGTCGGCGGGCACTACCGGATCTTCCAGGTCGACCCCGAGGGCGCGATGACGGGCGGCAGCGAGAACCGGATCCTCGAGCTGGTCCCGAACGAGCGGATCGTGCTCGCGTGGCGGTTCGCCGGGCCGAACCGGGACGAGGACCTCTCGCCGGAGAGCCGGCTGACGGTGACCTTCGCCGAGCCGCGGCCAGGGGAGACCGAGCTGACCGTCGTCCACGAGCAGCTCGACGACCTGGCGCAGGCGATGCCGGTCGTCGCCGGCCACGTCCAGCAGGGCTGGACGGACACCCTGGACCGGCTCGTGCCGGCCATCGACGCCACGGAGGTGACGGCATGACCACCATGTCGCAGCATGAGCTCGACACCCTGTTCGCCGACCCGTACGCCCAGCGGATGCTGAGCGCGAACATCCCGGCACGGCTGGCTTACACCGGCCTCGACGGCGCCCCGCGGGTGCTGCCGATCTCGTGGGGCTGGACCGGGTCCGAGCTGCAGATGTGGACGACGCCGAAGGCGCCGAAGGTTCGTGCGCTTCGCCACGACCCAAGGGTGGCGATCACGTTGGACACCAACGATTTTCCGCCGCTGGTCCTGTTGATTCGGGGTACGGCGTCGCTGGAGGTCGTCGATGGTGTGCCGCAGGGGTACCTCGACGCGGGGCACAAGAACATCCGCGACGACCAGTACGACGAGTGGGTCGCTGGGGTCACGGGCCTCTACGACCAGATGGTGACCATCCACGTCCAGCCGACCTGGGCGAAGATCCTCGACTTCGAGACCCGGATTCCGAGTGCCGTCGAGGAGCTGATCCGCGAGAAGCAGGCTGTGGACAACGCGCGGTAGCTCACACTCGACAGGCCACGCTGTGAGGTGTGGCCAGGCCGTGGGAATGGGGTCCGACGCCGGGGGCTCCTCCGACACCACGAGACATCGACGAGCTCCTCGCTGTTGCCGCCGAGCAGCGAGGTCTCTTGACTCGTGGGCAGTGCTTGTCCGCTGGAATGACGGATGCGGCGATCGAGTGGCGGCTGGCGCGGGGACGCTGGGTTCGGGCGCATCCAGGCGTCTACCTCACCACCCCGGGCCGTGACGACTGGTGGACGAGGGCGTATGCCGCTCACCTCGCCTGCGGCGCCGACGCGGCGTGGTCGCACGAAACGGCCGGGTATGCCTACGGCTTCGTGACGCGGCCACCACGGTTGGTGGAGCTCCTGGTCCCACACCGAGCGGTGTTGGTCGCTCCCGCGGGGACGCGGTTGCGCCGCTCGAGGCACCTGGACGAATGGGTGGATCCGATGCGGTGGCCGTGGCGGACGACCGTCGAGGAGACGATTCTCGACCTGGCGGCCATCGGTTCGGTCGACGAGGTCTTCGCCGTCCTCGGCCGAGCCCTCCAGCGCGATCTGACGACGGAAGAAGCACTCCGCCGACGACTGGACGCCCGTTCACGTCACCCGCGTCGGGAGCTTCTCGGACTCGTGCTCGGTGACGTTGCAGGCGGTGCCGAAAGCGCCATGGAGGTGCGCTATCTGCGCGATGTCGAGCGAGCGCACGGGCTGCCGCGTGGAGTGCGGCAGCATCCGCTCGCGACGGGGCGAACGGAACGGCACGACGTGGCCTATGTCGAGCAGCGGGTGCTCGTCGAGCTCGACGGTGAGCTGGGCCACTCGGGTCGCGACGGGCGGATCCGCGATGGGCGTCGGGATCGCAGGGGTGCCGCACTCGGCTGGCTGACCTTGCGAGCGTTCTGGCCCGACGTGGCGGTCACCCCATGCGGTCTCGCCCTCGAGGTCTCCGACGTCCTCCAGTCCCGAGGCTGGGCCGACTCGGCGCGTCGGTGTCGCCGCCGGGACTGCGTCATTCCGACCGCGCGGCAATGATCGGGTGGGATTCTCCCGGTGGGGGCCGGGACAATCCCACCCAATCAAGGTGTCGGACGTCCGCCAGGGGTTAGCTCTCGCCGCCGGCGTTGCCGCTGGTGCCGGCCGTGACATCGTCGAGGCGGTACTTCTCGGCCGCCTTCGCCGCGTAGTCGGCGGGAACCTCGCCGCGCTTGGCCAGCTGCTGGAGCGTCCGCACCGCGAGCGACGGCCCGTCGATGTGGAAGAACCGGCGCGCCGCGGGGCGCGTGTCGGAGAAGCCGAACCCGTCCGCGCCCAGTGACATGAAGTCGCCCGGCACGTACTGGGCGATCTGGTCCTGCACGCCGCGCATGTAGTCCGACACGGCCAGCACCGGACCCGGCGCGTCGGCCAGCTTCTGGGTCACCCACGGCACCCGCTGCTCGGCCTCGGGGCGCAGGAACTCCTGCTCCTCGCAGGCCATCCCGTCGCGGCGCAGCTCGCTCCACGACGTCACGGACCACACGTCTGCCGCGACCCCGAAGTCCGACGCCAGCAGCTCCTGGGCCTCCAGCGCCCACGGGACACCGACCCCGGAAGCGAGCAGCTGGGCCCGCGCCGGCTGGTGCTCCCAGCCCTCGGTCTTGGCCGGGGCCAGCAGGTACATCCCGCGCAGGATCCCCTCGACGTCCACGTTCTCGGGCTCGCGAGGCTGCACCAGCGGCTCGTTGTAGACGGTCAGGTAGTAGATGACGTTCTCGGGGTTGTCGCCGTACATCCGGCGCAGCCCGTCCTGGACGATGTGCGCGATCTCGTACCCGTACGCCGGGTCGTAGGACACGACCGCCGGGTTCGTGGCCGCCAGCAGCGGGGAATGTCCGTCGGCGTGCTGCAGGCCCTCACCGGTCAGCGTGGTCCGGCCGGCGGTCGCGCCGATGAGGAAACCGCGGGTCATCTGGTCGGTCGCCGCCCACACCGAGTCCCCCGTCCGCTGGAACCCGAACATCGAGTAGAAGACGTAGATCGGCACCATCGGCTCGCCGTGCGTCGCATACGACGTGCCGACCGCGGTGAAGGCGGCCATCGAGCCCGCCTCGTCGATGCCGAGGTGGAGGATCTGGCCCTTCTCGGACTCCCGATAGGCGAGCATCAGCTCGGCGTCGACCGGCGTGTAGTTCTGCCCGTGCGGGTTGTAGATCTTGATGGTCGGGAAGAACGAGTCCATCCCGAACGTCCGCGCCTCGTCGGGGATGATCGGCACGACGCGCGAGCCGAACTCCTTGTCGCGCATGAGGTCCTTGAGCAGCCGGACGAACGCCATCGTCGTGGCGATCTCCTGCTTGCCGGAGCCCTTCTTCAGCTGCGCGTAGGCGTCGTCACCCGGCAGCTTCAGCGAGTCGTGGCGCACCTGGCGGGAGGGCATGCCGCCGCCGAGGGCCGCGCGGCGCTCCATCATGTACTGGATCGCCTTGTTGTCCTTGCCGGGGTGGTAGTACGGCGGCTCGTAGGGGTTGGCCTCGAGCTGCTCGTCGGTCACCGGGATGCGCATGTCGTCGCGGAACGCCTTGAGGTCGTCCAGCGTCATCTTCTTCATCTGGTGGGTCGCGTTGCGGCCGGCGAAGTGCGAGCCCAGGCCGTAGCCCTTGATCGTCTTCGCGAGGATGACCGTCGGCTGCCCGGTGTGGTTCATGGCCGCCTGGTATGCGGCGAAGACCTTCCGGTAGTCGTGCCCACCGCGCTTCAGCGCCCACCACACGTCCTCGTCGGACCAGCCTTCGACCATGGCCCGCGTCCGCGGGTCGCGGCCGAAGAAGTGCTCGCGGACGTAGGCGCCGTCGTTGGCGCGGAAGGTCTGGTAGTCGCCGTCGCTCGTGGAGTTCATGACGTGGACGAGCGCGCCGTCGCGGTCGGCGGCGAGCAGCTTGTCCCAGCCGCGGCCCCAGATCACCTTGATGACGTTCCAGCCGGCGCCGCGGAAGAACGCCTCCAGCTCCTGGATGATCTTGCCGTTGCCGCGAACCGGGCCGTCGAGGCGCTGCAGGTTGCAGTTGATGACGAAGGTGAGGTTGTCGAGCTCGTCGTTCGCCGCGACCTGCAGCAGGCCGCGCGACTCGGGCTCGTCCATCTCGCCGTCGCCGAGGAACGCCCACACGTGCTGGTCCGACGTGTCCTTGATGCCCCGGTGCTGCAGGTACTTGTTGAACTGCGCCTGGTAGATCGCGTTCATGGGACCAATGCCCATCGACACCGTCGGGAACTGCCAGAAGTTCGGCATCAGCCGCGGGTGCGGGTACGACGGGACCGCCTGGATCTCGCCGTCGACGATGTGGCTCTTCTCCTGCCGGAACCCGTCGAGCTGGTCCTCGGTGAGCCGACCCTCGAGGAAGGCCCGGGCATACATGCCGGGGGAGGCGTGGCCCTGGAAGAAGATCTGGTCGCCGCCGCCCGGGTGGTCGGGACCGCGGAAGAAGTGGTTCATCCCGACCTCGTAGAGCGTCGCTGCGGACGCATACGTCGAGATGTGCCCGCCGACGCCGATCCCCGGCCGCTGGGCGCGGTGGACCATGATCGCGGCGTTCCAGCGGATCCACCGGCGGTACTCGCGCTCGACGTCCTCGTCGCCCGGGAACCACGGCTCCTGTTCGGGGCTGATCGTGTTGATGTAGTCCGTCGCCGTCAGCGATGGCACCCCGACCTGCATCTCACGGGCGCGCTCGAGCAGCTTGAGCATCACGTAGCGGGCCCGGGTGCGGCCGGAGGCGTCGATCACGCCGTCCAGCGAGTCGAGCCACTCCTGGGTCTCCTCCGGGTCGGTGTCGGGGAGCTGGCTGGGGATGCCGTTGAGGATGGGTCCGGCTTCCTGTCGTGCCACAGAGCATCGTCCTTTCGGAGCCACGGCGTCGTGTTCGTCCCGACCATCCTCCCACCGCCTTAGCCGTGCGGACGACGCACGTCCAAGGCGGCGGGGCCCGCCAGGCGTGCGGAGGTCAGAGCGACGCACGTCCTACAGCGGCCGGGGTCACCAGCCGGTGCTCACCGGCATACACGGTGAGGTGCGGGGGGCGGACGAACCCGGCCAGGGTGAGGCCGACCCGCTCGGCGAGGTCGACGGCGAGTGACGATGCGGCGGACACCGCCGCCAGGACGGGTATGCCCGCAGCGTTGGCTTTCTGGGCCAGCTCGAAGCTGGCTCGGCTGGACACGACAAGGACATGGCCGACGAGCGGCACGCGGTTCTCGCGCAGCGCCCACCCAACGACCTTGTCGACGGCGTTGTGGCGGCCGACGTCCTCGCGAACGACGAGGAGCTCGCCCTCCGCCGTGAACAACCCCGCCGCATGCATGCCGCCGGTGCGGTCGAAACCCTTCTGGGTGCTGCGCATTCGGCCAGGGAGGCTGCAGAGCACGGCGGGGTCGACTGTCACGGAGTCGTCAGCGACCGCATACCGGCTGGTGGTCTGGAGAGCGTCGATGCTCGCTGTGCCGCATACCCCGCACGAGCTGGTCGTGAGGAACGCGCGTTCGGCGTTGTCCGGCAATGAGATTCCGTCACGGAGGGTGACGTCGACGACGTTGTAAGTGGGCGAGCCGTCGTCGTCTGTATCGAGGCAGTGCATCAGCCGTGCGACGTCGTCGGCGGAGGCGATCAGGCCCTCACTGTGGAGGAAGCCGAGGGTGAGGTCGAAGTCGTCGCCCGGCGTGCGCATGGTGACGGTCAACGGCGACCCGTCGACGCGGATCTCCATCGGCTCCTCTACCGCGAGGGTGTCGGGGCGCCGGACCACCCGCGGCTGGACGTCCGCGGTGACCACGTAGCGCAGCGCCGGAGCGCGTCGCGTCACCCGTCCCACCACCCCACTGTATGCGTCGCGACCTGCGACAACGGGTCCACGGACTGTGCATCAGGTGCCACGGTGTCGGCTCACCCACTACCGTGGATAGTGCTTTGAGAAACGACGCACGAAGGGGACATGCACCGTGGGGACGACCGCGCACGCGGCCTCGCCCGGATCGGCCGGTGGCGCACTGGCCAAGCTCGGGTTCGGGGAGCGCCAGGTCGTGCTGGAGCTCGGCTGGGACAGTGACGTCGACGACGAGCTGCGCTTCGCGATCGAGGATCTCACCGGCACCGAGCTCGAGGACGACGAGTACGGCGACGTCGCCGACGCTGTTCTCATCTGGTTCCGGGCGGTCGACGGCGACCTCGTCGACACCCTGGTCGACGCCCTCACCAACCTCGCCGACAACGGGTTCGTCGTCCTCATGACGCCACGGGCCGGCAGCCTCGACCACGTCGACGCCAGCGAGATCGAGGAGGCGGCCGTGACGGCCGGACTCCACACGGCCGGCGGGGCCAACGCGAGCCCCGGGTGGAGCGCCGTTCGGCTGGTCGCTCCGCGCGGACAGCGCCGCTGAGATATATCTCCAGACCGTCCGGCTGGCGAGACCGTCGGCGTTTCGATGTGGTCGGCGCTCTTTGACAGGATGGCCCGCATGACCGACTCGACCTCGGCGCCGTTGGCCGTCGGCGAACCCGCCCCGAGCTTCGCGCTGCGCAACCAGTTCGGCGAGAGGGTCTCCCTCGACGACTTCCGTGGCCGGAAGAACGTCGTCGTCGTGTTCTTCCCGTTCGCCTTCTCCGGCATCTGCACCGGTGAGCTCGGCGAGATCCGCGAGCACCTCGAGGAGTTCGAGGGCGACGACATCCAGGTTCTCGCCGTCTCGTGCGACCCGATGGAGTCACTTCGGGCCTGGGCCGACGCCGAGGGGTACTTCTTCCCGCTGCTCAGCGACTTCTGGCCGCACGGGGAGACCGCGCGAGCGTTCGGCGTGTTCTGGGACAAGACCGGGTTCGCGACCCGCGGGACCTTCCTTCTCGACACCGAGGGCGTCGTCCGGTGGTCGGTCGTCAATGGCCCGGGAGAGGCGCGCGACTTCGGTCAGTACCGCGCGGCCCTGGCCGAGCTGCGGAGCGCGACCGCCTCGGTCTGACAGACTTTGCCCCGCCTCGACCTGCCGCTGGCGGCACGGGGCAGGGGCCTGTAGCTCAGTTGGCAGAGCACCGCGTTTACACCGCGGGTGTCGTCGGTTCGATCCCGGCCGGGCCCACC